>NZ_AZUS01000006.1:0-299705 GCF_000527195.1 Streptomyces sp. CNH189
AGCATCGTGGACTGCAGTCCGGACGCCACACCGCCGTCCCGGACCGGTGCGTTACCGATGATCGCGGCGGCGGTCGCGGGCAGCACGATGCCGACACCCAGGCCCAGCGCGACGTAGGGCGGCCACATGGTGGCGTAGGAGGAGTCGGTGGACCAGGTGAGCATGCCGAACAGGGCGGCGGCCGACAGGACCAGGCCCAGCGGGATGGTGAACCGCGGGCCGAAGCGGCCGGTCAGCTGCGAGCCGAGCGGCGAGGCCACCAGTGAGGCGAGCGACAGCGGCAGCGTGCTGATGCCGGCCTCGACGGGCGTGTAGCCGCGGACGTTCTGCAGGTACAGCATGATGAAGAAGATCCCGCCGAGCATCACGAAGAAGTTCAGCGCGGTCATCACGGAACCGGTGGTCAGCGACCGGTCGCGGAACAGCCGCATGGGCAGCAGCGGGTGCTCCTGCCGGGTCTCGTACCAGCCGAACACCACCAGCAGGACGACACCGGCGGCGATCGCGCCGAGGGTGCCCGCGGAGGCCCAGCCCCAGGTCTCACCCTTGACGATGCCGAAGACCAGCGCGAGCAGACCCGCGGCGAGCACGACGACGCCGGCCACGTCGAATATCTCGTCATACCTATGTCAAAAGGGCAGATGGCGCCGGCCTTCCCGGTGCCGTGCGCCGTGCGCCGTGCCCGTCCGGGCCGTGCGGTCCGCGCCAAGTCCCGTCCGGGCGTGCGGCACCACATCTGTCATCCCCGGGTCACGACCGCCGACACTGCCGGGCGTCCGCCCCCGGCGGCCACGATGGGCGCATGACGACGACAGAGGCGGTCGTGTTCGACCGGGTGACCAAGAGATACGGCGACGTCCGGGCCGTGGACGACGTGACCCTCACCCTGCGCGCCGGGGAGACCGTGGCGCTCCTCGGCCCGAACGGCGCCGGCAAGTCCACCACCCTCGACCTGCTGCTCGGCCTCAAGCGCCCCGACAGCGGCACGGTCACCGTCTGCGGCACCGGCCCGCGCGAGGCGATCGTCGCCGGACGCGTCGGGGCCATGCTGCAGAGCGGCGGGCTGATGGGCGAGGTCACCGTCGTCGAACTGGTGGGACTCGCCTGCGGACTCCACCCCAGGCCGCACCCCGTCCCCGACGTCCTCGCCCGCGCCGGACTCACCGGGATCGCCGGCCGCAGGGCCGACAAGCTGTCCGGGGGACAGGCCCAGCGGCTCCGCTTCGCCCTGGCCACCGCCGGGGACAGCGACCTGACACGCGACAAGGGGTGGCTGTAGCGGGCGCACGTCGGGCCTCGGAGGACGGGGCGTGCGGGCAGGTGCGGTGGTCCGGTCCGGGACCGTGGCGGCGCTGCGGTGAGGGTGCCCCGGCCGGCGGGCCGGCCGGGGGTCAGTTGAGGAGGGCGCGGGCGGCGTGGGCCTCGCCGCGGACGCGGGCGGCGGCCGGTGGATCCACCGCGGCGACGACCTCCGCGTACGCCTCCAGCTCCGCCGCGCCCGCCGTGAACTCGCCGCGCCGCACGAGAAGCTGCGCCCGCTCGTAACGCAGGCGGGCGGGCCGGGACGGGAGGAGCAGGGCGAGATCCAGGGCCCACAGCGCCACGTCGGTCCGCTCGGGACGGGTCGCCGCCCACGCCCGTACGTTGTTCAGGACGCGCGCGACCACCTCCAGCGTCCCCGCCGGCGTCAGCATGGACGCCTCCAGAGGGCCCCCGGTGACACCGGCGACCAGCAGCTCCGCGTCCGCCCCGGTCAGCACCCGGCCCCCGTCGAACGGATCGGCCAGCACCTGTCCGGCGCCCGGCCCCTCGCGGTCCCCGAAGCCGACGACGAAATGCCCGGGCAGCGCCACGCCGTACACGGGCGCGCCCGCCCGCCGGGCCACCTCGATCCACACCACGGACAGCAGGATCGGCAGCCCGCGCCGCCGCCGCAGCACCGCGTGCAGGAGCGAGGACTCCAGCCGCCGGTAGTCGTCCGGGACGCCGTGGAAGCCGTACCGCTCACCCAGCAGGTCCCGCAGCGCCAGCGCCCACGCGCGCGGCGAACCGGGCCGGTGCGGCAGCTCGCCGGCCAGCCGGTCGAGTTCGATCTCCACCGCGTCCATGCCCGCCTCGTCGAGCGTGCCGTCGCCCTCCGCGCCCACCAGCAGGCAGAGCGCGGACAGGCCGGGCCGCTCGCTGCGGGCCTCCTCGGCGAACCGCCGGCGCAGTTCGGCGGAGCGTCCGGGCGGTGGGGGCCAAGGGGAGCGCATACCCGGTTCGTGCCCGCTCACAGCGCTCCGTCACCTGCCGGAGCCGACGATTGCGCGGGAGACGTCCGCGGCTCGCGGTAGTGGTGGTACGCGTGGTGCGGGGCGAAGCCCATACGGCCGTACAGCGCCCGCGCGCCTTCGTTGTCCACCTCGACCTGGAGCCAGGCCGCCGACGCGCCCTCCTCCAGCGCCCGGCGGGCCAGCGCCACCATCACGGCCGTGGCCAGCCCCCGCCGCCGTTGCGCCGGATCCACCTCGACCGCCGCGAACCCGGCCCACCGGCCGTCCACGACGCACCGCCCGATGGCGGCCGGCGCCGCCGCGCCCGGATCGCCCGGCACCGTCGCGAACCACACCGACGGCTCACCCGGACCCCCGGCCGGCGCGCCCGGGGAACCCCCGCCCAGCACCCGCAGGGCCACCTCGCCCACGCCCTTGCGCCGGTACCGGGACAGCCACGCCTCGTCCGCCTCCCGCGACAGCAGCACCGCGGACGACGGGTCACCCAGGTCCGCGACCGGGGCGAGCGCCCCCGTCCACAGCTCGGCGGTCACCTCACGGACCCACCCGCGCCGCTCCAGCTCCGCGCACAGCAGCTCCTGCGTGCCCTCGGCGCCCGTGGCGGTCTGGACGTACGCCGGCAGCCCGCGGGCCGCGTACCAGCGGCGTACGGCCGTCAGCGCGTCGTCGAGCTCCATCCCGGGGTCGTCCAGCGGCAGCACGGAGTTGGCCCGCCGGGTGAACCCGCCCGCGGCCCGCAGCTCCCATCCGCCGAGCCGCTCGCTCTCCACCGGCCGCCAGCCCCGCGCGGCGATCCGCGCCAGCTCCTCGTAGGACGCGGCGGGCCCGCGCCGACGCGCCGGGGCGGCCGGCACGACCTTGCCCGCGACCAGCGCGGACTCGGCGACGCGGACACTTTCCCCGGTCTTCCTTGTGATCCGCAACACACCGTTGTCCCATGATGTGAGAACGCCGACCGTGTCGCCGAACTTCTCACCCGAAGGACCATGTTCGATCAAGCTCCGTACGGAGACCCGTTTCCCCACGTCAGCAGTGGTGATACGGACCTCGAGGCGCCCGGCGGCTGAGATTTCCACAGGTCAGTTCACCCCTCCTGTTCGGATCATGCTCCGGAACGGAGATACTAGGGGCGGGCATCGACGACGCCGCGCTCCCGCGCGCCAGGCGGCGGAGCCTGAGGAGGCCCGCCAGCGCCCTATCGAGGAGGAACGACAGCGTGACCTACGTCATCGCGCAGCCTTGTGTCGACGTCAAGGACAAGGCGTGCATCGAGGAGTGCCCGGTCGACTGCATCTACGAGGGCCAGCGGTCCTTGTACATCCACCCGGACGAATGCGTCGACTGCGGCGCCTGTGAACCGGTCTGCCCGGTCGAGGCGATCTTCTACGAGGACGACACTCCGGAGGAGTGGAAGGACTACTACAAGGCGAACGTCGAGTTCTTCGACGAGCTCGGCTCCCCCGGCGGCGCCAGCAAGCTCGGTCTGATCGAGCGGGACCACCCGTTCATCGCCGCGCTGCCGCCGCAGGCGTAGCCGTCCCGCATCGGCCCCGCACCGACGCGTCGCCCCCGGTCCCGTACGGCCCCGCCCGCCGTACGGGACCGAGGCGTTCCCCGAACCAGAAAGTGAGCCCCCGCCCGTGTCCGCAGTCTCCGACCGGCTGCCCGCCTTCCCCTGGGACAAGCTGGAGCCGTACAAGAAGACGGCCGCCGCGCACCCCGACGGCATCGTCGACCTCTCGGTCGGCACGCCCGTCGACCCGGTGCCCGAGCACATCCAGAAGGCGCTGATCGCGGCGGCGGACTCGCCGGGCTATCCCACGGTGTGGGGCACCCCGGAACTGCGGGACGCGATCACCCGCTGGGTGGAACACCGGCTGGGCGCCCGCGACGTGACCCACCGGCACGTGCTGCCGGTCGTCGGCTCCAAGGAACTCGTCGCCTGGCTCCCCACCCAGCTGGGCCTCGGCCCCGGCGACCAGGTCGCCTACCCGCGCCTGGCCTACCCGACGTACGAGGTCGGCGCCCGTCTGGCCCGCGCGGAGTACGTGGCGTACGGCGACCCGACCGAGCTGGACCCCTCGCGGCTGAAGCTGCTGTGGCTCAACTCGCCGTCCAACCCGACGGGCGGGGTACTGCCCAAGGAGGAGCTGACGAGGATCGTCACCTGGGCCCGCGAGCACGGCGTCCTGGTCCTCTCCGACGAGTGCTACCTCGAGCTGGGCTGGGAGGCCGACCCCGTCTCGGTGCTCCATCCGGACGTCAACGGCGGCTCCTACGACGGCGTCGTCGCCGTCCACTCGCTCTCCAAGCGGTCCAACCTGGCCGGTTACCGCGCCGCGTTCCTGGCCGGCGACCCGGCGGTGCTCGGCCCGCTGCTGGAGATCCGCAAGCACGGCGGGATGATGACGCCGGCCCCGACCCAGGCGGCGGTGGTGGCGGCCCTCGGCGACGACGAGCACGTCCGCGTCCAGCGCGAGCGGTACGCGGCCCGCCGCACGGCCCTGCGCGGGGCCCTGCTCGCCCACGGCTTCCGCATCGAGCACAGCGAGGCCGGCCTGTACCTGTGGGCCACGCGCGGCGAGTCCTGCTGGGACACCGTCGCCCACTTCGCCGACCGCGGCATCCTGGTCGCCCCCGGCGACTTCTACGGCCCGGCCGGCGACCGCTTCGTCCGCGTCGCCCTGACCGCGACGGACGAACGCATCCGGTCGGCGGTCACCCGCCTGACCTCCTGACACACCGCGTCCGCCGACGCGGCGGCGCATGACGACGGGGCCCGGGGAAGAACTCCCCGGGCCCCGTCGTCTTCGCTGGGTGCGCCCCTCGGCGGTGGGGTCAGCCGATGGGCAGGCCCTGCACCGGCAGCTTCTTCGCCGCGCCGCCCTTCGCGAGGGAGTCGGTCGGCAGTTCCTTGACCACCGGCACGGCCTTCTTCACGGTCGTGCCCGCGGCCGGCGCCACCTCGGTCGCGTCGGGGGCGGTCTTGCCGACACCCTTCGTCACGTTGTCCACGGTCTTGCCCGGCGCACCGTCCAGGGCGTTCAGCCCGAGGTTCGGGGCGGCCGGCAGCGCCGGCGCCGCGCTCGCGGAACCGGCGGCACCGACCCCGGCGGCCGCTCCCGCAGCGACGATCAGCGCGGCACGGGCGATCCGACGGGTCAGGGGGAGGGACATGGTGCTCCTTCGACGGCAGAGAACGATGAGGTCCGGCCGCCCGGTGACGACCCACTGGCTGTCGACCGCCTGTCGCCGGGCTCGGACGCAGTGACTACCGCGCGACCGCCCCGAAAGTTGCGGAGGCGCCGGGCAAAGAGTCGGCAATGCGGCGCATTGTCGGCCGGGTTCAACGCCTGCGGGTGATCTCCCGCACTCCTGCGCGGGGGCACGTCCGCACACCTGCGCGGGCCGCCGCGCCCTTCCGTGCGAAGCCCGCCCCGTGCTACTCGCCGGTGGTGATCCGGACCGCGTCCGCGCCGCCGTCCGCGCCCGCGGACCCCTTGCCGTCCAGCGTCCGCCACTGGCTGTCCGTGTGCCCGGCGACCCACTCCCGCCCGGCGTACGACACACTCCGTATGTGCAGCTCGGAGGCGTTGGCCACGGCCCAGTGGGCCAGCTGCCACCCCCGCTCACCTGCGTCCCGCCGGTCGCCGGAGACGGCGGTGACGGGAAGCGTCACGGTCCGCCCGCCGGACCCGTCACCCGCCGCCTCCGCGGACGGGGAGGGCGTCGAGCGCGACCGCCCCTCGGCGTCGTCGCCCACCTCGGCGCCGGCCGGCTCCAGCACGTCCCGCCCGAAATCCCGGGCCAGCGCGGCCCGCACCGCGTCCGCGCCGCCCGCCCGGGTGGCCGCCGGCCGGCCCTCGCAGGTCAGCGTCGCCCCGGAGCGCCCGGTGAGGGCGGCCGCCAGCAGCGTCGCGTCCGGCTCGTGCTTGGCGTACGCCTGCGGGAAGCCGCTGCGCTGCACCTTCTGCGCGGCGACGGTCAGCGGCAGCCGCGTGTAGCCCGGCACCTTCTCCAGGTGCGCGTAGAACTTCTCCGACGCGTACGCCGGGTCCATGATCTGCTTCGGCGTGCCCCAGCCCTGCGAGGGACGCTGCTGGAACAGCCCCAGCGAGTCACGGTCCCCGAAGTCGATGTTGCGCAGCGACGACTCCTGCAGCGCGGTCGCCAGCGCGATCGTCACGGCCCGCTCGGGCAGGTCACGCGCGGTGCCCACGGCACTGATCGTCGCCGCGTTCACCGCCTGCTCGGGTGTGAACTCGTACGTCGCCCCGTCGCCCTTGCCGGACACGACCTTGCAGCCCGGGCCGCCGGTGCCTCCGGTGACGTACTGCGCCACGACGTACCCGGCGACCGCTGACAGCACCGCGAAGGCCGCGCCGCAGCGGAGCAGACGGCCACGGCGCTTGCGCTTGAGAGAGGGGGACGGCTCTGGCACGCGTACAAGGTACTGGAGAGTACGTTCGCGTGTGAGCCCAGTGCGGACAGTGGGCCCAAGCCCCTCCGCGCTAGGGTCGACGGCATGGCCGACACCCCGCTTGACCTCACGCTGGACGCCGCACGCCTGACCGCGCAGCTCGTCGACTTCCCCTCCGAGAGCGGCACGGAGAAACCGCTCGCGGACGCCGTCGAGGCGGCCCTGCGCACACTGCCGCACCTCTTGGTCGACCGGCACGGCAACAACGTGGTGGCCCGCACCCGGCTGGGCCGCGCGGAGCGGGTGATCCTCGCCGGCCACATCGACACGGTCCCGATCGCGGACAACGTCCCCTCGCGCCTCGACGAGGACGGCGTCCTGTGGGGCTGCGGCACCTGCGACATGAAGGCGGGCGTGGCCGTCCAGCTGCGCATCGCGGCCACCGTCCCCGAGCCCAACCGCGACCTCACCTTCGTCTTCTACGACAACGAGGAGGTCGCCGCCGACCTCAACGGCCTGAAGCACGTCGCCGAGGCGCACCCCGACTGGCTGGAGGGCGACTTCGCGGTGCTCCTCGAGCCCTCCGACGGCCAGGTCGAGGGCGGCTGCCAGGGCACCCTGCGGGTGCTGCTGAAGACCTCCGGCGAGCGCGCCCACTCCGCGCGCGGCTGGATGGGCTCCAACGCCATCCACGCCGCCGCGCCGATCCTCGCCCGCCTGGCCTCCTACGAACCCCGGTGGCCGGTCATCGACGGCCTGGAGTACCGCGAGGGCCTCAACGCGGTCGGCATCTCCGGAGGCGTGGCCGGCAACGTCATCCCCGACGAGTGCGTCGTCACGGTGAACTTCCGCTACGCCCCCGACCGCAGCGAGGAGGAGGCCCTGGCGCACGTCCGGGAGGTCTTCGCGGACTGCGGCGTGACCGAGTTCGTCGTCGACGACCACAGCGGCGCGGCCCTGCCCGGCCTGTCCCACCCGGCCGCCGCCGCCTTCATCGAAGCGGTGGGCGGCACCCCGCAGCCCAAGTACGGCTGGACCGACGTCTCCCGCTTCTCCGCGCTGGGCGTCCCCGCCGTGAACTACGGCCCCGGCAACCCCCACCTGGCCCACAAGCGCGACGAGCGCGTCGACACCGCCAAGATCCTCGCGGGCGAGGAGCGGCTGCGGTCCTGGCTGACCGCCTGACACCCGCACGGGCGGCGTCGCGTTTGGAACGCTCTCCCGTGGACATGCTGACGTCCCCCGCATGTAACCCGCGTAGATCTACGCTGAGGCGGTAAGACCTGGCAAACGGAGGGAGCGCACATGGCTACGGGCAACCCTGAGGGGAAGCGGCAGCCGCCGGAGGAGAAGCGCCTGGGGCCGGTCCTCCGCCGGCGCGGTCAGGTGGACTCCAGCACCACCGACCAGCGGCTGCTGGACGAGCGCGCGCCGAGCGACTGGGTGCACACCGACCCCTGGCGGGTGCTGCGCATCCAGTCGGAGTTCATCGAGGGCTTCGGCACCCTGGCCGAACTGCCGCCCGCGATCAGCGTCTTCGGCTCCGCCCGCACCCCTGCGGACTCGCCCGAGTACGAGGCCGGGGTGCGGCTCGGCCGCGGCCTGGTCGAGGCGGGCTTCGCCGTCATCACCGGCGGCGGCCCGGGCGCCATGGAGGCAGCCAACAAGGGCGCCCTGGAGGCCGACGGCGTCTCGGTCGGCCTCGGCATCGAGCTGCCCTTCGAGCAGGGCCTGAACCGCTACGTCGACATCGGCCTGAACTTCCGGTACTTCTTCGTCCGGAAGATGATGTTCGTCAAGTACGCGCAGGGCTTCGTGGTCCTGCCCGGCGGCCTCGGCACCCTCGACGAGCTCTTCGAGGCCCTGACCCTGGTGCAGACCCAGAAGGTCACGCAGTTCCCCATCGTGCTGTTCGGCACGGAGTACTGGGGCGGCCTCGTCGACTGGCTGCGCAAGACGGTGATCGCCCAGGGCAAGGCGGCCGAGAAGGACCTGCTCCTGTTCCACGTCACGGACGACGTGGACGAGGCGGTCGCCCTGGTCTCGAAGGAAGCGGGCCGCTAGGGCTCCGGGACCCCTACGGGGCGGCCGGGGCCACGACCCCGCCGCCCCCGCAGCGGCCCGCCGTGCCGTCTACGCCAGGCCCCGCCGCGCCACCGCCGGCTCCCGGTCCCCGGCGATGGACGACACCATGTCCAGCACCTGCCGCGTCTCGGCGACCTCGTGCACCCGGTACACCTGGGCCCCGAGCCACGCCGACACCGCCGTCGTCGCGAGCGTCCCCACCACCCGCTCCTTCACCGGGCGGTCCAGCGTCTCGCCGACGAAGTCCTTGTTGGACAGCGACACCAGCACCGGCCAGCCGGTGGCCACCATCTCGCCCAGCCGCCGGGTCGCCTCCAGGCTGTGCCGGGTGTTCTTCCCGAAGTCGTGCCCCGGATCGATCATCACCGACTCCCGCGGCACCCCCAGGGACACCGCCCGTTCGGCCAGGCCCACGGTCACGTCGAGGATGTCCGCCATGATGTCGTCGTACGTCACCCGGTGCGGCCGGGTCCGCGGCTCCGCGCCGCCCGCGTGGGTGCACACCAGCCCCGCGCCGTACCGCGCTGCGACCTCCGCCAGACGCGGATCGACCCCGCCCCACGCGTCGTTCAGCACGTCCGCGCCGGCCTCGCAGACGGCCTCGCCGACCTCGTGCCGCCAGGTGTCCACGCTGATCACCACGTCCGGGAAGCGGCGGCGCACCTCGGCGACGAAACCGACGGTCCGCCGCACCTCCTCCTCGGCCGTGACCTCCTCGCCCGGCCCGGCCTTCACCCCGCCGATGTCGATGATCGCGGCGCCCTCGGCCACCGCCTGCTCCACGCGCGCGAGCGCCGGCTCGTCGCGGAAGGTGGCGCCCTGGTCGTAGAAGGAGTCCGGGGTCCGGTTCACGATCGCCATGATCACCCGCTCGTGCGGTGCGAATTCCCGCCTGCCCAGCCTGAGCATCCCCTTGAGACCTCTCCTCGTCCTGCCGTGCGGGCCGCCTCCGTCCGCCCGGCGGTCCCGACTGTCAGACTCGCATGGCACGATCGGAGTCACACATCCGACTCCGACTCATCCGACCGTGGGGGCCCCGGCGATGGTTATGTTCCTGTTCCTGGTCGTCGCGCTGGCCGTCGTGGTGGCCGCGGTGACCCTGGCCGTGGTCGGCGGCGGCGACAGCGCCCCGCTGCCCGAGGCGGCCCCGGAGCGCCTCCAGGACTCCCTGCCGCCGGACCGCCCGGTCAACCGCGCGGACATCGACAGCCTGCGCTTCCCGCTCGCCGCCCGCGGCTACCGCATGGCGGAGGTGGACGACGCCCTCGGCCGCCTCGGCGCGGAGCTCGCCGAGCGGGACGCCCGGATCGCCGACCTGGAGTCCGCGCTGGCGGGCGCCCGGGCCGCCGCGGCGCACGTCGCGATGGACAAGGCCGCCCCGCACCCGGAGGGCGATCAGCGGTGAGCGACGCCGCGAGCGAGGTGCCGGTCGGCCCGGACGGCCTTCCGCGCTGCCCCTGGGCGCTGTCCGCCCCGGACTACCTGGCGTACCACGACGAGGAGTGGGGCCGTCCGGTCCACGGCGACGACGCCCTCTTCGAGCGACTCAGCCTGGAGGCCTTCCAGTCGGGGCTGTCGTGGATCACCATCCTGCGCCGCCGCCCCGGCTTCCGCGCCGCCTTCGCCGGGTTCCGGATCGCGGAGGTCGCCGAGTTCACCGACGCGGACCGGGAGCGGCTGCTGGCCGACACCGGCATCATCCGCAACCGCGCGAAGATCGACGCCACGCTGGCCAACGCGCGCGAGCTGGCCGGGTGGGCGCCGGGCGAGCTGGACGCGCTGATCTGGTCCCACGCCCCCGACCCGGCCGGCCGCCCGGTGCCGGACACCCTCGCCGACGTCCCGGCGGTGACGCCGGAGTCCACGGCCCTGTCCAAGGCCCTCAAGAAGCATGGCCTGCGCTTCGTCGGCCCCACCACGGCATACGCCCTGATGCAGGCCTGCGGCCTGGTCAACGACCACCTGAAAACCTGCACGGCAAGAACATGAGCGACGCGAGAAACACCCCCCAGGGGCGCGGGGAACTGCGCGAAAGCCCCCCACGAACCCGCACCCGAAAACAGAGCCGCAGCCCCCACCCCCCCTCTCAGGGGCGCGGGGAACGCACCCAGCCACAGCGAACCCCCACCCAAAAGCGTGCCGCAGGCCCCCTCACCGCCCCAAATACTTCGGCTTCTCCTTGTTCACGAACGCCCGCACAGCGATCGCGTGATCCTCGGAGGACCCCGCCCGAGCCTGCAACTCGTCCTCCTTCTCCAGCAGTTCCTCCAGCGAGTGGCTCAGCCCGTACGCCACCGACTCCTTCAGCGCCGCGTACGCCACCGTCGGCCCCTCGGCCAGCGCGCGGGCCGTCTTCTCGGCCTCCGCGCGCAGCTCCGCCGCCGGCACCAGCCGGTTGGCGATGCCCAGCTCGTACGCCTCCTGCGCGGAGACGCTGCGCGGGAAGAGCAGCAGGTCGGTGGCGCGGCTCGGACCGACCACCCGCGGCAGCGTCCAGGAGATGCCGGAGTCGGCCGTGAGCGCGACACCGGCGAAGGAGGTGTTGAACGCCGCCGTGTCCGCGACGATGCGGTGGTCCGCGGCCAGCGCGAACCCGAAACCGGCCCCCGCCGCGACCCCGTTCACCGCCGCCACCACCGGCTTCGGCGCCCCGGCGATCGCCCTGACGATCGGGTTGTAGTGCTCGCGCACCGTGGACATGGTCTGCCCCGAGCCGTTCTCCCGGTCGGCGGCCAGCAGCCCGATGTGCTCCTTGAGGTCCTGCCCGACGCAGAACGCCCGGTCCCCGGCCGCGGTCAGCAGCACGGCCCGTACGGCGTCGTCGTCCGCGGCGGACCGGACCGCGTCCCGGAGGGCGACCTTCGCCGCGACGTTCAGCGCGTTCATCGCCTCGGGGCGGTTCAGCGTGATCGTCGCGAGTCCGTCGCTGACCTCGTAGAGCACGGTGTCGGCCATGGTCGTATCCCTCCGTGTGCGGCTCGGGACGTACTGGTGAGTACATCCTCGTATGGAGGACAGCATGACCCAGATCACCGGTCGAGGCGGACGGCCCGTGTGTGACCTGCGTCAAAGAAATGCCGCCCGTTTCCGAGCACCGAAAGTCCGGGCGGCGGCGAAGTATCGCAGTCACATCGCCGAATTGAGTGGTTTTGCTCGCGTGCGTTGCCCAAGCGATGCCTACTGATGTTGGTCATCGGGTCCTGCCATGCGGGATAATGGCTGGGAAGCAATGTGTTCGATGCCGGTGGCGTGTGTCCTGCTTCAAGGACCGCAGGTGCCCTTCAGTGGGCCGTCGGCTCAGACGGTTTAGCTGGGTTTCAGGAAGGGGAACGAGCATGGCGGCCATGAAGCCGCGGACGGGTGATGGCCCGCTCGAGGTGACCAAGGAGGGGCGGGGCATCGTCATGCGCGTTCCGCTCGAAGGCGGCGGTCGGCTCGTCGTCGAGCTGACCCCGGATGAGGCCGACGCGCTCGGCGACGCCCTCAAGAAGGTCGTCGGCTGACGCGCAAGCGACCATACCCCTTCAGTCGCCCCGGTGCCGCACGCGGTGCCGGGGCGGCTGTTTGCGCGGGCGCAGGGGGAATTCCGGCGTCGGCCGGTCACCGCTCCGGGAGTGAGAGGAGCACCGTTCCACGGCCGCTCACCGTTTGACGGCGCACAGCAGACCGTCCCCCACCGGCAGCAGCGACGACACCAGATCCTGGCTCTCGCGAACGGTCCGCACCAGCTCCCGCAGCCGCAGCACCTCCGAGGGCTGGGGGCCGGAGTCCATGGTGCGTCCGTTCGCGAAGACGCCTTCGAAGGCGACCAGGCCTCCCGGGCGCAGCAGACGCAACGATTCAGCGAGATAGTCCTGGTACTCCTGCCGGTCGCCGTCGCAGAAGACCAGGTCGTAGCCGGAGTCCGCGAGACGGGGCAGGACGTCCAGCGCCGGGCCGGGGATGAAGCGGGCCCGGTTCCCGGCGAAGCCGGCCTCACGGAACGCCTGGCGGGCCGACTGCTGGTGCTCCGGCTCCTGGTCGACCGTGGTGAGCACCCCGTCCGGGCGCATGCCGTGCAGCAGATGGATCCCGGAGACACCGCAGCCGGTGCCGATCTCCGCGACCGCCTTGGCGTCCACGCTGGCGGCGAGCAACCTGAGGGCCGCGCCCGTGCCGGGCGACACCGAGCGCAGGCCGGCCTCGCCGGCCCGGTCACGGGCCCAGCGCAGCGTCTCGTCCTCGGCGACATAGGCGTCGGCGAACGCCCAGCTCGTCTGCCGGTTGGCGGTAATGACCCTCTCCTGTCCCCGTGGTTGCCTGGGCGTGACTGTATCCGTTGGCGTCGGGAACCCGCAGATGGGACCAGTCGTTCAAAGGGAGAAGAAAGAGAGCGTGCCGGGAAGGGGGGCGAGGGGATGGACGCGGACGCCGAGCAATCGCAGACGCAGCCGTACGAGCTGTGGCAGCCCAGATCAAATTCTCGTAAAACCGCTTATCCGGAGCTAACGGGCGAGGTGGCTATGGTAGGGGCTCCACTGGACACCACCAGAGCCGACAGGGGAGGTGCGGCTGCGCCTGTGGATCGCGTAGGAGTGCTGCGGCGCTTCCTCGGATCGGCGGGCAGGCCGAAATCCGTGAACAACACCGCTGCTGACCATGACCGCGCCGGCGACCCGGCCCAGACCGCGACCTTCTCCGGCGACGCGGACGGGCAGGCGTGGACTCCGCCCACCTGGGAGGAGATCGTCAGCATGCACAGCGGCAGGGTGTACCGGCTCGCCTATCGCCTCACCGGCAACCAGCACGACGCGGAGGACCTCACCCAGGAGGTGTTCGTCCGCGTCTTCCGGTCCCTGTCGACGTACACGCCGGGCACCTTCGAGGGCTGGCTGCACCGCATCACCACCAACCTCTTCCTGGACATGGTGCGCCGCAAGCAGCGCATCCGCTTCGACGCGCTCGGCGACGACGCGGCCGAGCGACTGGCCAGCAAGGAGCCCACGCCCCAGCAGGTCTTCAACGACGCGCACTTCGACGCCGACGTCCAGCAGGCCCTCGACACCCTCGCCCCCGAGTTCCGCGCCGCCGTCGTGCTGTGCGACATCGAGGGGCTGTCGTACGAGGAGATCGCGGCCACCCTGGGCGTCAAGCTCGGCACCGTGCGGTCCCGTATCCACCGCGGCCGTTCCCAGCTGCGCAAGGCTCTCGCGCACCGTTCGCCCAAGGCGCGTGCTGAGCGCCCCTCGTTCGTGCCGCGTGTCCCCGCACTGGGAGGAGGGGGCGCGAGCGCGTGAGCAGTTCACTGCCGAAGTCTTCCGAGGGACACCTCGCCGAGCAACACCTGGGAGACCGACTCTCCGCCCTGGTGGACGGAGAGCTCGGTCATGACGCGCGTGAGCGCGTGCTGGCGCATGTCGCCACCTGCGCCAAGTGCAAGGCGGAGGTGGACGAACAGCGCCGCCTGAAGAACGTCTTCGCGGCTGCCGCCCCGCCGCCGCCCTCCGAGAGCCTCCTGGCCCGCCTGCAAGGGCTGCCGGCCGGGGGCGGGTTCGGCGACGGCGGTTCACCGCTGGGCGGCTCCCCGCTGCCGGGCGGTTCCTCCGGACGGTTCGGCTCGTCCTCCGGGGTCTTCGGCGCCCGGCGCGGCGAGCGCTTCGAGTTCGCCTACGCGCCGGTGCGGCGGCACCAGCCGGCCGCCGCCGCGGCAGCCGGTGCATCCGATTTCGCCGACCACCACGCCACCGACCGGCCGTCCTCGCGCGGGATGCGGCTCGCCTTCGTCGCCGCCGGCGCGGTGTCGCTGGCCGCGATCGCCCTCGGCGGCGTCACCACCATGACTCCCGCCGACGCGGAGGCCCGCGGCCAGGGCAAGGGCAGCAACGTCACCCCGATGCGTACCCAGGGTGCGGGCGCGGCGACGACGCCCGAGTCCCGGCGCCGGGGCGTCGGCCCGCTGCTCGGGCAGGTGGCGGGCGGCCAGAGCGGTCTGGGGGCGGGTCCCGTCGTCCCCACCGGCGTCGCCGCGCCGCTGCTGCCCGGCATCCCCGCGCCCCCGCAGGGCGGTGCCACGGCCATGTCCCCGCTGATACGGCCGCTGAACGCCACCCCGCCGCTCGGCCTGAGCGCCTGGGCCACGGCCGTCGGGCTCAAGGCCCCCGGCCTGGTCACCGCCGCTCCCTCACCGGCCCCGGCGCCCACGCACAGCTCCGGGACGGTCCGCTGACCCGTCTCCTGCGCAGGGGCGCGCGAACCTGATTAGATTCCGGGTGGCGCGCCCGGGTCCTGTGTGGACGGGCGCCGAGCCGGGCTCCACCGCACGGGCGGACCGGAGCACGGTGCCGACGATCCGTGCCGGTCCAGCCGTGGGGAGAGCATGAACGAGGGGAAGCCGGGCACACCGGGGGAGGAGCCGACCGCGCGGTCCGAGGGACCCGACGGCGACTTCGAACTGGCCCGCCCGGACCGCGTACAGCAGTCCGCCCACGCCGTTGCCGAAGGCGACTACGAACTGGACCGCCCCCGTCCCCCCGAGGACACCCCCGGGACGGCGCCGGCGGCCGGTACGGAGCAGCACGCCGCTTCTTACGGGGCTGTCTCCGACGTCCCCGCCGCACCGGCCGGCCCGCTCGACGGGACCGGCCCGGCGTCCGCCGCAGACGCGGCCACCACCCCCGGCGCCCCCGGGGGCGTGCCCGACGTCCCCGGCCCGGCTGTGCCTGCCTCGCACGGCGCGCCTGCCGCGGCCGGCCTTCCGGCGCACGGTGCGACCGCGGGCGCCGGAGCTCCCGCCTCCGGCGCGCGGCCCGCCGCATCCGCCGCCCCGGATCCTGTGTCCGACGCCCCCACCCCCGGCGTGCCCGCCCCGGGGGGTGAGGCGCAGCCGTCCGCCTCCGCCGAGGCGACGAAGCCCCTGCACGATCCCGATCCCTACAGCACCCCGCCCTACGGTGAGCCGGGGCCCTGGGCGCCCGCACCGCCGGTGCAGCACCCGGCGACCACCCCCGCGCACGGGATGGCCGTGGTGGCGCCCCCCACCGCCCCGGAGGGGCCCCCGCACGGGCCCCCCGCAGGGCAGCACCGGGTCCCTGCCCAGCCCGACGCGCCCGCGGCAGCCCCCGTCGCCTTCGAGACGGCGTCGCCCGCGTCCGACGCCCCCGCGTCCGGGCCCTGGGCGCGCTACGACCCGTGGGCGGTCGCCGAGACCGCCGTGCCGCTGCAGCAGGCGGATCCCGCCGAGTGGCAGGCCGACCGGCGACGGCGCCGGCGCAAGCGCGCCGCGCTCGGCATCGCCCTGCTGATCGCGCTCGTGTCCGGCGTCGCGGGCGGTGTGGTGGGCGTGCAGCTGGAGCGCAACGGCGGTGTGGGCACCGTGGAGCTGCCCCAGGCCGGTGTCGAGTCCGCCGACCGGGACCCGGACAGCGTCGCCGGGATCGCCGCGCAGGCCCTGCCCAGCGTCGTCACCCTGCACGTCAGCGGTGGCGGCAGCGCCGGCACCGGCACCGGGTTCGTGCTGGACCAGCGGGGCCACATCCTCACCAACGACCACGTCGTCGGGCCCGCCGGGGACAACGGCGACATCACTGTCACGTTCAACAGCGGCGACACCGCCGAGGCGACCGTGGTCGGCCGGGACAGCGGCTACGACCTCGCCGTCGTCCGGGTGAAGGGCGTCCGCGGACTCAGCCCCCTGCCGCTCGGCAACTCGGACAATGTCCAGGTCGGCGACCCCGTCGTCGCCATCGGCGCCCCCTTCGACCTGGCCGGCACCGTCACCTCCGGCATCATCAGCGCCCGGGAGCGGCCCATCACCGCGGGCGGCGAGAAGGGCGACGGCAGCGACGTGTCGTACGTCGACGCGCTGCAGACCGACGCGCCGATCAACCCCGGCAACTCCGGTGGCCCGCTGCTCGACACCAAGGGGCGGGTGGTCGGCATCAACTCGGCCATCCGCTCGGCCGACGGCGGTCTCGTCCCGGACGGCGGCCAGTCCGGCTCCATAGGGCTCGGCTTCGCCATCCCGATCAACCAGGGCAAGCGGGTCGCCGAGGAGCTGATCAACACCGGGAAGGCCACCCACCCGGTGATCGGCATCACCCTCGACATGGACTACAGCGGCGACGGCGCGCGCGTCGCCACCGAGGGCAGCGACGGCAGCCCCCCGGTCAGCACAGGCGGCCCCGGCGCCGACGCGGGCATCCGGCCCGGCGACGTCATCACCGAGGTCGACGGCCGGCCGGTGCACTCCGGCGAGGAACTGATCGTGAAGACCCGCGCCCACCGCCCCGGCGACCGGCTGGAGCTGACCTTGGAGCGCGGCGGCGAGGAGCGGAAGGTGTCCCTGGTGCTCGGCTCCTCGGACGGCGGCTGACACCACCGGGGGCCCGCACGGTACCGGTCGTGCGGGAGGTCCGGGTACCGTGGACCCGGCCCGGACCACGGAAGACCACAGGCCGGCACCGAGGGCCGAAGGCATCGCGAGGAGCTTCAGGTGTTCAATGACATAGGACCGCTCGAGCTGGTGACGCTCATCGTCCTCGCCGTGCTCGTCTTCGGTCCGGACAAGCTCCCCAAGGTCATCCAGGACGTCACCCGCACGATCCGGAAGATCCGGGACTTCTCGGAGAGCGCCAAGCAGGACATCCGGCAGGAACTGGGCCCGGAGTTCAAGGACTTCGAGTTCGAGGACCTCAACCCCAAGACGTTCATCCGCAAGCAGCTGGACAACGACGACCTGGGGCTGAAGGAGATCCGCAACGGCTTCGACCTGAAGAAGGACATGGCCGAGGTCGCGGACGCCGTCCACGGCCGCGACTCCGAGCCCGCCACGCCGGCCGCCCCGGCGTCCTCCGGCGGGCGGGTGGACATGACCAAGAAGCCCGAGAAGCCGGCGGCAGACGACCGCCCGCCCTTCGACATGGACGCCACCTGAGCAGTTCCTCGCGGCGCGCGCCCGCGTATACGTGACGCGTTTCATACTCCACCCGAGCTGCGCAGGGCCCGTTCCGGGCGCCCGGACGCCCCACGCGCCGGGCGGTTTCCCTGCCTGTGGCGGCAGGGTGGTTATGCTGCCGAGTTGTTGTGCGGAACGGACGAGTACGCCCGAAGGGGGGCGGGCCGCCCGGTCCGACGAGAGCGAGGAGGCGTCCGGGCACATGGAGACGACGAGTTCGGCAGTCGCGCAGGCGCCGGCCACGGAGGACGGACAACCAGTCCCCTCCGCCCGGCGTACGATCGACGGCTACCTGCGCGCGCCCTTCCCGTGGTACGGCCTGGACGAGGCCTTCACGGGGCCGCGCTGGCTGATGCAGGTCGGCCTGTCGGCCGACGGGGCCGTGGAGCACGGATCGGTCGGACACGGCGACGAGCCGTCCGTCCGCAGCGAGTTCGCGGCGGGAGGCGACCAGGACGCCAAGGAGAGGTTCGCGGTCGTGGTGACCGTGGCGGCCAACCCGGTCCGTCGCAGCGCCGACGGCACCGGCCTGCTGGAGGCCACCTCGGTCTCCTCGGCCGCCTGGCTCGCCGGTGTGGGGCTGCTGTCCTTCACCTGGCCGGGCCAGATGGACCACTCCCTGCGCGACGACTGGCTGGAGCAGCAGACCGAGACCGCCTGGGTCCTC
The DNA here is from genome assembly GCF_000527195.1 of Streptomyces sp. CNH189. NCBI lineage: Bacteria > Bacillati > Actinomycetota > Actinomycetes > Kitasatosporales > Streptomycetaceae > Streptomyces > Streptomyces sp. CNH189. The sequence goes on from NZ_AZUS01000006.1 coordinate 18,381, forward strand.
GCGGACGACCTGGACGGCGAGGACTGGTCGACGCTGTCGCTGCCCGTGGACGGCGTACCGACGTCGTTCCACTACCGGGAGTCCGAGTACGGCTGGGTGCTGGCCGGCTCCACCCAGGCGGGCGTCCACGTCGGCGCGTACGGCCGGGGCATGAGCGCGTACGGCCTCGGCTTCGCCGTGGTCAAGGACATCGCCGCGTACGAGGGCTGACCGGGCACGCGGCAGTACGCCGAAGGGCGCCGTCCACGCGGACGGCGCCCTTCGGCGTACGTACGGGCCTCGGCGCGGCGGCCCTCAGAACTTGTTGCGCGGGGTGATCCCCAGGGACATGCCCGACAGGCCGCGCTGCCGGCCGCCCAGCTTGCCGGCGATCGAGCGGAGCGCGGAACCCGCCGCGGAGTCCGGGTCGGACAGCACCACGGGCTTGCCCTCGTCGCCGCCCTCACGCAGCCGGACGTCGATCGGGATGGCGCCCAGCACCGGGACGTTGGCGCCGGTGGTGCGGGTCAGGCCCTCGGCGACGGTCTGGCCGCCGCCGGTGCCGAACACGTCGACCATCTCGCCGCAGTGCGGGCAGGGCAGCCCCGACATGTTCTCCACCACGCCGACGATCTTCTGGTGCGTCTGCACGGCGATGGAGCCCGCCCGTTCGGCCACCTCGGCCGCCGCCTGCTGGGGCGTGGTGACGACCAGGATCTCCGCGTTCGGCACCAGCTGCGCGACGGAGATCGCGATGTCACCGGTGCCGGGCGGCAGGTCGAGCAGCAGCACGTCCAGGTCGCCCCAGTACACGTCCGCCAGGAACTGCTGGAGCGCGCGGTGCAGCATCGGGCCGCGCCACACCACGGGCGCGTTGCCCGGGGTGAACATGCCGATGGAGATGACCTTCACGCCGTGCGCCGACGGCGGCATGATCATGTTCTCGACCTGGGTGGGACGCCCGTCGGCGCCCAGCATGCGCGGCACCGAGTGGCCGTAGATGTCGGCGTCCACGACACCGACCTTCAGCCCGTCGGCCGCCATCGCCGCCGCCAGGTTCACCGTTACCGAGGACTTGCCGACACCGCCCTTGCCGGACGCCACCGCGTACACCCGGGTGAGGCTGCCCGGCTTGGCGAAGGGCACCTCGCGCTCGGTCTGGCCGCCGCGCAGGGCGTTCGCCAGCTCCTTGCGCTGCTCGTCGCTCATGACGTCCAGCGTCACGTCGACCCGGGTCACCCCCTCGACCGCGGAGACCGCGTCCGTCACGCGCTGCGTGATGGTGTCCCGCATGGGGCAGCCGGAGACCGTCAGGTACACGGTGACCGCGACCGCACCGTCCGCACCGATCTCCACCGATTTGACCATCCCGAGCTCGGTGATGGGCCGGTTGATCTCGGGGTCGTTCACCGTCGCCAGTGCTTCGCGCACCGCGTCTTCCGTAGCCATAGGGACGATGGTACGGCGCCGGGTACACCCGCCGGTAAGGACGTCAACGGTCGTCTGCGTCACGTCCCGGCGGCCGTTCCGCCCGCATCGCCGGGTATGACCCGTGCTGCTCCTTGTGGCCGTTCCGGTGGATCTCCAGCTCCTTGACCAGGTCCTGCAGCTCCGAGCGGATCCAGTCCCGGGTGGCGACCTCGCCCAGCCCGATGCGCAGCGCGGCCACCTCCCGGGTCAGGTACTCGGTGTCCGCGATCGACCGCTCGTTCTGTTTGCGGTCCTGCTCCAGGTTGACCCGGTCGCGGTCGTCCTGCCGGTTCTGCGCGAGCAGGATCAGCGGGGCCGCGTAGGAGGCCTGCAGCGACAGCATCAGGGTCAGGAAGATGAACGGGTACTCGTCGAAGCGCAGGTCCTTCGGCGCGGAGACGTTCCACAGCACCCACAGGATGATGACGACCGTCATCCAGACGATGAACCGCCCGGTGCCCAGGAAGCGCGCCACGCTCTCCGACAGCCGTCCGAAGGCCTCCGGGTCCCACTCGGGCAGGATCCGGCGCCGGGGAGGCCGCGGCTGGTCGAGCCGGGGGGCACGCGGTCGTCCGGCGGCCGTGGCGCCCGCCGGCGTCCGCTCGCGCCCGTCGCGCTCAGCCGCCATCGGTGGCCGCCCCCTCGTCCAGGTGGAACTCGGTCTCGCGCCAGTCGCCCGGCAGCATGTGGTCCAGCACGTCGTCCACCGTCACCGCGCCGAGCAGCGACCCGGCCTCGTCGACCACCGGCGCCGCCACCATGTCGTACGCGGCGAAGAACCCGGCGACCACGGGCAGCGTGGCCTCCGGCTCCAGCGGCTGCAGGTCGTCGTCCAGCATCGAGCCGACCAGGGTGTACGGGGGGTCGCGCAGCAGCCGCTGGAAGTGCACCGTGCCCAGATACTTGCCGGTGGGGGTCTCCTCCGGCGGCCGGCAGACGTAGACCTGAGCGGCGTGCGCCGGGGACAGGTCCGGTTCGCGGATCCGGGCGAGGGCGTCCGCGACGGTCGCGTCCGGCCGCAGGATGATCGGCTCCGTGGTCATCAGACCGCCCGCCGTGCGCTCCTCGTACGACATCAGGCGGCGCATGTCCGCCGCGTCCGCCGGCCGCATCAGGCTCAGCAGGCGCTCCTTGTCCGCCTCCGGCAGCTCGCCCAGCAGGTCGGCCGCGTCGTCGGGGTCCATCGCCTCCAGCACGTCGGCGGCCCGCTCCTCCGCCAGCACGCCCAGGACCTCGATCTGGTCGTCCTCGGGCAGCTCCTCCAGGACGTCCGCGAGTCGGTCGTCGTCGAGGGCGGCGGCCACCTCCGCGCGCCGCTTGGGGGAGAGGTGGTGCAGCACGTTGGCGAGGTCGGCGGGGCGCAGCTGCTCGAAGGTGGCGAGCAGGTTCTCGGCGCCCTGCCCGTCCTCCTCCAGTGAGAAGCCGGTGACGGCGGACCACTCCACGGTCAGCGTCTCACCCTTGCCGCGCCGGAACGCGCCGCCCTTCCTGCCCTTGCGCACGAAGACCCGGTCGATCTCCCACTCCCGCCGCGCCTGCAGCTGATGCACCGACAGGTCCAGGACGGTGACCTCCTCGCCGGTGTCCACCAGCGTGACCCGCCGGTCGAGCAGTTCGCCGAACACCAGACGCTCGGTGGGCCGCTGCTCGAAGCGCCGCACGTTGAGCACCCCGGTGGTGATGACCTGGCCCGCCTGCACGGAGGTCACCCGCGTCATGGGCAGGAAGATGCGGCGCCGGGTGGGGAGTTCGACCACCAGGCCGAGCAGCCGGGGCGGGCGCCGGCCCGGACGGAGGATGACCACCAGGTCCCGCACGCGCCCCACCTGGTCGCCCGCCGGGTCGAAGACGGCGACACCGGAGACGTGCGAGACGAAGAACCGGGGTGCGCCCGCTGCCATGCCGGCGGCTCCTTTGCGTGCGTGCGGAGTGCTTCCTTGCCATGTACTGCCTGGTGCGTCCGTTATCCGGATTGCCCGCTCGGGTGGGCTTCAGGCTAGCCCGTCCCGATCGGTGCTGCTCCTGTGGCCGGTCCGGACGGACTGGCTCCGTCCGGCCTCCCCGGCCCCGGTACTCTGCGGTACGCCGTTCAGGTCCCCCGTCAGAGAGGCAGCCCACCTGTGATTCCGATCTCCCCGGGCCGTACCCGCAGGGCCACGCTGGCAGGCGCCGTGTGCGCGCTGCTCGTGGCGGGGACGGCGCTCACGGGATGCTCCGAGGATCCGAACGAGGGAACGAACGGCGTCGGCAGACTCCCCGCCGACCAGATCCAGGCCAAGGCCCAGAAGGCCGCCGCGTCCGTCGGCACCGTGCGGCTGCACGGAACGGTCGTCACCAGCGGCCGTACCTACACGCTCGACATGCGTCTGAAGGAGAAGGGCGGCATCGGCTCGGTCACCACCAAGGGGGAGACCTTCCGCCTGTTGCGGGTCGACGAGGAGCTCTTCCTGAAGGCCGACGCCGCCTTCTGGGGGCAGGGGAGCAGCGGGGGCGCGAACGACTCCAAGGCGGCGGACAAGCTCGCCGCGAAGTACGTCAAGGTGCCCAAGGGCGACCCCTCGTACACCAAGTTCATCGGCTTCACGGACAAGAACGTGCTGCTCGGCGGTCTGCTGACGCTGCACGGGGAGCTGGCCACCGACGGCCACCACGAGCAGGACGGCGTGCGCACCGTGCGGGTCACCGCCGGCGAGGGGGCGGGCGGCACCCTGGACGTCTCCCTCGAGGGGCAGCCCTATCCGCTGCGGCTGGAGCGGGCCGGGGAGGCGGGCACCCTCACCTTCTCCGCCTGGGGCACCGACTTCCCGCTGGAGAAGCCGGCCAAGGGCGAGACCCTCGACTACGGCAAGCAGCTCCCGACGTCCTAGACGCCCGGTGTCCGGGACCGGGCGCCTCAGGACGTCGCGTGTCCGGGGCCGGACGCCTCCTCCGGGTCAGCGGCGCCGCTTGCGCTTCGCCAGGAGGCGCGGCAGCCCCGCCGGCATCGGCTGCCGGGTGGTCACGGGGGTCGGCAGCGGGGCCGCGGCCAGGTCCCCGTCGGGCAGCGGTGACGTCCCGCCCGTCGGCTCCAGACGCAGTACGCGGCACTCGCGGGCCCAGCGCTCGGGCATCGCCTCGCCGTCGAGGGCGTTCAGCCGCTTGCCCTTGAGGTCGGCGACGGCCGCCGTCCACTCCTCGGAGCCCGACGGCAGTTCCCGGACCGTGGCGGCCCAGGTCACCAGCCGGCCGCCCTTGTCCTTGCTGCGGACCGTCACCTCGGCCGGCGCCCCGTCGGCCAGCCCCGGCAGCGGCTGTTCGCCCGGTCCGTCGCCGATCACGCAGGCGGCGCCCTCGTGCCACACGTGCCACAGCGCGCGGGCCGGGACACCGGGACCCCTGACCCAGATGAGGCCGGACTTCTTCGTGGCCTCCTCGATGAGGGCCCGTTCGAGCAGCTCGCCAGTCATGCGGGCCAGCCTATCCACGCCCCCGGGGAGCCGGGCCCGTGCGTCTCAGAGCCAGCCGTTGCGCTTCAGCGTGCGGTGAATGCCGAGACAGAGGGCCACCGTGACGCCGAGGACCACCGGGTAGCCGTACTTCCAGTGGGTCTCCGGCATGTAGTCGAAGTTCATGCCGTACACCCCGCAGACCATCGTCGGCACGGCGATGATCGCGGCCCACGAGGTGATCTTGCGCATGTCCTCGTTCTGCGCGACGGACGCCTGCGCGAGGTTCGCCTGGAGGATGGAGTTCAGCAGCTCGTCGAAGCCGACGACCTGCTCCTGCACCCGGGCCACGTGGTCGGCGACGTCCCGGAAGTACTTCTGGATCTCCGGGTCGATCAGCCGCATCGGCCGCTCGCTGAGCAGCTGCATCGGCCGCAGCAGCGGCGCCACGGCCCGCTTGAACTCCAGGACCTCGCGCTTGAGCTGGTAGATCTCACCGGCGTCCGTACCGCGCGGGGCGCCCTTGCGGCCGGGCGAGAAGACCTTCGTCTCGACCTCGTCGATGTCGTCCTGCATCGCGTCGGCGACCGCGATGTAGCCGTCCACCACGTGGTCGGCGATGGCGTGCAGCACGGCCGAGGGCCCTTTGGCCAGCAGCTCCGGGTCGTCCTGGAGGCGGTGCCGCAGGGCGCGCAGGGAGCCCTGGCCGCCGTGCCGGACGGTGATGAAGAAGTCCCGGCCGGTGAAGCACATCACCTCGCCGGTCTCGACGATCTCGCTGCTGGAGGAGACGCGGTCGTGGTCGAGGTAGTGGACGGTCTTGAAGACCGTGAACAGGGAGTCGTCGTAGCGCTCCAGCTTGGGCCGCTGGTGGGCCTGGACGGCGTCCTCCACGGCCAGCGGGTGCAGCCCGAACTCCGCGGCGATACCAGCGAATTCGGCCTCCGTCGGCTCGTGCAGGCCGATCCAGACGAAGCCCCCGTCGCGGCGCACCCGGCGCATCGCCTCCTGGGGGCCGAGCGGGCCGTCCTCGGTGTCCAGGCGGCGGCCGTCCCGGTAGACGGCGCAGTCGACGACGGCGGTGGCGGTCGCGGCGTCGCGCGTGGTGTCGTACGGGCCGCTCCCCTTGCGGAGCGAGATGCGGGAGGCGGGGCGGACCACGGCGCGCAGGTCGCGGATCATCGACATGGCGGGCTCCTTCGCGAGCGGGCAACGAAAGGCGCCGGAACGACGGGTGGAACAACCCGGAATGAGGACGTCCTGGACTGCGGATGTTTGGCACGTCCACAAAGCGGGCAGCACCGCACCGTCGCGGTGGCGAGCTTCGTCGCTGATACAGCTACTGGGGCAGATCAGTCAGAACGAAACGAGTGCTCTTCCGATGAAGACGCGCGAAGCGAAAGGCGGGAGCCGAACGGGAATCAGCTACCTCAGCGGGCGGAAGAGCGGGTGATACTGCACGGTCGACTTCGGTCCATGCCAGCCCCACCTCCTCCGGCCGGTCCCTCGTGAGGGACGATCGCGATCCCCTGAGGGGATTCCCCCCTTGAACGGGGGTGCACACAGCGTTCGGGCAATAGTCGAGCGCATGACGCGTGCTGCCCGAACCACCGGCCAAGCGTATCAGCCGACTGCTGTGTCAAGGCTCTGCTTTGCCCGGTACTGACGAGTTCTATGCTCGCCCCATGGCAGATGTTCTTCCTCTGGTCGAGGCCCGGCTGCGCACCGCGCTGGGCGAACCGGACGCACGCGCGGCGGTCACCTTCCTGGGCACGGACCGCATCGAGGTGCTGCGCTTCCACGAGGGGGACATCGTGCGCTACGCCACCCTCGGCATGTCGGCGCAGCCCATGGCGGACCCCACGGCCGTGATCGCGGACCCGGTCGCGGGCCCCCGCGCCGAGCTGGTGCTGTCGGTGCGCGGTGGCACGGCCGACACCGACAAGGTGCTCCGCCCGCTCGCCGTACTCGCCGCGTCCCCGCAGGTCGAGGGCCTGGTCGTGGCCCCCGGCGCCTCGCTCGACGTCGGTGAACCGATGTGGCCCGGAGCCCCGTTCACCTCGGTGCTGGTCGCCGAGCCGGGCGGCCTGGTCGAGGACCTCGAGCTCGACGCGCCCCTGGAGCCCGTACGGTTCCTGCCGCTGCTGCCGATGACGCCCAACGAGGCCGCCTGGAAGCGGGTGCACGGAGCCCAGGCCCTCCAGGAGCGCTGGCTGAACCAGGGCACGGACCTCAGGGACCCGTCCCGGAAGTCCGTGCCGCTGGACTGAGCGCCGGAGTCAGCCCGGAGCGGCCCCGAAGCGGGTGCCGCCGGAGTGAGGAAGCTCACTAACACCGTTGGCGCACCGCTCAGTTGGCGAAGACGTTGACCCCGTCCTCGGTGGCGTGCCGGGGCTGCTGCTCCTCGGCCTCCGCGGTGAGCGACCGGCGCCGCACCAGCACCACCAGGGCGCCCAGCGCCGCCGTCACGGCCGCGACCACGAACGGCATCCGGGCGTCGGCCCACTCCTCGAGCTTCGGCGCGAAGAAGGGCGCGGCGGCGGCCGCGAACCAGCGCACGAAGTTGTACCCGGCGCTCGCCACCGGCCGCGGCGCGTCCGACACACCGAGCGCCAGTTCCGTGTACACGGTGTTGTTCACGCCGATGAGGGCACCGGACAGCACGGTGCAGACGACGGCCGTGGTGTGGTCGCCGAAGCCGAGGGCCAGCACGTCGACCGCGAGCAGCACCAGCGAGCCGCCCAGCACCCGCAGCGAACCGAAGCGCTTCTGCAGCCGCGGCGCGACGATCACCGAGAAGACGGCGAGCAGCACGCCCCAGGCGAAGAACACCGCGCCGGAGCGGTAGGGGGTCATGTTCAGCACGAACGGCGTGAAGGCCAGCACGGTGAAGAACGTGTAGTTGTAGAAGAACGCCGAGACCGCCGCGGAGGCCAGCCCGCCGTGCCCGAGCGCCTTGATCGGGTCGAGCAGGGAGGTCTTGCGGGCCGGGCGGGGCTGCTCCTTCAGGAACACCGAGATGCACACGAAGCCGACGGCCATCAGGAAGGCCGTGCCGAAGAACGGGTAGCGCCAGCTCGCGTCGCCGAGCACCGCGCCCAGCAGCGGGCCGCAGGCCATGCCGAGGCCGAGGGCCGACTCGTAGAGAAGGATGGCCGCAGCGCTCCCGCCGGCCGCGGCGCCGACGATCACCGCGAGGGCGGTGGAGACGAACAGGGCGTTGCCCAGTCCCCAGCCGGCGCGGAAGCCGACCAGCTCGCCGACCGATCCCGAGGTGCCGGAGAGCCCGGCGAACACCACGACCAGCGCCAGGCCCAGCAGCAGCGTCTTGCGCCCGCCGATGCGGCTGGAGACGAAGCCGGTCACCAGCATCGCCAGCGCGGTGATCAGGAAGTACGAGGTGAACAGCAGGGAGACCTGGCCGGCGGTGGCGTCGAGGCCCTCGGCGATGGACGGCAGGATCGGGTCGACGAGCCCGATTCCCATGAAGGCGACGACGGACGCACCGGCAGTCGCCCACACGGCTTTCGGCTGCCTGAGAATGCTGACCGATCCCGTGTCGATGGGGTCCATGGGTGCTCCAATCCCGGACGTGGAGGGGTGCCGGATGTCCGGCGACAGATGGTTGGGTTATGCACACAATAGCTTAGCCAAGCTAACTAATGCAAGTTACATCTATCTCGCTCCGTGGCCTGCCGTTCCCTCCGGACGGGTGATCGTCCTTGACGTGACGCGGCGGAGCTAGGACCGTGGGGCCCTATGAGGGGCGAACCCAGTTGCCCGAAGTGCGGTGGCCGGGTCAGGGCTCCCGGCCTCTTCTCGGATGCCTGGCAGTGCGACGTGCACGGCACCGTGCATCCGCTGCAGCCCGTGATACCGCCGAGCGTCGAGGCCCTCGAAGTCGTCGTGCACCGCACCAAGGTGCCGGTGTGGATGCCGTGGCCCTTGCCGGTGGGCTGGCTCTTCACCGGGGCGGCCTCCGCGGGCGACGACCGCAGCGGTGGCCGTGCGACGGCCGTCGCCTGCACCGGCCCCGGACCGCTCGGCGGGATGGGGGAGCTGATCCTGGTCGCCGAGGAGCTCGGGGTCGGTCTGGGTGCGCGGTACGCGGGCATCGACGGCCCCGACCCCGGACCCTCCATGGACGTCGAGAAGCCGCCCCAGGCCAAGGTGCTCGCCGCCGGCCGGCCGACCCCGCTCTGGCATGTGTCCGGCACACCCGACGACCGCGCCGTGTTCGCGGGCGAGGCGCTCGGTCTGTGGCTGTGGGCCGTGGTGTGGCCGGAGAAGTCGGGCCTGCTGATGTACGACGAGCTGGTGCTCGCCGACCTGCGGGACGCCGGCGCCGAGGTGGAGCTGGTGCCCTGCGGCGCCCTGTCCCCGCGGCTGCTGGAGGCGTAGTCCGCCTGCCTCGGGTTGTAGGGGGCGCATACGTTGTAGGGGGCGCATGCCGGGTTCGGGTGTGACAGGAGCGGCCGAAAATCCGGTTATCCTGAAGCGTCCTCATCCGTCCGTCACGCTTGGAGTAACGCGTCGTGCGCATCGACCTGCACACCCACTCCACCGCGTCCGACGGCACGGACACCCCGGCCGAACTGGTCCGCAAGGCCGCGTCCGCGGGTCTTGACGTCGTCGCCCTGACCGACCACGACACCACGCGCGGCCACGCCGAGGCCCTCGCGGCGCTGCCGCAAGGCCTCACCCTGGTCACCGGCGCCGAACTCTCCTGCCGGCTCGACGGCATCAGCATGCACATGCTGGCCTACCTGTTCGACCCCGAGGAGCCCGCGCTGCTCGCGGAGCGCGAGCTGGTCCGGGACGACCGGGTGCCGCGGGCCAAGGGCATGATCACCAAGCTGAACGAGCTGGGTGTCCCGGTCACCTGGGAGCAGGTCGCGCGGATCGCCGGTGACGGCTCGGTGGGGCGCCCGCACGTGGCGAGCGCGCTCGTGGAACTGGGCGTCGTAGCGAATGTGAGCGACGCCTTCACCCCGGAATGGCTGGCCGACGGCGGCCGGGCGTACATACCGAAGCACGAGACCTACCCCTTCGAGGCCCTGCGGCTGGTCAAGGACGCCGGCGGGGTCGCCGTCCTCGCGCACCCGGCCGCGAGCAAGCGGGGCCGGACCGTGCCGGAGTCGGCGATCGCGGAGCTGGCCGAGGCCGGGCTCGACGGCATCGAGGTCGACCACATGGACCACGACCCCGCGACGCGGGCGCGGCTGCGCGGCCTGGCAGGCGAGCTGGGCCTGCTGACCACCGGGTCGAGCGACTACCACGGCACCCGGAAGACCTGCGTCCTCGGGGAGTTCACCACGGACCCCGAGGTCTACGGCGAGATCACGCGGCGGGCGACCGGGGCGTTCCCGGTGCCGGGGGCCGGCGGGGCCTGACCCCGCACCCGAACCTCACCTTTCTCGGCTCGCGCCTCACTCTTCTTGGCTCGCGCCTCATCCTTCCTCGCTCACCCTTTTCGTACTCGCGCAAGGCAGTCATGTTCGACGTCGCCGTCTTCGGCTCTCTCTTCCTGACCCTTTTTGTCATCATGGATCCCCCCGGGATCACGCCGATCTTCCTCGCGCTGACCGCGGGCCGCCCGGCCAAGGTCCAGCGGCGCATGGCCTTCCAGGCCGTCTGTGTGGCGGGCGGTGTGATCACCGTTTTCGGGCTGCTCGGCCATCAGATCCTCGACTACCTGCACGTCTCCATCCCGGCGCTGATGATCGCCGGCGGTCTGCTGCTCCTGCTGATCGCCCTCGACCTGCTCACCGGCAAGACCGACGAGCCCCAGCAGACCAAGGACGTCAACGTCGCGCTGGTCCCGCTGGGTATGCCGCTGCTGGCCGGGCCGGGCGCGATCGTGTCGGTCATCCTCGCCGTGCAGAAGGCCGACAGCGTCACGGGGCAGGTGTCCGTGTGGGCGGCGATCCTCGCCATCCACGTCGTCCTGTGGCTGGTGATGCGGTACTCGCTGCTGATCATCCGGGTCATCAAGGACGGCGGGGTCGTCCTGGTGACGCGCCTTGCGGGCATGATGCTCTCCGCCATTGCCGTGCAGCAGATCATCAACGGCGTGACCCAGGTGATCCAGGGCGCCTGACCAGGGCCGTCGGACACACCGGAGCCCTCGTACCGTGGTACGAGGGCTCCTCAAGCATGCGTACAGTGCACCGGGACGCGGCGCGTGCGGCCGCGGGACCGCGGTGCGGGAGTTACGAGGCCGGGGCGTCGGCCGGGCGGATCCACAGGCGCTGCCCTACAGCGGCGGCCTGCTGAACGATGCGATTGACGGAGGCGGCGTCCACGACGGTCGAGTCCACGGCGGTGCCGTCGACGTCGTCGAGTCGCATGATTTCGAAGCGCAAGGGGCTTCTCCCTTCGTCTGGTCATCCTCCTGAAGGAGAACTACTGGGTGGAGGCCCACGGGACCGGACGGGCCCGTGTTCCGTGACTGGTACAACGAGCTGTGTGGTGCAAACATTCCCTACGCTAAGGAAATTTTTCGATCGACTAAATACTGACCAGTAAGGGTTTCGAGGGAGACCGACCGGGACCGGTTGTGTTCGTAGCGTGACCAGCGGGACAATGTGAGGTGATGAACGACGACCTCGCGGCACTGCACGCCCGTATCGACCGCACGAACGAGCTGCTCCAGCGCATGCTCGCCGAGGTGGCCAAGACGCCCTCGACCCACGCGATCTTCGTGGACGCCGGCTACCTCTACGCGGCCGCCGGGCGGCTCGTCGCCGGGACGGAGGACCGCCGCGCCTTCGACCTCGACGCCGAGGGGCTCATCGACGCGCTCATCGACCGCGCCCGCACCGTCTTCGCCGACAGCAGGCTGCTGCGCGTCTACTGGTACGACGGCGCCCGCCGCCGCATCCACACGGCCGAGCAGCAGACCATCGCCGAGCTGCCCGACGTCAAGGTGCGCCTCGGCAACCTCAACGCCAACAACCAGCAGAAGGGCGTCGACTCCCTGATCCGCTCCGACCTGGAGTCACTGGCCCGGCACCGCGCCATCAGCGACGCGGCCCTGCTCGGCGGCGACGAGGACCTGGTCTCCGCCGTCGAGGCCGCCCAGGGGTACGGCGCCCGTGTCCACCTGTGGGGCATCGAGGCGCCCGAGGGCCGCAACCAGGCCGAGCCGCTGCTCTGGGAGGTCGACAGCCAGCGCACCCTCGACCTGGACTTCTTCAAGCCGTACGTCTCCCGGCGCACGGCGTCCGCCTACGAGCCGGCGACCGGCCGGCCCACCCGGGAGGACGTCCGTTTCGTGGGCGCGCAGATCGCCGCGAAGTGGCTGGTCTCCCGCGGCCGGGACACCATGATGGAGCTCCTCCCCGGCCACCCCTACCTGCCCGGCTCGGTCGACCAGGACCTGCTGGTCGAGGCGGAGGGCCTTCTCCAGTACTCCCTCCGCGGCCAGGCGGACCTCCGCCGCTCCCTTCGCGACGGCTTCTGGGACCACCTGCAGGCGCAGTACTAGGCGCCGGGAGCTCGGCCCGCCTCGCGCTGAGGGTTCGCGTGCGTCGCGCCAGGGACGCGCGAGCGTCTCGTGGTGAGGGTCCGCGCGCCTTGTGAGGCGCCGGTCAGCCGGTCGCGGTGGCCGGATCCTCCTCGGCGGGGTCGCTCCGGCCGACGGTGACCGCCCAGGTGACGCCGGACGGCGCGGTCACGCGCACGCTCCCGGCCCGGTGTGCGGCGGGCAGGGCGAGCTGGTGGTACGTCACGGCGGGGTCCCCGGAGGCGCAGGCCAGCCGGAAGTCCGCGCGCGGCACGGGCAGGTGCACCTCCACACCGCCCCTGCCCCGGCAGCTGACGGCGACCGTGAGGGCCTTGCCCCGGGTGCCGGCCGTGTAGGGGAAGCCGACGTTGCCGTGGGCGGGGCCGTACTGCCCGGCCGTGCTCTCGCCGGACCCTGCGTCGAGCGGAGGCGGGGTGACCGGTGCCGGCTGCCGCGCGGCCGGGCTGCCCGCGGCGGCCGGCTTCGGGGGTTCCGGTTTCTCGTCGGTGCCGTTGGCGGACGTGCAGCCGACCGCGGCCAGCAGGATCAGGACACAGGCACTCCGGGCATGGGTCATCGAGCCCCCCCGTTCGTGGTGGACCGCCCCGTGGCGATCACGTGCACGAACCTTAGGCGCGGCGATACGGGCGGAACCGTCCCTCAGGTGATCCCTGAGGATCATTTGAGGGACGGCTGAAACTCCGTGATGTCGAAGAAGTCGGCGAGAGCCCGCGCCGTGTGGGCGGGTCGGTCGACCATGGGCGTGTGGCCGGCACCGTCGACGACCGTGCGGTGGGCCGTCAGGCGCCGGGCCATGTGGTCGAGGTCCGGCACCGGCCAGGCGTCGTCGGACGAGCCGGAGAGGACGTGCGTCGGCAGCGGTACGGCGGCCAGTTCCGCGACCCGGTCCGGCTCGGTGCACAACTGGCGCCCGGTGACGAGCAGTTGCGCTGGCTTCGTGCTCAGCCAGCGCCTCCGCAACTGCTCCGGTCCGCCGATGCCGCGCGCCGGTCCGCCCACCTCCTCCGGCGGGCCCATGGCCAGAATGGCCTCCCAGCATTCCTCCATCGACATCACGGCGAGCGCGTCCCGCAGCAACCTCACCCGCTGTTCCTGCGCCTCCGAGATACGGGCGGGACCCGAGCAGAGCAGCGTCAGCGAACGGAAGGGGGAGTGGTCGAGGAGGACGGCCGCACGCGCGATCTGGCCGCCGAGCGAATGGCCGACGAGGTGGACGGGCGCGTCGAGCTCGCGCGCCTGTGCCAGCACGTCCTTCGCCAACTCGTCCTGTGCGTAGGCGACTTCGTCGTCGGCGGGTCCGTCGGACGCGTGCTGGCCCCGCCCGTCCACCGCGACGGCGCGGTACCCGCGGGCGGCGAGCGGTGCGAGCACCGGCGTGAAGTCCTCCTTGCTGCCGGTGTAGCCGGGCAGCAGCAACACGGTTCCCCGCAGCGGGACTTCACCGGCCGGCGGTACGTCCAGGACGGCGAACTCGCCCCGTGCGGTGCGGAGTCGGCGAGGCAGGTCGCCGGGGGGCGGGGCGGGGGAGAAGGCGCTGGTCACGGGGTGAGGTTAGCGGGTGCGGACACGCCGACGGCCCGGCCCCACGTGGGGGAACCGGGCCGTCGGCGTCGGTGTGGCGTCAGCCCTGCGCGGACTCCGCCTCCGGGGCGACCGTCGCGGCCTTGCGGGTGCGGCGGCGCGGCGCGGGGGCCTCGGCGGCCTCCGCCTCGGGTGCGGTCTGCGCCGGGACCGTCTTGCGCGTGCGGCGCGGCTTGGCCTCGGCAACCTCGGCCGTGTCGACGGCGGCCACGGCCTTCTTGGCCGCGGTCTTCCGCGTACGCCGCGGCTTCTCCTCCGCCTCCGGCGCGGTCTGCGCCGGGATCTCCACAGGCTCCGCCTCGGCGGCCTTACGGGTGCGGCGGCGCGGCTTGGCCTCGGTGCCCTCGGCGGTGTCGACGGCCGCCTCCGCCTTCTTGGCGGCGGTCTTCCGCGTGCGCTTCGGCGCGGCCTCGGCGGCCTCGGCCGCGACGTCGGCCTCGGCGGCGACGGCCTTCTTGCGGGTACGGCGCGGCTTGGCCTCGGCAGCCTCGGCGGCCACCTCGGTGGTGCCTTCGGCCGTGTCGACCACGGCCTCGGCCTTCGCCGCGGCCTTGCGGGTGCGGCGGCGCGGCGCGGCCGGCTCGGCGTCGACGGTGCCCTCGGCCGTGTCGACCGCGGCCTCGGCGGCCTCGGCCGTCTTACGGGTACGGCGGCGACGGGGCTCGGCGGCCTCGGGAGCGGACTCCTGGACCGACGGCTCCTCGACGGCGGCCGGCGCCTGCTCGGCCACCGGCGCCTCGACGGCGGTGGCGTCCTGCGCGGCGGACCCCGCACCCCTGCGGGTGCGACGACGGCGCGGCTTCTCCGGGGCGTCTGAAGCGGCCGCGGAAGCCTCCACCGACGGTCCCTCGGCCGTGTCCACAGCGGTCTCGGCCGCCTCCTGCTCCACGGCGCCCACCGGAGCGGCGGTGGCCCCGCCGCGCGTACGGCGACGGCGGCGCGGGGTGCGTGCGGTGGCCTCGTCGGCCTCCGCCTCCCCGGCGACCTCGGCGGCCGGAGCGGCGGACTGCACGCCCGCCTCGTCGAGCGGGGTACCGCTGCGGGTGCGGCGACGGCGGCGCGGCGTACGCGTCGACGCCTCCCGCTCCTCGGAGCGGGAACCGCGACGCCCGTCACGCCCGTCACGTCCGTCCCGGCCACCACGTCCGCGCGGCGCGCGACCGGCCGGCTCGCCCAGGTCCTCGAGCTCCTCCGCGTCCAGACCGGCCCGGGTGCGCTCCGAACGCGGGAGGACGCCCTTGGTGCCCTCGGGGATGCCCAGGTCCGTGAACAGGTGCGGAGAGGTGGAGTAGGTCTCCGGCGGGTCGCTGAAGCCCAGGTCCAGCGCCTTGTTGATCAGCTGCCAGCGGGGGATGTCGTCCCAGTCGACCAGAGTGATCGCCGTACCCTTGGCGCCCGCGCGGCCGGTGCGGCCGATGCGGTGCAGGTACGTCTTCTCCTCTTCCGGCGACTGGTAGTTGATGACGTGCGTGACGCCCTCGACGTCGATGCCGCGCGCGGCGACGTCGGTGCAGACGAGTACGTCCACCTTGCCGTTGCGGAAGGCGCGCAGCGCCTGCTCACGGGCGCCCTGGCCGAGGTCGCCGTGGACCGCGCCGGAGGCGAAGCCACGCTGCTTCAGCTGGTCGGCGAGGTCGGCCGCGGTGCGCTTGGTGCGGCAGAAGACCATGACCAGGCCACGGCCGTCGGCCTGCAGTATCCGCGCGACCAGCTCGGGCTTGTCCATGTTGTGCGCGCGGTAGATGAACTGCTTGGTGTTCGCGACCGTCGCGCCCTCGTCGTCCGGCGCCGTGGCGCGGATGTGCGTGGGCTGCGACATGTAGCGGCGGGCGAGACCGATGACCGCGCCCGGCATGGTGGCCGAGAAGAGCATCGTCTGACGCTTCACCGGAAGCAGCTTGATGATCTTCTCGACGTCGGGCAGGAAGCCCAGGTCGAGCATCTCGTCGGCCTCGTCGAGGACGAGGGCCTTGACGTCCGACAGGTTGAGCTTCTTCTGCCCGGCGAGGTCGAGCAGCCGGCCCGGGGTGCCGACGATCACGTCGACGCCCTTCTTCAGCGCCTCGACCTGGGGCTCGTAGGCCCGGCCGCCGTAGATCGCGGTGACGCGCACGTTGCGCACCTTGCCGGCGGTCAGCAGGTCGTTGGTGACCTGCGTGCACAGCTCGCGCGTGGGGACGACCACCAGCGCCTGCGGCGTGTCGGTGAGGTCCTCGGGCTTCGCGCGGCCCGCCTCCACGTCGGCGGGGACGGTGACCCGCTCGAGGAGGGGAAGGCCGAAGCCGAGCGTCTTGCCGGTGCCGGTCTTGGCCTGGCCGATGACGTCCGTGCCCGACAGGGCCACGGGGAGCGTCATCTCCTGGATGGGGAAGGGAGTGGTGATGCCGACGGCTTCAAGGGCCTCGGCTGTCTCGGGGAGGATCCCGAGCTCTCGGAACGTCGTAGTCAGGGTGCTGCCTCTTCTGTGTGCGCGGTGCGAGGCGAGCGCGGGGGTCGTGTAGGGACCGTGCCGGGGACGACGGCTGCCATACGGTGAAGGCCGTAGGACACGGGACCACTGCCGACGCTCGAGCGCTCGTACCGCTGAGGTGTCCCTCCGGCTTCCGTACGCGATGTGCCGTACGGCTTCAGAGGGCTGTCGGGTCGGAGCCGATCGGGCCACCGACCGGGCATCCTCATACATGCGGCCCGTCGAGCACGTCCGAATACGCCAGAGTGCTCAGCAGCCGCAATACCACCATACCCCGGATTCCCGCACACGCCATGGCCGATTCGGTCACGTAGTCGTCGTCACACTGATCGACCACGGCCTTCCGGCGCAGGCCGGGCGGGCTATTGTGCGCTGCATGACGAGCTCTGACAGCCCTGACACCGCCGCGGAAACCCCCGAGACCCCCGCCGCACGGACCGGCGTCGCCGCCATGGACTGGGCGGCCGCCTCCGCCGACCCCCAGTACCGTGCCGCTGTCGTGGACCTGCTCGGCGCGCTGGCGTACGGGGAGCTGGCGGCGTTCGAGCGGCTCGCGGAGGACGCCAAGCTGGCGCCCACCATGGGGGACAAGGCGGAGCTGGCGAAGATGGCCTCGGCCGAGTTCCACCACTTCGAGCGGCTGCGGGACCGGCTGGCCGAGATCGGCGAGGAGCCGACGCATGCCATGGAGCCGTTCGTCGCCGCCTACGACGGCTTCCACAAGCAGACGGCGCCCTCCGACTGGCTGGAGGGTCTCGTCAAGGCCTACGTCGGCGACTCCATCGCCAGCGACTTCTACCGCGAGGTCGCGGCGCGTCTCGACTCCGACACCCGCGCGCTGGTGCTGGCCGTGCTGGACGACACCGGGCACGGCGGCTTCGCCGTGGAGAAGGTGCGCGCGGCGATCGACGCGGACCCGCGCGTGGGCGGGCGGCTCGCGCTGTGGGCGCGCCGGCTGATGGGTGAGGCGCTGTCCCAGTCCCAGCGGGTGGTCGCCGACCGGGACGCGCTGTCGACGATGCTCGTCGGCGGGGTCGCGGACGGGTTCGACCTGGCCGAGGTCGGCCGGATGTTCTCCCGGATCACCGAGGCGCACACCAAGCGGATGGCGGCGCTGGGCCTGGCCGCCTGACCGCATCCCTCGACGGCGCGAGCCGGCGGGTCAGGCGTCCGCGAACGGCGCCGCCGGGTCAGGCGGTCGCCGAGCGGCGCAGCCGACCCGCCGGGCGCAGCAGCAGCGACAGCGAGGCGACCGAGACGATCGCGGCGCCCAGCAGCATCGTCAGCAGGTTGCCCGCGTCCAGCGCGGTGTTCATGACGAAAGCGCCGAACAGGGCCCCGGCGACACCGGTCGGCAGCACCAGCACCGGGGCGGGAAGCCGATGCGACAGGCGGCGGTACGCCCCCAGGGCCAGGGCCAGGCCGAGGATCGCGGAGCTGAGCGCTTCCAGAAGCATGTCGGGGTCCCTCCCACACGGCCGGCCTGCTCGTTCAGGTCGTAGCCCGTCTTACCCCTGACCTGCGGAATGCAATCCTCCCCAGGGGGTTCGCCGTACTCCGTCGGAGTGGTCCGCGTCAGCGGGCCCGCGCGACACGCCCGGGAGTGCCTCCGACACGCCGTGGGCGTGCGGGCAAGGGGGGACCGGGACACGGGAAGGCCCGGCGGTGGAAACCGCCGGGCCTTCCCGTATGCCGAACTGCTTCGCGTGCTACAGCGCGCCGAAGCCCACCTTGCGCGGGGCCGGCTCGCCGATCTCCACGTAGGCGAGACGGTCGGCCGGGACCAGGATCTTGCGGCCGTGCTCGTCCACGAGGCTCAGCAGCTGCGACTTCCCGGCCAGCGCCTCGGCCACCACGCGCTCGACCTCCTCCGCGCTCTGACCGCTCTCCAGAACGATCTCGCGGGGCGCGTGCTGCACGCCGATCTTGACCTCCACGGCTATGTCCCTCCGACGGTCAGTGAAGTGCGCGACCTTCCGCGCCGTACCAGCACACATTAGCCCGGTGAGGGGACGTACACGCTCCGCCCGGCCACGCCAACAGCGAACAGCCGACGGGAACAAACGCCTGCCGCCCCCCGGCGGTCAGTGGTGGTCGTTGCCGTGCAGCGGGAACCCCGCGATGCCCCGCCACGCCAGTGAGGCCAGCAACTGCACCGCCTGGTCGCGGGGCACGCTGCGGTCGCTGTGCAGCCAGGACCGCGCCACCACCTGGGCGAGACCGCCGAGCCCCGACGCGAGGAGCATCGACTCCGCGCGCGACAGCCCGGTGTCCTCGGCGATGACGTCGCAGATGGCCTCCGCGCACTCGTTGGTGACCTTGTCCACGCGCTCGCGCACGGCGGGCTCGTTCGTCAGGTCGGACTCGAAGACCAGGCGGAAGGCTCCGCCGTCGTCCTCGACGTACGCGAAGTACGCGTCCATGGTCGCCTGGACACGCTGCTTGTTGTCCGACGTCGACGCCAGCGCGTGCCGCACCGACTGGATCAGCGCCTCGCAGTGCTGGTCCAGCAGCGCCAGGTACAGGTCGAGCTTGCCGGGGAAGTGCTGGTACAGCACCGGCTTGCTCACGCCCGCCCGCTCGGCGATGTCGTCCATGGCGGCCGCGTGGTAACCCTGCGCGACGAAGACCTCCTGGGCGGCGCCCAGCAACTGGTTCCGTCGGGCACGGCGCGGAAGGCGTGTACCCCTCGGGCGTACCGCGTCCGTCTGCTCGATGGCTGTCACGCCGCCTCCCATTGTCGTCCACATGCGGGGTCAGCCGCGCCGCCATCGTACTTTTCGGTAATCCTGCTGTGCGCGGTGCACGTGCAGAATTTCACGGACCGGACAGCGGAAGAAGCGGTACGGACGGTTTCAAAAGCTGTCAGAGCGGGCAAGAAGTGTCCCCTTCCGGGAGGCTGGTGTTCCGGCCCGCGCCCCGGCCTGCGCGCTCCTCACCGGTAGTCGTCCTCGTCGAGGGAGACGACGCGGGCCTGTTCCACCAGGTCCCCCTCGCTCGCCCGGTCGGGGTCGACATCGGTCAGCGGGTCGTCGCGGTCGGGCGACACCTCAGCCTGCTGTTCGGCCGCGTCGACCTCGGGCGCCTCGACGTCGTACTCCAGGCCTTCCTGCACGTCCTCGTCCTCCTCGAACGTCTCGGGGTCGGTGATGTCTACGGGGTCTACGGCCATCGCTGGGCTCCCTTCCTGGTCACGTCCCTGAAGCATGCAGGGGTCACGTACGGGTGCCCTCTTCACGAGCCTAGGAGACACCCGATCCGGACGCCATGCGATCGGCGGCCGGGGTGCGACCGGGTGCGCACCCCGGCGTGAGAGGGGCGCGACGACGGCGCGCGGGGCGTTCGGCGTCCTGTGATGCCGAACACATGAGCCAGGGCGTGATCGTCTCGTAACATTGCGGCATGTCTGCGTCCGAGCTGCCCTCCGTACCGCCCACCAGCGTGCTGCCCGAGCCGGCGGCGGTCAGGGTGGCGGAGGGCGAGCAGCTCAGGTCGGTGCGGCTGCCCGGCGTCACGCTGACGCTCAGATCCCGGCCGGCCCGCGAAGGCCTCCCGCCCGCCTTCTTCGTCCACGGACTCGGCGGTTCCTCGCTGAACTGGTCGGCCCTGATGGCCCTGCTGGACGGCGTCGTCGACAGCGAGGCCCTGGACCTCCCGGGATTCGGCGACTCCCCGCCGCCGGACGACGGCGACTACTCGATCACCGCGCACGCCCGCGCGGTGATCCGCTGTCTGGAGGCCTCCGGCCGCGGACCGGTGCACCTCTTCGGCAACTCGCTCGGCGGCGCGGTCGTGACCCGGGTCGCCGCCGTGCGCCCCGACCTCGTCCGCACCCTCACCCTGGTCTCACCGGCCCTGCCGGAACTGCGCGTGCAGCGCACCGCCGTCCCCACGGGGCTGCTGGCCGTACCCGGAGTCGCACCGCTGTTCACCCGGATCACCCGGGAGTGGACGGCCGAGCAGCGCGTCCGCGGCGTCCTGCAGCTCTGCTACGGCGACCCCGGGCGGGTGACCCCGGAGGGGTTCCGGCACGCGGTGGAGGAGATGGAGCGGCGGCTGCGGCTGCCGTACTTCTGGGACGCGATGGCGCGCTCCGCGCGGGGGCTCGTCAGCGCCTACACCCTGGGTGGCCAGCAGGGACTGTGGCGGCAGGCCGAGCGGGTGCTCGCGCCGACCCTGCTGATCTACGGCGGCCGGGACCAGCTCGTCGGCTTCCGCATGGCCCAGCGGTCCGCCCGCGCCTTCCGTGACTCCCGGCTGGTGACACTCCCGGACGCGGGACACGTGGCGATGATGGAGTATCCGGAGACCGTGGCGTTGTCGTTCCGTGAACTCCTGAGGGACGCGACGGGTTCAGTGGGCGAGGGGGATACTGTGCAGCCGGACGCACAGGGCGCTCCGGGTCCGTCCGCCGGCACCGGCGGCCCGACCACCGCCGAGACCACGAGGGGCTGAGGCGCGACGTGGGACGCCACAGCCGCCGCGGACCCGCCCCGAAGGGCGACACCGCGAACACCACCACCGCCGCCGGGCGCAGCGCCCGTGAGGCCCGTGAAGCCCGTGACGCCCGTGAGACGCGTCACGACGAGCGTGACGGGGTGGTTCCGGCGCAGCAGCAGACGCGGCGAGCGCCTTCCGGTGCCGGCCAGGGCCACGGGTCGCCCTACCCGGGCCCGTCCGCCACTCCGGCGCACGGCACTCCGGGCACGCCCGGCACTCCGACGTACGGATACGGGTACGGGGCGCCGGGGCACGGGAGGCCGGCACCGGGTGCGCCGCGCCTGCCGGAGGGATGGCAGCCGGACGGAACCCCGGCACGCGGCGTCCCCCGGTTCGGGGACGGGACCCCGCCGCAGGGTGTGCCGCGGTACGCGGACGGGACGCCTGCGCGTGGCGTACCTCGTTTCGGGAATGGCACCCCGCCGCAGGGTGTGCCGCGGTACGCGGACGGGACACCTGCGCGTGGCGTTCCCCGGTTCGGGGATGGCACGCCGCCGCAGGGTGTGCCGCGGTACGCGGACGGGACACCTGCGCGTGGCGTACCTCGTTTCGGGGATGGCACCCCGCCGCAGGGTGTCCCGCCGTACGGCGACGGAACGCCGGCCCACGGTGTGCCGCGGTACGCGGACGGGACTCCCGCGCACGGGACTCCGCGGGTAAGAGGCGGGCACCCCGAGCAGCAGGAGCCCGGTGGCGGCTGGGGAGACCCGCACGGCCGCACCGCGACCGGGGCGGGCCACGGCGCACCGGCCGCCCGGCAGGGCGCGCCCCTCCCGCGCCAGCGCCAGGCACCCGCCGACGGACCGCGCCAGGACTACGTCGAGGCGTTCGACGACCGGAGCGACGACCTCTTCACCCCGCGCAGGCCCGCCGCCCGCACCCAGGCCGACCCGTACGACGCCGTCACCGACTGGGACGGCACTCCCGACACCGGCATCCCCTCGCACACCGACACCGACACCGACACGGACGCCGAGAACGAGGCGCCGACGGGTGTCCCCGCCCA
Organism: Streptomyces sp. CNH189; assembly: GCF_000527195.1. Lineage (NCBI taxonomy): Bacteria > Bacillati > Actinomycetota > Actinomycetes > Kitasatosporales > Streptomycetaceae > Streptomyces > Streptomyces sp. CNH189. Next base: position 40,340 of record NZ_AZUS01000006.1, read on the forward strand.
GACCAGGGGCGGCAAGGGACGCGCGTTCACCGGCATAGCGGCCGCCGCCGTCACCACCGTGCTGGCCGTGGTCGTCGCCGGGCAGGTCACCGACGACCGCGACGCCCCTGGCGTACAGCAGTCCTCCGGCGAGCAGGCGCGGGACGTGCGTGACCCCGCCTCGCGTGGGGACGCCCGCGAGACGCCCGGGGCGCCCACGGCACGGCCGCTGACGTACGAGCAGCAGATGAACCGCAGATTCCCGCTGGCCGCCACCCGCGCGGGCACGGGGAAGTTCGACGCCGTCGAGGGCATCGACAAGGCGCCCGGCAAGGGGCGGAAGATCACGTACCGGGTGGACGTGGAGCGGGGGCTCGATCTCGACGGCGCCCTGTTCGCCGAGGCCGTGCACCGGACGCTCAACGACAACCGGAGCTGGGCGCACAACGGCGCCCTCACCTTCGAGCGGATCCACTCCGGCACCCCCGACTTCGTGATCACCCTCGCCAGCCCCGAGACGACCGCCGACTGGTGCGCCAAGTCGGGCCTGGACACCACCGAGGACAACGTCTCCTGCGACTCCGCGGCCACCGAGCGCGTGCTGATCAACGCGTACCGCTGGGCGCAGGGCGCGGAGACCTACGGCGAAAAGATGTACGCCTACCGCCAGATGCTGATCAATCACGAGATCGGCCACCGCCTGGGCCACAACCACGTCACCTGCGACAAGGACGGCGACCTGGCCCCGGTGATGCAGCAGCAGACCAAGTTCCTCGACCACGACGGAATCCGCTGCCGCCCCAACGCCTGGCCCTACCCCAAGGGTTAGAGCCCCGCCCGGCGCACCTCGCCGACGGACGTGAGCCGGCCGCGCGCCGGTGGTGAGCCCGGCGCGAGCCCGGCGCGAGTCGGTCTCAGCACGGCGAACGCGCTCCGTGCGGGAAAGTTACGCCCGTTCACCCCTTTTGGTGGCGTGATGGACAACCGTCCATCACGCCACCGCCCTGTCCGCATACGTTCGTCCCGCTGCGAGCCGCCCAACCAACGGCGGCTCCCCACACGGGAGATCGGGGGTGCACACGTGCGCATCGGACTGCTTACGGAGGGTGGTTATCCGTATGTGGGCGGTGAGGGCGGGGTGTGGTGCGACCGTCTGGTGCGCGGGCTCGGCCGACACGAGTTCGACGTCTACGCGTTCAGCACCGGCCAGGCCCAGGAGGACACGGGCTGGGTGGAGCTGCCGCCCCAGGTCACCAGGGTGCGCACGGCGCCGCTGTGGACCGCCGAGGACGACGGGGTGGTCCACGGCCGCCGCGCCCGCCGGCGTTTCGCCGAGCACTACGGCGAACTGGCCGCCGTCCTCTGCACCGCGGCCGAGCCCGGCACCGCCGAGGCGGACCGTTTCGCCAACGCGCTCCACGGACTCGCCGAACTCGCCCGCGACGAGGGCGGACTGATCGCCGCACTCCGCTCCGAGCAGGCCGTACGCGCCCTGGAACGCGCCTGTCGTGCGCCCGGAGCGCGGCGCACGGCGCGCGAGGCCCGCGTCCCGGACCTGCTGACGGTCGCCGCCCACCTGGAGCGCGCCCTGCGCCCCCTCTCCCTCGACTGGTACGAGGAGGACGGCATCGGCGCGGTGGACCTCTGCCACGCCGCGTCCGGCGGCACTGCCGCACTCCCGGGCCTGCTCGCCCACCACTTCTTCGGGGTGCCGCTCCTGGTCACCGAGTACGGCGTCCGCCTGCGCACCCACTACCTCACCCGCCCGGACGCCTCGCCCGCGGTCAGGTCGCTGCTCGCCGCCTTCCACGGCCGGCTGACCGCCGAGACCTACCGCACGGCCGCGATGATCACCCCCGGCAACGCGCACGCCCGACGCTGGCAGGAGCGCTGCGGCGCCGACCGCGCGAAACTGCGCACGATCCACCCGGGCATGGACCCCGCGCCCTTCGCGCACGTGGCGGAGAACCCCGGGACGGCTGACTCGCACACCCTCGTCTGGACCGGCCGGGTGGAACCCGCCAAGGACCTGGTCTCGCTGCTGCACGCCTTCGCGGAGATCCGCACGGCCGAGCCCAAGAGCCGGCTGCGGATGGTCGGTCGCCCTTCGGGCCCGGAGGGCACCGCCTACCTCGGTCACTGCAAGGCACTGGCCGCGCAGCTCTTCCCGGACGAGGCCGACGGCCCGCACGCCGTCGGACAGAACCCGGTGTCCTTCGAGGAACTCGGCGGCCCCGGCGCAGAGACCGCCGCCGACGTCCGCGCGGGCGGCGCCGTCACCGTGCTCTCCAGCGTCGTCGAGGGGTTCCCGGTGGGCCTCATCGAGTCGATGTTCTGCGGACGCGCGACGGTCTCCACGGACGTCGGCGCGGTCGTCGAGGTGATCGGCGGCACGGGTCTCGTCGTGCCGCCGCGTAATCCGCGGGCGCTCGCCGAGGCGTGCGTCTCGCTGCTGCGCGACCCCGAGCGCCGCGCACGGCTCGGCGCCGCCGCACGCGCCCGGGCGCTCGAACTGTTCACCGTCGAGCAGAACGTCACCGCCTTCCGCGGCCTGTACCTGGAGATCGTCGCGCGGACACCGGTACGCCGCCCCGTCCTCGGCGACCCCCAGCCCTTCGCCGCCCCCGCCGAGGCCCATGTCACCGGCCACTGGACCGAACCCACCCCCCGCTCCGTCCCCACCTGGGCCGTGGAGACGCCGGTGCCCGCCACGGAGACCGTCCGATGACCGACCTGAGCGAACTCGACCGCGGGACACCGCCCGGAGCGGCCGACCCGGTCAAGGTGCTGCTGCACCGCCACCGCGAGCTGTGCGAACGCGCGGTGGACCCGCTGGAGATCGCGGCCGGCCTGGAGGCCCACGGCATCACCGACCGGACCGCCGCACGCTTCCGTCACCGCGACGTCTTCTCGCTGGCGGAGGAGCTCTACGCCCGCGTCCCGCGCGACACGGAGACCGGCACGCCCTGGCCTGACGGAGCGTCCGGGGCCGACGCGCCGTCCCGCGAGGGGAGCGGCCGGCGGTCCGTCCCGTTCCTCCTGCCGCTGCTCCCGGGCCTGCTGTGCGCGGCGTCGATCATCGCCCTGTCCCGGACCCACGGCCAGACCCGTCTCCACGCGGCGGCCGCCGGCATCCTCGCCGTTGCCCTCGCCCTGCGCGCGGCGGTGCGCCGGGGACCGCTGAGCGTCCCCGCGGACCTCGCCCCCCGGGCGGCCACCGGCTCCTGGACCTGGTGGCTCGTCGGGTACGCCGTGCTGGGCGACGGACTGCTGCGCACCGCCGTCACCGGCGGCCCCGACGGCCTCCCCGACGGCACCACCGAGGGGCACTGGCCGCTGGCCCTCGCGCCGGTACTGGCCCTCGCCCTCGCCTGCCTCCCCGCGACCTGGGCCACCCACCTCTTCCTCACCGTCGCCCGCCGCAAGCTCGCCACCAGCCGCGGCCTGGAGGACTTCGCCGCCTCGGTCCGCCCCGTCCTGCTCGGCGCCGTCGCCCTGTTCCTGGGTGCCCTGGCCGCCATCGTCGCCCTGTGCTCGCCGTTCCTCGGCACGGCCCCCGTGTCCCCGGTGATCCTCACCCTGGGCGCCCTCCTCCTCGTCGCCCGCCTGCTCACCGTGCACGGCTTCACCCACGCGCCGCGCGTGATCCTCATGCTCACCGCGGTCGCCCAGGTGCTGGCCGTCGCCACGGTCTTCGCGGCCCGCCTGCCCGGCTGCACCCCGCTGGGCGCACCGGTGGAAGCCCTGGTAACCGCCTGGGGCCCCGCCGCCGTACCCGTCCTGACCTGCGGTGCGGGCGCCCTGGTCTTGCTGGTCCACGCCTCCCGCACCCTCACCCGCGCCTCGGCGCACCTGCGCGCGGAGCAGCAGCGATGACCCCCCGTCGCAGCGGGGCGGCGCGGCCCGACGCGACCCCGCCTCACCGGCCGGCCGCCCGCCCCGCACACCCCGCCCCACCGGCAGCCGCACCGCAGGCGCGCCCGATCCCACCCGAAGGAGACCCCCGCATGACCTGCCGACCCGCCACCGCCTGCCACGAAGGAGCCGACCGATGAGGGTCCTGCTGATCGGAGCCAACGGCTACATCGGCCGCTTCGTGGCCGACCGCCTGCTCGCCGACCCCGCCGTCCAGCTCACCGCCCTCGGCCGCGGTGACGACGCCGACGTCCGCTTCGACCTCGCCACCGGCAGCCCCGGCGCCCTGACCCGCTTCCTCGACGCCGTCCACCCCGGTGTGGTCGTCAACTGCGCCGGCGCCACGCGCGGCGGCGCCCGCGAACTCACCCGGCACAACACCGTCGCCGTCGCCACCATCTGCGAGGCGCTGCGCCGCAGCGGCTGCGGGGCGCGGCTCGTGCAGATCGGCTGCGGCTCCGAGTACGGGCCCAGCCAGCCGGGCTCCTCCACGGCCGAGGACGCCGTCCCCCGCCCCGGCGGCCCCTACGGCGTCAGCAAGCTCGCCGCCACCGAACTGGTCCTCGGCTCCGGCCTGGACGCCGTGGTGCTGCGGGTGTTCTCGCCCGTCGGCCCCGGCACCCCCGCCGGGTCGCCCCTCGGACGCCTCGCCGAGGCCATGCGCCGCGCCATGCAGTCCGGCGACGGCGAACTGAAGCTCGGCGGTCTCGGCGCCCAGCGCGACTTCGTGGACGTCCGCGACGTGGCGCGGGCCGTGCACGCCGCCTCGCTCTCCGCCGCGCAGGGCGTCATCAACATCGGCTCCGGGCGCGCCGTCCGCCTCCGGGACGCCGCCGGGATCCTCGCCCGGGTGGCCGGCTACGGCGGTGCCCTCAACGAGCTCGACGGCCTCCCCGGCCCCCACGTCGGTGCCGTCCACGCCACGCACACCGCCCACGCGTCCCACCTGAGGGCGACCATCGGGCACCCCCGCAGCGAACCCGAGCACCACATCGCCACCTCACCCGCCGCGTTCCCGTACCCCGACGGCTGCGGAACCTGGCAGCAGGCCGATGTGCGCACCGCGCGCGACCGGCTCGGCTGGCGGCCCCGGATCAACCTCGAGGAGTCGCTGGCGGACATCTGGATGGAGGCGGCATGCCGTATCTGACCAGCTTCAGACCGAGCACCGCGACCACCGACGTCCGCACCGGCTTCGGTGTCCCTGGGGTCGCGCATCCTCTCCTCGCCGCCGACGAGTGGAACCGGCTCCACCGCCCCGGAACCCCCCTGCACTGGGTGGTGCTCGACGTGGCCGGCGGCCCCGGGGTCCAGCCGGACCCGCACTGCCTGGAGGCGGCGGGCCGCCTGCGCAACGCCGGCGTGCGCGTCCTCGGCCACGTCGACACCGCCTACGGGCTGCGGAGCTTCGGCGAGATCATCTCGGACGCCCACCGCTTCCTCGACTGGTACCAGGTCGACGGCTTCCTCCTCGACCGCTGCCCCGCCGACCGCGCGGCGCTCCCTGAGGTACGGCGCACCGTCGCCACCCTCCGGGTGATCCACGAGGGCGCGCACGTCGTCCTCGGCCACGGCACGCATCCGCACCCCGGCTACGCCGAGCACGCCGACCAGCTGGTCACCTACTCCGGCCCCTGGAGCGACTACCGCTGGTCCCAGGTCGCGGAGTGGACCGCGGACCATCCGCCCGAGCGGTTCTGCCACTTCGTGCACGGCGTGCCCCGGCCGCACCTGGAGGAGGCCCTGCGCATCGCCCGCTGGCAGGGCGCCGCCACCATCTACTTCACCGACCACTCCGACCGCGTCTCCGGCCGTGCCGGCCCGGCAGATCCCTGGGGGCCGCTGCCCGGCTACTGGGACGACATCGTCTCGCGTGTCGGAACGGGTGTCTCGGAATGAAAAAGGGCGTGGCAGTGTTGTCGCGAGAACAACCGTAGTGATTGACCGACCAACGGAGTCCCCGTGTCGCTGCCACCCCTGGTCGAGCCGGCCCCCGAGCTCACCGTAGACGAGGTCCGCAGGTACTCCCGCCACCTGATCATCCCCGACGTGGGCATGGACGGGCAGAAGCGGCTGAAGAACGCCAAGGTGCTCTTTGTGGGCGCCGGCGGCCTGGGTTCGCCGGGTCTCATGTACATGGCCGCGGCGGGCGTCGGCACGCTCGGCATCGTGGAGTTCGACGAGGTCGACGAGTCGAACCTGCAGCGCCAGATCATCCACAGCCAGTCCGACATCGGCCGCCCCAAGGCCGAGTCCGCGCGTGACACGATCAAGGGGATCAACCCCTACGTGAACGTGGTCCTGCACGAGGAGCGGCTCGAGGCCGACAACGTGATGGACCTGTTCAGCCAGTACGACCTGATCGTCGACGGCACGGACAACTTCGCGACCCGCTACCTGGTCAACGACGCCTGCGTGCTGCTGAACAAGCCGTACGTGTGGGGTTCCATCTACCGCTTCGACGGCCAGGCCTCCGTCTTCTGGTCCGAGCACGGTCCCTGCTACCGCTGCCTCTACCCGGAGCCCCCGCCCCCCGGCATGGTCCCCTCCTGCGCCGAGGGCGGCGTCCTGGGCGTGCTCTGCGCGTCCATCGGCTCCATCCAGGCCAACGAGGCCATCAAGCTCCTCGCCGGCATCGGTGAGCCGCTCGTCGGGCGCCTGATGATCTACGACGCCCTGGAGATGCAGTACCGCCAGGTCAAGGTCCGCAAGGACCCGGACTGCGCGATCTGCGGCGAGAACCCGACCGTCACCGAGCTCATCGACTACGAGGCCTTCTGCGGCGTCGTGTCCGAGGAGGCCCAGGCGGCGGCCGCCGGCTCCACGATCACTCCCAAGCAGCTCAAGGAGTGGATCGACGACGGCGAGAACCTCGAGCTCATCGACGTCCGCGAGCCGAACGAGTTCGAGATCGTCTCCATCCCGGGCGCCCGGCTGATCCCCAAGAACGAGTTCCTCATGGGCAACGCCCTGGAGAGCCTGCCGCAGGACAAGAAGATCGTCTTGAACTGCAAGACGGGTGTCCGCAGTGCGGAAGTCCTCGCGGTCCTCAAGTCCGCGGGCTTCTCCGACGCCGTCCACGTCGGCGGCGGCGTCATCGGCTGGGTCAACCAGATCGAGCCGGAGAAGCCGGTCTACTAGGCCGCACCGGCCGAAGCGGTCCGCGTGACCGCGCCGGCCGTCACCGGGTCCTCGTCGGGGGCTCCGGGCGCCTTCCCGGGTGCCCGGAGCCCCCGACGCCGTCAGGAGCAGACCTTGCCGTCCTCCGGGACCGTGCCGTCCAGCAGGTAGGCGTTCACCGTGGAGTCGACGCAGTCGCTGCCACTGCCGTAGGCGCCGTGGCCCTCGCCCTTCCAGGTGAGCACCACCCCGACGTCCTCGCCCAGCTCGTCCGCCATCCGCCGCGCTCCCTCGTACGGCGTGGCCGGGTCGCCCGTGTTGCCCACGACCAGGACCGGCGCCGCGCCAGGGGCGCTCACCTCCGGCGTGTCGAACTGGCCCGGCACCGGCCAGTCGTGGCACCAGCCCGCCGTGTCCCAGCCGAGGAAGGACCCGAAGACGGGGGAGATCTCCTCGAACTCGGGCAGCAGCTTCTTCGTCTCCTCCAGAGTCGGCCGCTGCTTGTCGTCCAGGCACGATATGACCCGCTGGGAGTGGGTCGTGGTGCCGTAGTGCCCCGAGGCGTCGCGCTCGTTGTAGCCGTCCGCGAGGGCCAGCAGCGCCGTGCCGTCCCCGTCCTGCGCGGCCTCCAGTGCGCCGGTCAGCGCCGGCCAGCTGGACTTGCTGTAGAGCGGCAGGACGATGCCGGTCAGCGCCAGCGACTGGGTCAGCTCACGCCCCGAGGAGGACGTCGGCAGCGGCTCGGCGTCGATCCGGTCCAGCAGGTCCGCGATCTCGCGCGAGCCCTGCTCCGGGTCCTTCCCGGTGGACTTCAGGTAGTTGTCGAGGGCCGTCTGGAAGCCCCGGGTCTGGTTCTTGGCGTGGCCGATCGTGTCGGCGGTCGGGTCGACCACCGCGTCGAGCGTCATCCGGCCCACCCTCTCCGGGAACAGGTGGGCGTAGACGCCGCCGAGCTCGGTGCCGTAGGAGATGCCGAAGTAGTGCATCCGGTCGTCGCCCAGTGCCTGCCGGATGCGGTCCATGTCCCGTGCGGTGTCGGTGGTGGAGACATGCGCCATGAGCTTCTCGGCGGTCTCCTGGCAGCCCTTGCCGAAGTCGGCCGCGTCCGCGAGGAACGCCCGCTCCTCGGCCGGGGTGTCCGGGGTGCCGTCCACGGAGGACTCGGCGGACTGGATGGCCTTGTCGTCACGGCAGCGGACGCCCTCGCTCGCGGCCACCCCGCGCGGGTCCCAGCTCACCAGGTCGTACCGCTCGCGCAGATCGTCGGTCAGGGCTGCGTAGGCGGGCAGGGTGGAGACACCGGAGCCGCCCGGACCGCCGAAGTTGAACAGCAGGGAGCCGAGGCGGTCGCCGCCCGTGGCCCTTGTCCGGATGAGGGCCAGACCGATCGTCTCGCCCTCCGGCTTCGACCAGTCCAGCGGCACCTGAAGCGTGGCGCACTGCCACTCGTCGCCCGGTGCCGGGGCGTCCTCGGTGGCCTTGCAGCGTCCCCAGTCGAGCGCGGCCTTCGCGCCGTTGCCGTCGTCCTTCTTCGAGCCGTCGTCCGACGGTCCCGCGCCGCTGCATCCCGCCGTCAGCAGCGCGGCGGCGACCGTCAGGGCCGCCCACCGTGTGAACCGGGTCATGTGCCACTTCCCCCCTCGCAGGCCGTCCGCTGCGTGCGGCGAACGGCGTCCCGGCCATGGTAGGCAGTCCCGGCGTTCGCCGGGGAGGCCTGTGGAAAACGCTCTGAGCTGGGCGTTCGCCCTCGGCCTGCTCGGCGTTCCCGCACGATCAGGGGCAGACGGTCCCGGCCTGGGGCACCTTGCCGTCCAGCAGATAGCCGTGCACCGCGTTCCGCACGCAGGTGTCCTCGCCGTTGTAGGCGCCGTGCCCCTGCCCCTTGTATGTCAGCTCCACGCCGACCCCCTCACCGAGCGCCCGCGCCATGCTGCGCGCCCCCTCGTAGGGCGTGGCCGGGTCGCCGGTGTTGCCGATCACGAGGATCGGGGCCGAGCCGGGGGCGCTGACGTCCGGGTGGTCGGCGGCGCCCCGCACCGCCCAGTCGGTGCAGGTGATCAGTCCCCAGGCCATGAAGTCCCCGAAGAGCGGGGACGCCTTCCGGAACTCGGGAAGCAGCCGCTCCACGTCCGCCGGGGTGTAGCGGGGCTCGGCGTCGGAGCAGCTGATGGCGGTGTTGGCGGGGACGAGGTTGCTGTACTCGCCGTTCTCGCCGCGTCCGTTCATCGAGTCGGCGAGCACCATCAGGATCGTGCCGTCACCGTCGTAGGCCTGCTCCAGGCCGTCGGTGAGGAACGGCCAGAAGTCCTGGGAGTACAGGGCCTGCGCGATCCCGCTCGTCGCCATCGTCTCGGTCAGCTGACGTGGGAAGACCCCGGGGATGGGCCGGCTGTCCAGGTCCTTCAGCAGTTTCGCGATGCGGTCCTGGACGTCCTGGACGCTGTCGCCGACAGGGCACTCCTCGGTGCCGGAGACGCAGTCCTCGGCGTAGTTGTCGAGGGCGAGCTGGAAGCCCCGCGCCTGGCCCAGCGAGGCCTGCTCGGAGTCCTGCGCCGGGTCGACGACCGCGTCGAAGACCGCGCGCCCCACTTTGTCGGGGAAGAGGTGGGCGTAGACGCCGCCGAGTTCCGTGCCGTAGGAGATGCCGAAGTAGTACAGCCTGTCGTCGCCGAGCACCTGGCGCATCAGGTCCAGGTCACGGGCCGCGTCCGTGGTGCGCACGTGCGGCAGGATCCGCCCGGAGTTGTCCTCGCAGGCCGCGTTGAACTCCTCGGTGCCGTCGAGCAGTTCCGTGCGCTCGGCGCTGTCGTCCGGGGTGCCGTCCCGCTGGAAGTGCTCGTCGAGCTGCTGGTCGTCCTGGCAGGTCACGGGCGCGCTGCGGCCGACCCCGCGGGGGTCGAAGCTGACCAGGTCGTACCGGGTGCGCAGGGTGGCGTAGTCCTGGCCGAACGCGGGCAGCGTGGTCACCCCGGATCCGCCCGGCCCGCCGAAGTTGAAGATCAGGGAGCCGATGCGCTCGCCCGCCGGGCCGCTGGTGCGGGCCCGGATCAGGGCGAGTCCGATGGTGTCGCCGTCGGGGTCGTCCCAGTCCAGCGGTGCCTTCATCGCCGCGCACTCCCACGCGCCCCGGGCGCCGGGCAGCGGGGAGGGGGTGGCGCCCCCGCCCTGGGCCTCGTCGGGGGCGGGGCAGGCCTTCCAGTCGAGCTTCTGCCGCGTCAGGTCCTCGGCCGGTTCGTCGTCGTCCCCGGCGCACCCCGCCAGCAGCGCGGGCAGCAGTACGGCGCAGGCGGTCAGGGCGGCGGCTCGCAGCCGGAAGGGGTGGGGCATGTCCTCATCCTGCGGTCGGCCCCGGCCGGGCGCGCGGGGCGCGGGCCGTCCGAGGGAGGACGGCCCGCCGCCGACGTCTCAGCCGGTCACAGGGCCGCCTTGCGGGTGAGGTGGTTGAAGGCGAGCCAGCCCGGCAGCACGGGCAGCCACAGCGTGAGCAGCCGGAACAGCAGCACGGCCGGCGCTGCGACCTCCTTGGGGAGGCCGACCGCGATCAGACCGACGGTCAGGGTGGCCTCGACGGCGCCCACACCGCCCGGCGTCGGGGCCGCCGACCCGAGGGCGTTGCCCGCGAGGAACACGACGGCGACGCCGGCGATGGAGACCGAGGTCGAGTCGTCGCCGAACGCCCGGATCGAGGCGTCCAGGCACATCACGAAGCAGGCCGTCAGCAGCAGCATGCCGCCGATGCCGGTGATCAGCTTCTGGGGCCGCTGCAGCACGTCCAGCATGCGCGGCACGACGCCCGCGAAGAGCGAACGCACGCGCGTGACGACGAACTTCCGCAGGAACGGCACCGAGGTCACCACGAGGACCAGCACCGCCACCGTCAACAGCCCGCCGATGACGGTGCGCGACGGCGACAGCGAGGGGGTCTTCTCGGTGCCGGTCAGGTAGCCGAACGCCAGCAGCATCAGGATGTGACAGCCGAGCCCGAACAGCTGCGACGCGCCGACGCTCGCCACCGCGAGCCCCGGTCGCACCCCCGCCCGCTGGAGGAAGCGGGTGTTGAGAGCGACGCCGCCGACCGCCGGCGGGGCGACGATCTTCACGAAGGACCCGGCGACCTGGGCCGCCACGGTGCGCGGGAACGGCACCCGCTCCGGCACGAACCCGAGCAGGGCCATCGCGGCCGCCACGTAGCTGGCCGCCGAGAACAGCACCGCCGCCGCGACCCAGCCCCATTCCGCGTTGGCGATCAGCGGGCCGAACTCGATGTGCGTGAGCTGCGTCAGCAGGAAGTACGCGCCGATCGCGCCCGCGATGAGGCTGATCAGCGTGCGCGGTCGGACCCGTTCCAGACGGGCCGGCTCGACCGGGGCCTGGGGCCGGATACGGAGCACCTCGTGCCGGATCTGGCTGAGCAGGTCCTCCTCACGCGCCTCGTCCAGGGCCTCGTCGATGGCGCGCTTCTCGGCCCGCTGCTCCGCGCGGACGGCCTTCTTGCCGGCCTTGTCGAGCGTGACGGGGCCGTCGTCGTCGGTGTCGTGGGCGCGGGCCGGACGGGAATGCCGCGAGGCCTCCAGCACGGCCTCCCGTTCCCGCTCCGCGCGCTCCCGGGCCAGCTTCCGCAGCGTCGCGCGCGTGGAACGGCTCAGCGCGATCGGCTGGAGCATCGGCAGACAGTCCGCCACCGCGTCGGGACCGAGGACGCTCAGCGCGGAGGCCACCGCGCGTTCGGCACCCACCCGCAGGCCCAGGGTCACCAGCAGCTGGGAGACGTCCATCCGCAGCAGCAGATCGCCGGCCGCGATCTCCCCGCCGCGCAGGTCGGTGAGGATCACCGTGCCGGAACGGTCCACCAGGATGGCGTCGCCGACCAGCCGGCGGTGCGCGATTCGGCGGGACTGGAGCGCCTTCACCTGGTGCCAGGTGCCGCGCAGCAGGTCGTCGGTGATCTCGTCGTCCGCAAGCGAGTCGAGGGTGCGCCCGCCGGTGTGCTCGTAGACGAGCATCACCGCGTCGGGGCCGAGCTCCGACGTCGCGATCAGCTTGGGCGCGTTGGCGCCGGCCGCGATGGCGGCGTAGGCCAGCAGCGCCTCCTGCTCCAGCGCCTGGCGCAGCGACTGAAGGCTCCTGCGGGTGGCGAAGCCGCGCAGTGCGAGATTGCGCCACGCGCGGTAGAAGAACCCCTGCGCCTGCTGCTCGCGGTCGACGACGGTGACGTCCAGGGGCGGGCCGTCCTCCAGGGTGACGAAGTAGCGCCGGCCCCGGTCGCCGCTCTCGGCGGCGTCGGGGGCCTCCTCGCGGGAGGCGGTCACGGGGCGGAAGCCGACCGTGCGCAGCCCCGCCATCAGGGTGCGGCCGGTGGGCCGCACGTTGGGCGAGCCGACGGCGTAGAGCGTGCCGTAGGCGACGGTCCAGCCGATCAGCACCGTGAGGATGATCGAGAACGGGGTGGTGTACCCGGTGACGAGCATCGAGAAGGCGTCGAGCAGCAGCACCACCCACAGCACCGCGCGCCACCGGGGTCTGCGGGACATGCCGACGGCGGTCATGTACGCGATGACGGGGGCCAGGTAGCCGTGGACCGGGTCGGTGAGGGCGTGGATGTCGCCGGGGGAGGGCTGGGTGAGCGCGTCCTGGATCGAGCCGGGGGCGGCCCGCGCGACCCACAGGTCGGTGGCGAGCGTCACCCCGTGCGCGAGGACGGCGGCGAGCACGCCGTCGGCGATCCGCAGCCCGTCCCGTTTGATCAGCCGTTCGATGGCGAAGGCGACCGGGACCAGCAGGATGGCGATGCTGGACGCCAGACCGGCGATCTTGATGAGCAGGTCGGGCGCCTGTCCGGTGCCCTTGTTGATGTCCTGCTCCAGGCCCGAGGTGGTGCCGTGGGCGAACGCGGCGATCGCCAGCAGCACCACGACGGCGAGCACGCCGCCCACGAGCCGCATGAGATCGGACGGGCGGTGCACGCGCGCGGGGAGCAGCGGTTCGTCGCCCTCCACCTCGTCGATGTGCGCGGCGTCCTGCTGCTCAGGGTCCTGCTGCTCGGGGTCCGGACGTGCGGCGTCCGCGTCGGGCCGTGCGGCGTCCGAGTCCTGGCGCGACGAGGCGTCAGGGGTGCCCTCCGTGTCCTCGGGGTGCGCACCCTGCTGCTTCATCGTCTCTTCTCGATCTCGTATCACCGGTCACCGCCCGCACGATGGTGGCATGCCGTACCGCCACAAGGGGGCATCAGGGTCCACAAGCGGGGCGGCACAGTCTGCCCGAAGCGCTGCTCCGGGGCGAGTCGTCCGGCCGTGCGCGCGAGCGCGTCGCGTTGTCGGTGCGGTGGGGCAGGATGGTCCGGATGAGCGAGGAGAGCCTTCCGCCCGACGACGGCCACCAGCCTCCGGACGCCCTGCCCGCCTATGCCGAGCGGGTCCTGGAGGTGGCCGAGCTGATCCCGCCGGGCCGCGTGATGACGTACGGCGACGTGGCCGAGTGGCTGGGGGAGGGCGGGCCCCGGCAGGTGGGCCGTGTGATGGCGCTGTACGGGGGCGCGGTGCCCTGGTGGCGCGTGGTCCGCGCGGACGGCGTCCTGCTGCCCGGCCACGAACTGCGGGCCCTCGGTCACTACCGCGCGGAGGGCACACCGCTGCGGGAGGCGGGCCGGGCCGCGGAGGGCCATGTGCCCCGCCTCGACATGAGACGCGCGCGGTGGGACGGCGGCGTGGACACCGGGGGTCACACCTGACAGCTTCCGGCATCCCGGCCGCGGACGTGTGACCTGTGATGCTTCAGAGGGACATGAGGCACATCCGCGGCATGACGTACGTTCGTGAGTCGAGGGACGCGGGTGCCCGGAGTGGCGGGAGGGAAGAAGCGGAAACCCTGCTTCCGCTCTTTCCCCCGGCGTAGCGTCGGCTGCGCGTGTCCCCCTCACCCCTCGTCCACCGTCCCCCACACGCGGCGGACAGCCGAACAGCACACCCACCAGGACCGGCGAACCACGTGAGCTCCTTCTCCTCCACCAGCGGCCTGTCGCACCCCCAGGTGCGGCGGGGGAGCCGTGGCGCCTACCGACTGGTGCGTACCCCGCCGGCCCGCGTGAATCCCCCCCGTCTGGACGCCGCCCAGCGCTCCGTGGTTGAGCACGGCAGCGGCCCGATGCTCGTCCTGGCGGGTCCGGGCACCGGGAAGACCACCACGCTGGTCGAGTCCGTGGCCGCCCGGATCGCCCGCGGCGGCGACCCCGAGCGCATCCTGGTGCTCACCTTCAGCCGCAAGGCGGCCGTCGAACTGCGCGACCGCATGGCCCTGCGCATCGGCGCGGCACAGGCCCCGCAGGCGACCACGTTCCACTCCTTCTGCTACGCCCTGGTCCGCGCCCACCAGGACAGCGGCCTGTTCGTCGAGCCGCTGCGCCTGCTCTCAGGACCCGAGCAGGACGTCACCGTCCGCGGGCTCCTCGCCGGCCAGGTCGACCTGGAGCGGCTCGGCCTCTCGCACGTGCGCTGGCCGGACGAACTGCGCGCCTGCCTGACCACCCGCGGCTTCGCCGACGAGGTCCGCGCGGTCCTCGCCCGCAGCCGCGAGCTCGGGCTCGGCCCCGAGGCCCTCGACGCCTTCGCCCGCCGCATCGGCCGCCCCGACTGGCGCGCCGCCTCCGCCTTCCTCGCCGAGTACCTCGACGTCCTCGACCTGCAGGGCGTCCTCGACTACGCCGAACTCGTCCACCGCGCGGTGCTCCTCGCGCAGCGCCCCGAGACCGCCGGGCAGCTCGCCGGCCGGTACGACGCGGTCTACGTCGACGAGTACCAGGACACCGACCCCGCCCAGGTGCGGCTGCTGCGCGCCCTGTCCTCCGGCGGTCGCACCCTCGTGGCCTTCGGCGACCCCGACCAGTCGATCTACGCGTTCCGGGGCGCCGACGTCGGCGGCATCCTGGAGTTCCCGCACGCCTTCCCCCGCGCGGACGGCCGGCCCGCTCCCGTCCAGGTGCTGCGCGCCTCCCGCCGCTCCGGCGCCGCCCTGCTGGAGGCGACCCGCAAGGTCACCCGGCGGATGCCGCTGCCCCGCCTGCCCGCCGAGAAGGTCCGCCTGCACCGGGAGCCCACGCCGGTACGGGACGGCGGCCGGGTCGAGGTGTACACCTACCCGACGGCCGGCACCGAGCTGGACAACGTCGCCGACATCCTGCGCCGCGCCCACCTGGAGGACGGCGTCCCCTGGAACGACATGGCGGTCCTGGTGCGCGCCGGCTCCCGCACCCTGCCGACCGTCCGCCGCGCCCTCACGTCCGCGGGCGTCCCCGTGGACGTCGACGGCGACGACCTGCCGCTGCGCCACGAACCGGCCGTCGCCCCGCTGCTCACCGCCCTGCGCGCGGTGGCCGCGGCCGAGGCCGCCGACCGGGAGGGCACCGGGGGCACGCGCGAGGTCGGCTCTGGGGAGGGCACCGGGGCCGCGCCCGAGGGCGGCGCCGGGGAGGACACCGGGCGCACTCCCGAGGACAGCGGGCGCACTCCCCAGGACGGTGCCCACGAGGACACCGGGGCCGCGCCCGAGGACGGCGCCGGGGAGCCGTGCTGGCTCGACACCGAGACCGCGCTCACCCTCCTCGCCTCTCCCCTCGCCGGCATGGACGCCGCCGACCTGCGCCGGCTCGGACGTGCCCTGCGCGAGGAGGAACGGGCCGCGGGCAACCCCCTGCCGCCGCCCTCGGACGACCTGCTCGCCCGCGCGCTGGCGGAGCCCGAGCGGCTCGCCGTGCACGACCCCGCCTACGCGCGCGGTGCGCAGCGGCTCGGTGCCCTGCTGCGCCGGGCCCGCGAGCGCCTGGCCGGCGGCGGCACCGCCGAGGAGGCCCTGTGGGACCTGTGGGACGGCACACCGTGGCCGCAGCGGCTGGAACGCTCCGCCCGCCGCGGCGGCGCCGCCGGCCGCAACGCCGACCGTGACCTCGACGCGGTGTGCGCGCTGTTCGCCACCGCCGCCCGCGCCGAGGAGCGCACCGGCGGCCGGGGCACCCTCAACTTCCTCGAGGAGATCGAGGCCGAGGACATCGCCGCCGACACCCTCACCCGGCGCGCCGCCCGCCCCGACGCCGTACGCCTGATGACCGCCCACCGCGCCAAGGGGCTGGAGTGGGGCCTCGTCGTCGTGGCGGGCGTGCAGGAGGGCCTGTGGCCGGACCTGCGGCGCCGCGGGTCCCTGCTGGAGGCCGACCGCATCGGCCGCGACGGGCTCGCCGAACCCCTGACCCCCGGCGCGCTGCTCGCCGAGGAGCGCCGCCTGTTCTACGTCGCCGCCACCCGCGCGCGTGACCGCCTCGTGGTGACCGCCGTGAAGGCCCCGTCCGACGACGGCGACCAGCCCTCCCGATTCCTCACCGAGCTCGGCGTCGAACCGAAGGACGTCACCGGACGCCCGCGCCGCCCGCTGTCCGTCGCCGCGCTCGTCGCGGAACTGCGCGCCACCACGGTCGACCCCCGGGTCTCCGACGCCCTGCGCGAGGCCGCCGCCCGGCGGCTGGCCCGGCTCGCCGCGCTCGCCGACGAGGACGGCCGCCCCCTGGTGCCGTCCGCGCACCCCTACCGGTGGTGGGGCATGCACGACCCGACCCGCAGCAAGGTGCCGCTGCGCGACCGCGACCAGCCGGTCGTGCTCTCCGGCAGCGCCCTCGACCAGCTCGCCAACACCTGCGCCCTCCAGTGGTTCCTCGGCCGCGAGGTGAAGGCCGACGCGCCCGCCACCGCCGCCCAGGGTTTCGGCAACGTCGTCCACGTCCTGGCCGACGAGGTGGCCTCCGGGCACACCCCCGCCGACCTCGCGGTCCTCATGGAGCGCCTGGACTCCGTGTGGAACGCGCTCGCCTTCGACGCGCCGTGGAAGTCGGCCCAGGAGAAGGAGAACGCGCGCGTCGCGCTGGAACGCTTCCTGGAGTGGCACGTCATGGACCGCACCGGCCGCACCCCGGTGACCAGCGAGCACGACTTCGACGTCACGCTGGACTCCGGCGACCTGCGGGTCCGCATCCGGGGCCAGATGGACCGCGTCGAGGCCGACGCCGAGGGACGCGCCTACGTCGTCGACTTCAAGACCGGCAAGCAGGCGCCGAGCTCCAAGGAGGTGGAACGCCACCCCCAGCTCGCCGTCTACCAGCTCGCCGTCCGTGAGGGAGCCGTCGACGACGTCTTCGACGGGGTGCGCCCCGAACCGGGCGGCGCCGAGCTCGTGCAGCTGCGCCAGGGTGCCGCCAAGCGGGACGGCGGCGAGACCCTGCCGAAGGTGCAGGCGCAGGAGCCGCTGGAGGGGGAGTGGGTCGGCGACCTGCTGGCCACCGCCGCGGGCAAGGTCCTCGACGAACGGTTCACCCCGACCGCCGGCCAGCACTGCGCCCACTGCGCGTTCCGCGCCTCGTGCAGCGCCCGCCCCGAGGGCCGCCATGTCGTCGAGTGACGGGCGTGACGCATCGCACCACCCCGTCTGACCTGTGCTTTTCCTCTCCCGCCGGGCTCAGGACGCCCCCGGTGTCAGCGCCCGCCGCTAGATTCGGTGTGTGACCGCCCGTATCACCGATCCCGACCAGCTCAAGGAGCTCCTCGGGATCCCGTTCACCCCGGAGCAGACGGCCTGCATCACCGCGCCGCCCGCCCCGCAGGTGATCGTGGCCGGAGCCGGCTCCGGCAAGACGACGGTGATGGCGGCGCGCGTGGTCTGGCTGGTCGGCACCGGCCAGGTCGCCCCCGAACAGGTCCTCGGCCTCACCTTCACCAACAAGGCCGCCGGGGAGCTCGCCGAACGCGTCCGCACCGCCCTGATCAAGGCCGGCGTCACCGACCCGGATGCCCTCCCGTCACCCGACCACCACCCCTCATCGACGACGCTTCGCGCCGGCCCCTACCTGTCGGACCCGGACAACCCCCCGGGCGAGCCGGTGATCTCCACGTACCACGCCTTCGCCGGCCGTCTGCTCACCGACCACGGGCTGCGCATCGGGCTGGAGCCCACCTCCCGGCTGCTCGCCGACGCCACCCGCTACCAGCTCGCCGCGCGCGTACTGCGGGAGGCCCCCGGCCTCTACCCGGCCCTCACGCGCTCCTTCCCCGACCTGGTGGGCGACCTCCTCACCCTCGACGCGGAACTCTCCGAGCACCTGGTGCGGCCCGAGGACCTGCGCGCCCACGACGCCGAACTGCTCCGCGCCCTGGAGAACACCAAGCTCACCAACGCCGACCTGCGCAAGGTCCCCGAGGCCGCCGGCGCGCGCCGCGAACTCGCCGAGCTGGTGCTGCGATACCGGGACGCCAAGCGCGAGCGCGACCTGCTCGACTTCGGCGACCAGATCGCCCTGTCCGCGCGGCTCGCCACGCTCCCCGAGGTGGGCCGTGTGCTGCGCGACGAGTTCCGGGTCGTCCTCCTCGACGAGTACCAGGACACCTCCGTCGCCCAGCGCGTCCTCCTCGCCGGGCTCTTCGGGGGCGGCACCGGCCACCCGGTGACCGCCGTCGGCGACCCCTGCCAGGCGATCTACGGCTGGCGCGGCGCCTCCGTCGCCAACCTCGACGACTTCCCCGAGCACTTCCCGCATGCCGACGGCCGCCCCGCCACCCGCCAGTCGCTCAGCGAGAACCGCCGCAGCGGAGGCCGGCTGCTCGACCTCGCCAACGGCCTCGCCGAGCCGCTGCGCGCCATGCACGCGGGCGTGGAGGCGCTGCGCCCGGCACCCGGCGCCGAGCGCGACGGCACCGTGCGCTGCGCCCTGCTGTCCACCCACGCGGAGGAGATCGACTGGATCGCGGACTCG
Source organism: Streptomyces sp. CNH189 (assembly GCF_000527195.1). Taxonomy (NCBI): domain Bacteria; kingdom Bacillati; phylum Actinomycetota; class Actinomycetes; order Kitasatosporales; family Streptomycetaceae; genus Streptomyces; species Streptomyces sp. CNH189. The sequence continues at coordinate 59,136 of NZ_AZUS01000006.1, forward strand.
ATCGCGCACCTCGTGAACACCGGCAAGGCGCCCGGCGAGATCGCCGTCCTGTGCCGCACGGCGACCGACTTCGCCGAGATCCAGTCCGCTCTGGTCGCCCGGGACGTCCCCGTCGAGGTCGTCGGACTGTCCGGGCTGCTGCACCTGCCCGAGATCGCCGACCTCGTCGCCGTCTGCGAGGTCCTCCAGGACCCCGGCGCGAACGCCTCCCTCGTCCGGCTGCTGACCGGCCCGCGCTGGCGCATCGGCCCCCGCGACCTCGCCCTGCTCGGCCGGCGCGCCCGCCGCCTGGTGTCCCACACGCGCGTGGACGGCGACGACGACCCCGACCGGCGGCTCGCCGAAGCCGTCGAGGGCGTCGACCCCGCCGAGGTGATCTCGCTCGCCGACGCCCTCGACACGTTCCTGGAGACCCCGCTGGAGGGCGGCGGGGACGAGGACGGGCTGCCCTTCTCACCGGACGCGCGCGTGCGTTTCGCCCGCCTCGCCGCCGAGCTGCGCGATCTGCGCCGGTCCCTCGCCGACCCCCTCATGGACGTCCTGCACCGCGTCCTCGCCGTCACCGGACTCGAGGTCGAGCTGTCCGCGTCCCCGCACGCCCTGGCCGCCCGGCGCCGCGAGACCCTGTCCAACTTCCTGGACATCGCCGCGTCCTTCGCTGCCGGCGACAACGAGGCCACCCTGCTCGCCTTCCTCGGTTTCCTGCGCACCGCCGCCCAGTACGAGAAGGGCCTGGACAACGCGCTGCCAGGAGGCGAGAACACCGTCAAGGTGCTCACCGCGCACAAGTCCAAGGGCCTGGAGTGGGACGTCGTCGCCGTGCCCGGGCTGGTCACCGGCACCTTCCCCAGCGACCGGGGCCGCGAGAAGTGGACCGCCCAGGGCAAGGTGCTGCCGCACCGGCTGCGCGGCGACGCCGACACCCTGCCCGACGTGCCCTCCTGGGACTCGCGGGGACTGAAGGCCTTCCACGAGGCCATGAAGGAGCACCAGCACACCGAGGAGCTGCGCCTCGGTTACGTCACCTTCACCCGCCCCCGCTCCCTGCTGCTCGGCTCCGGCCACTGGTGGGGCCCCAGCCAGAAGAAGCCCCGGGGGCCCTCCGCGTTCCTGCTCGCCCTGTACGAGCACTGCGCCGCCGGATACGGCGAGATCGAGGCGTGGGCGGACGAACCCGCCGAGGACGAGGAGAACCCGGCCCTGCGGCGGGCCGGCGACGACCAGGCCTGGCCGCTGCCCCTGGACGACGCGGCCCTCGCCCGGCGCCGTGCCGCCGCGGCGACCGTCCTCGCCCATCTGGACCGTCTCGCCGCCCACCCGGACGGCGGCGCGGCGGCCGTGCACGACCCGGAGACCTACGACGACCCCGACTGGCCGCCCCCGCCGGACGACGAGGAGTTCCTTCCGGAGGACCTCCCCGACGACTACCTCGACGACTCTGCCGACGACTTCGCCGAGGACGGGCCCGGTGCGGACGCCGACCCGGGCGACTGGGACGCGTGGACCACCGAACGCCCGGTCGTCCCGCACCAGGCGACGGCCCCTGACGCGCCCCGCGCGCAGCCCCGAGGCGTGCCCGGCGGCCCGGACCTGCCGGCGCCCGCGCCCGCGGAGCCTCGCGTCACGCCCCAAGAGCCCCGACTCACGCCCCCGGACGCCCGCCTCACCCCCGAGGAGGCCCGAACCGTCGCCTCCTGGGACCGCGACCTGGACGCCCTCACCGGGGAGCTGCTGCGCGCCCGCGACAGCGTCACCGAGGTCCGGCTGCCCGCCTCCCTCACCGCCTCCCAGCTGCTCCGGCTGGCTGAAGACCCCGACGGCTTCGCGCGGGAGCTGGCCCGTCCCATGCCCCGGCCGCCCCAGCCCGCCGCCCGCCGCGGCACCCGGTTCCACGCCTGGGTCGAGGCACGCTTCGAAGAGCTGACCCTGCCGATGCTCGACCCCGAGGAGCTGCCCGGAAGCGACGCCGAGATCGCCGACGAGCGCGACCTGGAGGCCCTCAAGGAAGCCTTCGAACGCACCGCGTACGCCCACCGCACCCCCCACCGCGTGGAGGCGCCGTTCCAGCTGTCGATCGCCGGACGCGTCGTCCGCGGCCGCATCGACGCCGTCTACCGGCACGAGGGCGGCGAGGGCGAGGACGGCGGCGCGGTCACGTACGAGATCGTCGACTGGAAGACCGGCCGGGGCCGCACCGCCGACCCGCTGCAGCTCGCCGTCTACCGGCTCGCCTGGGCCGAGCAGCAGGGCGTCCCGCTGGACGCCGTCAGCGCCGCCTTCCTCTACGTGCGCACCGGCGAAGTGGTGCGTCCCGAGCGCCTCCCCGGCCGCGCCGAACTGGAGCGACTGCTGCTGGAGGATCCGTACGGTGAGATTCCGCACTCCGAGGACACCCCCGCGGGCCGATAGGCTCGTAGGTATGAGCCAGCCCGTTGACAATGCCGTCGACGCCGTCCGTACCTATATCGCAGACCACCGCGCGGCGTTCCTCGACGACCTTTCCGCCTGGCTGCGTATCCCCTCCGTCTCGGCCCAGCCCGACCACGCCCCCGACGTGCGCCGCAGCGCCGACTGGCTCGTCGCCGCCCTCAAGGACACCGGCTTTCCCACGGCCGAGATCTGGGACACCCCCGGCGCCCCCGCCGTCTACGCCGAGTGGCCGGCCGACGACCCCTCCGCGCCGACCGTCCTGGTGTACGGCCACCACGACGTGCAGCCCGCCGCGCGCGAGGACGGCTGGGACAGCGACCCCTTCGAACCGGTCGTCCGCGGCAACCGCCTCTACGCGCGCGGTGCCGCCGACGACAAGGGCCAGGTCTTCTTCCATACCCTCGGCGTGCGCGCCCACCTCGCCGCCACCGGCCGCACCACCCCCGCCGTCCACCTGAAGCTGCTGATCGAGGGCGAGGAGGAGTCCGGCTCCCCGCACTTCCGGGCGCTCGTCGAACAGCACGCCGACCGGCTCGCCGCCGACGCCGTGATCGTCTCCGACACCGGCATGTGGTCCGAGGACACCCCGACCGTGTGCACCGGCATGCGCGGCCTCGCCGAGTGCGAGATCCGGCTGTACGGCCCCGACCAGGACATCCACTCCGGCTCCTTCGGCGGCGCGGTGCCCAACCCCGCCACCGCCGTGGCCCGGCTGGTGGCCGCCCTGCACGACGAGGACGGCCGGGTCGCGATCCCCGGCTTCTACGACGGCGTCGTCGAGCTCACCGACCGCGAGCGCGACCTCTTCGCCCGGCTGCCCTTCGACGAGGAGCGGTGGCTGCGCACCGCCCGGTCGCACGGCACCGGGGGCGAGGCCGGATACAGCACCCTGGAGCGCATCTGGGCGCGACCCACCGCCGAGGTCAACGGCATCGGCGGCGGCTACCAGGGCCCCGGCAGCAAGACGATCATCCCGTCCTCCGCCACGGTGAAGCTGTCCTTCCGGCTGGTCGCCGGCCAGGACCCCGCACAGGTACGGAACGCGGTCGGCGCCTGGGTGCCCGGGCGGCTGCCGGAGGGCATCCGGCACGAGATCACCTTCAGCCCCGCCACCCGTCCCTGCCTCACCCCACTCGACCACCCCGCTCTGCGGTCCGTGGTCCGGGCGATGGGGCGTGCCTTCGACAAACCCGTGCTCTTCACGCGCGAGGGAGGATCCGGCCCGGCCGCCGACCTCCAGGACGTCCTCGGGGCGCCGGTGCTCTTCCTCGGCATCTCCGTCCCCTCCGACGGCTGGCACGCCCCCGACGAGAAGGTCGAGCTGGACCTGCTGCTCAAGGGCGCCGAGACCAGCGCCCACCTCTGGGGCGACCTCGCCGAGCACTGGCGGCACGCCCCCTGACCACCCACGCCGTCCGGAAACGCCCGCCCGCGCGCGGCACACTGGAGAAGCCGCGCCTCGCGCCCGCCGGACCCGGTCCCTCCCGCTTTCGTCCGCCAGACCGCCCGCCGACCCGATCCGTTCCCCCGGGGGAGTTGGAAGCACCCGTGACCACCAGGACCGACCACACCGCCGACCGCCCCATCTCGCTCACCGCCCCGAGCGGCATCGACCGCGCCGCCCACCACCGGCTCGACGAGGCATGGCTCGCGGCGGCGTGGAGCCACCCCTCGACCCGCTGCTTCGTGGTCTCGGGCGGCCAGGTCCTCATCGACGAGACGTCCGACGGGCGCACCGAACTCGTCATGACCCCCTCCTTCGAGGCCCCGCTCACCGAGGCACACCGCTACTTCCTGGGCACCGACGAGGACGGCGTCAGCTACTTCGCGCTGCAGAAGGACGCCCTGCCCGGGCGCATGGACGACTCCGCCCGTCCCGCGGGCCTGCGCGAGGCGGGGCTGCTCCTGTCGCCGCGCGAAGCGGGCCTGATGGTGCACGCCGTCGCCCTGGAGAACTGGCAGCGGCTGCACCGCTTCTGCTCCCGCTGCGGCGAGCGCACCGTCATCGCCGCGGCCGGCCACATCCGCCGCTGCCCCGCCTGCGGTGCCGAGCACTACCCGCGCACCGACCCCGCGGTGATCATGGCCGTGATCGACGACCAGGACCGCATCCTGCTCGGCCGCCAGGTCCACTGGCCCGAGGGCCGCTTCTCCACGCTCGCCGGATTCGTCGAGCCGGGGGAGGCCATCGAGCAGTCGGTGCGCCGCGAGGTCCACGAGGAGGTCGGCATCGGCGTCGGCGAGGTCGAGTACGTCGCCAGCCAGCCCTGGCCCTTCCCCTCCAGCCTCATGCTCGGCTTCGTCGCCCACGCCACCTCACAAGAGATCAACGTGGACGGCGACGAGATCCACGAAGCCCGTTGGTTCTCCCGCGACGAGCTCCGCGCCGCCTTCGAGTCCGGCGAGGTGCTCCCGCCCTACGGCATCTCGATCGCGGCCCGGCTGATCGAACGCTGGTACGGCGAGGACCTGCCGATGCGCAACGCCTTCTGACCGCCGTCCGACACGACGGAGCGGGGTGGCCAATCCCGTGAGGGACAGCCACCCCGCTCCGTCGTGTGCGGGACGCTCGCTCAGGCGCCGATCTTCTGCTTGACCTGCGCCAGCGACGGGTTGGTGAGCGTCGAGCCGTCGGCGAAGAGGACGGTGGGCACCGTCTGGTTGCCGCCGTTGGCCTTCTCCACGAAGGCCGCGGACTCGGGGTCCTGCTCGATGTTGATCTCGGTGTACGCGATGCCCTCGCGGTCCATCTGGCTCTTCAGCCGGCGGCAGTAGCCGCACCACGTGGTGCTGTACATCGTCACAGTGCCCTGCATGCCTGTCGCGCTCCTTCGGCGGCTCGGGGAAGTCCTCGGTGTGGGGGGAACGTACTTGAAAGCGCAGGCATTCCCGCCGCCGGGCCCGTCGATCATGGTCCCGGGACGTGACGCTTGCCGCATTCGTACGACTGCGGGGCCTTCCCTGTGGACAACCGGCTCACCCGTCCCGGGCGACCTGGCAGCATGGCTGTGTGACAGCAGCAACGCACTCCACCCTCTTCCCGCAGGTACCGGACTCGGCCGACGCGGTGCTCGAAGGGCTCGACCCCGAGCAGCGCGCCGTGGCGACCGCGCTGCACGGACCGGTGTGCGTGCTGGCGGGCGCCGGCACCGGCAAGACCAGGGCGATCACCCACCGCATCGCCTACGGGGTGCGGGCGGGGATCCTCCAGCCCTCCAGTGTGCTCGCCGTCACCTTCACCAACCGCGCCGCGGGGGAGATGCGCGGCCGGCTGCGGCAGCTCGGCGCGGTGGGTGTGCAGGCGCGTACGTTCCACTCCGCGGCGCTGCGCCAGCTCCAGTACTTCTGGCCCAAGGCGGTCGGCGGCTCCCTGCCCCGCCTGGTCGACCGCAAGGTTCAGCTGGTCGCCGACGCGGCCGCCGCCTGCCGCATCCGGCTCGACCGGGGTGAGCTGCGGGACGTCACCGCCGAGATCGAGTGGTCCAAGGTCACCCAGACCGTCCCCGCGGACTACCTGGCCGCCGCGGCCAAGGCCGGCCGGGAGGCGCCCCGCGACCCCGCCGAGATCGCCCAGCTGTACGCCGCCTACGAGGAACTCAAGCGCGAGCGCTCCGTCATCGACTTCGAGGACGTACTGCTCCTCACGGTCGCCGTCCTCCAGGACCGGCAGGACGTCGCCGAGCAGGTCAGGGCCCAGTACCAGCACTTCGTCGTCGACGAGTACCAGGACGTCAGCCCGCTCCAGCAACGCCTGCTGGAGCTGTGGCTCGGCGACCGGGAGAACCTGTGCGTGGTCGGCGACGCCAGCCAGACGATCTACTCGTTCACGGGAGCAACCCCCGACCATCTGCTGGACTTCCGTATCCGTCACCCCGGGGCCACCGTCGTCAAGCTGGTCCGTGACTACCGCTCGACCCCCCAGGTGGTCCGCCTGGCCAACGGCCTGCTCGGCCAGGCCCGGGGCCGGGCCGCCGACCACCGCCTGGAGCTGGTCTCCCAGCGCGCCGCGGGGACCGACCCGGTCTTCGCCGAGTACACCGACGAGCCCGCCGAGGCCGAGGGCGCCGCGCGCCGCATCCGCGAACTGATCGACTCCGGGGTCCCGGCCGGCGAGATCGCCGTCCTGTTCCGCACCAACTCCCAGTCCGAGATCTACGAGCAGGCCCTCGCCGACGCGGGCGTGCCCTACCAGCTGCGCGGGGCCGAGCGGTTCTTCGACCGTCCCGAGGTGCGCAAGGCGATCACCGCCCTGCGCGCGGCGGCCCGCTTCGGCGGCAACGACGCGCTCCTCGACGACGCCCCCGACCTGCCCTCCCAGGTGCGAGCCGTGCTCTCGGGCGAGGGCTGGACGCCGCAGCCGCCGGCCGGTTCCGGCGCGGTCCGTGAGCGTTGGGAGTCCCTGGCCGCCCTGGTGCATCTCGCCCAGGACTTCACCGCCGCCCGGAGCGGCGCCACGCTCGCCGATCTCGTCGTCGAACTCGACGAGCGGGCCGGCGCCCAGCACGCGCCCACGGTCCAGGGCGTCACGCTCGCCTCACTGCACTCGGCCAAGGGCCTGGAGTGGGACGCCGTCTTCCTGGTCGGTGTCGCGGAGGGCATGATGCCGATCACCTACGCGAAGACCGACGAGCAGATCGAGGAGGAGCGCCGTCTCCTCTATGTCGGCGTCACCCGCGCTCGCGAGCGGCTCCACCTCTCCTGGGCGCTCGCCCGCTCGCCGGGCGGCCGGCCCAACCGGCGTCCCAGCCGGTTCCTCGACGGACTGCGCCCGGGGTCGAACACCCCCGCGGGCCGCGCGGGCACGGCCGGTGCGGGAAGCGTGGAGCGCGGCACCTACACCAGGACGCCCGCCGCGACCGAGCCGGCGCCGCGCCGCAGACAGCGCACCCCCGCCCGCTGCCGGGTCTGCGGCCGCACGCTGACCGACGGCGGCGAGATGAAACTGATGCGCTGCGAGGACTGCCCCTCCGACATGGACGAGGGACTGTACGAGCGGCTGCGCGACTGGCGCGCCGACCAGGCCCGGCGCAGCGGACAGCCCGCCTTCTGCGTCTTCACGGACAAGACACTGATCGCCATCGCGGAGGCCGTCCCCGACGACGAGCAGGAACTGGCCCGGATTCCCGGCGTGGGGATGCGCAAGCTACGCCGGTACGGCGACGACGTTCTGGCCCTCTGCGCGGGCGGCGACCTCGCCGAGGGACAAGATCAGGACTGATCCGAACTCGTCGGAAAAATAGTTTGCGCATGCCCCGGGAATCCCCATAGGTTCTTAGGCACGGGGACGGTGGCCTTCTCGGAGGCCCTGATTCCGTGTTGTACTTGCATATCCGCGGACCGGTTCGCCCGGTCCCCCAGACGCCGAGAGGAGGCGAGTCCAGTGATCAGCATCAACATCAGCACCAGCGTCAAACTGACCGATCGCTCGGCCGTCTCCCTGTGCATGCTCGGCGCCTCCAACCGGGGCACCGGTCTGTCCGGCATTCCTGCCGTGCGTCCGGCGTCCTCCCCCGCCTCCGCGGGCCTTGTGGTCCGTGAGCGCGATGAGCGACCGACCAAGGCACTGGAAGCAGCAGTAGCGGCACAGGCGCAGGCCTATGCCTTTGCGGCGGCCGGTGCCGGATTCCGGAAGCAGACGACGCAGCACCACCTGATGTGGGCCTTCCGTGGGCCAGAACCCTGGAGTGATCCAGCCTGATTCGATCAGGCCGGCGCCTTCAGGGCCGCGGAACCCCATCCGGGATCCGCGGCCCTTCTGTTTTCCCTGAACGGGGAGGCAGAGCAAGGCGCCTCGGGACAAGAAAAAAGAACCCGGTACCAGCCGCCACCCGGCCGACCGGCCGGACACGACCAGACGAGGAAGACGACCCGTGCAACTCGAAGCGCACGTCCCGTCCGTACCGCCTTCCGACACGATCCCCAAGCCCGGCTCCACGGAGGACCCGACCTTGACTCCGCTCACCGCGCTCACCGCGCTCGACGACGCCATCGAGAACCTCGGCGTACCCGTCCCGTGCCGCTCCTACGACCCGGAGGTCTTCTTCGCGGAGTCGCCCGCGGACGTCGAGTACGCCAAGTCCCTCTGCCGTACCTGCCCGCTGGTCGAGGCCTGCCTCGCCGGCGCCAAGGAGCGGCGTGAGCCCTGGGGCGTCTGGGGTGGCGAGCTGTTCGTCCAGGGCGTCGTCGTCGCCCGGAAGCGGCCGCGTGGCCGCCCGCGCAAGAACCCGGTCACGGCATGAACACCCCCGGAACGATCGACCGTCCCCTCACGCACGACCCCCAGAAGCAGGCCCCGATGACGCCGTCCACTCACGAGCCCGCAGGCTCCGCGACCGAAGACTTCACCACCAGCGGTGCGAACGACTCGCGCCAGAACAGGACCCGAGAGATGCAACTCATCCCAGAAGCCCTGGCCCGTGCGCATATGCACGAGCGACTGCAGGAGGCGCAGCGGGAACGTCAGGCCAGCGGCCTGGTGACCGCGCGCCGGATGCAGCGCCGGGCCGAGCGAGCCTCGCGGCGCGCCCGCCGCGCGCTCGCCATGGCGGTCATGCAGTAAGGCGTACGTCCGCCTGAAGCGACGGCCTCCCAGCCGGAGGCCCGATCTCCCGCGGGGGCCGGTCCGTGTGAACGGACCGGCCCCCGCGGTGCGTTGGCCGGACGGCGCCTTCCGCACGGGGTTATCGTCGCCGGGTGACGAGTCATCCCGGTGGCAGTGACGACGACGGCCCCGTGACGGAGCCCGAGCCGCTGGTCTGCGCCCGCTGCGGTCTGCGCGCAGCAGCCCCGCAGCCGGCCTGGACCCTCTCCGTGGAGGACGGCGCCCGCCTGCACTACTGCGAGCGCTGCTCCCGCGAGAACCTGCGCGCGATCGAGGGCCGGCTGGACCCGCAGTGGTGGTGACCCGGTTCGCCACGCCCGCCGCGTCCCGGTCACACCGGCCGCTCCGGTCGGTCAGGCCTGCGCCGCCTCGTCCTCCACGCCCGGCTCCTCGGGGAGGAACGACGGCAGCCAGTCCTCCAGCTCCTCCCGCAGCCGGACCGTGGCACCCAGCTGGCACAGCACGCCGATGGTGCTCAGCGTCACCCGGTGGATCAGCAGGTAGGCCGGCGGCAGATTGAGCTGCTTGGCCAGCTGGTACGCCGGGGAACGGGGATCCGCTATCCGGGCCGCCTGACTGCGCATCCAGCCGCGGGTGAAGGTGAACGTGTCGGCGCGCGCCGGTTCGATGATCGGCGAGAGGTAGTCGAGGACGGCGTCGGGGTCCAGCTCCACGGACTCCTTGACGAAGCCCTCCGCGCAGAGCATCTCGTAGACGGCCTCCGCCTCGCCGTCCAGCGTCATGCGCAGCGCCTCGCCGATGGGGGCGGGCAGCCCGTCGGGCAGCCGGTCGACGGTGCCGAAGTCCAGGACGCCCAGACGCCAGTCGTCCTCACCCCCCGGACCCCCGGGAAGCAGACGGAAGTTGCCCGGATGCGGGTCCGCGTGCAGCAGGCCGGTGCGGGCGGGACCGGAGAACAGGAAGCGGGCCAGGAGCTGTCCGGCCCGGTCGCGCTGCTCCTCGGTGCCGTCGGCGATGATCTCCGACAGCGGTGTGCCGTCGATCCACTCGGTGATCAGTACCTGCTCGCACTGGTGGACCACGTCCGGGACGACCACGTCGGGATCGCCGGCGAACTCCTCGGCGTGCGCCCGCTGTGCCTGCGCCTCCAGGCCGTAGTCCAGTTCCTCGGAGACACGGTCCTTGAGCTCTGTGATCAGCGGCTTCACGTCCATGCCGGGAACCAGGGGGCCCAGCAGACGGGCGAAGCGACTCAGCTGGTTGAGGTCGGACAGCAGCGCCTCGCCGGCGCCGGGGTACTGCACCTTGACCGCGACCTCGCGGCCGTCGTGCCACACCGCCCGGTGCACCTGGCCGATCGAGGCGGCCGCGGCCGGCTTGTCCTCGAACTCCTGGAACAGTTCCGGCCAGTCCTCACCCAGCCGCTCCTCGAGCACCGCGTGCACCGTGCGGGTCGGCATCGGCGGGGCGGCCTCCTGCAGCTTGGTCAGGGCCGCCCGGTAGGGACCGGCGACCTCCTCCGGCAGGGCCGACTCGAAGACGGACAGGGCCTGGCCGAACTTCATGGCGCCGCCCTTGAGCTCGCCCAGCACCTTGAAGAGCTGCTCGGCGGTGCGCTGCTGGAGTTCGCGGCCGACGAGCTCCGCGGACTCGCCCACGATCCGCTTGCCGAGTCCCCAGGTCGCCCGCCCGGCGAAGCCGAGCGGGAGAGCGGCCAGCTTGGCGGTCCGGGTGACCGCCTTGCGGGGAAGATCAGACATGCGCCCTCCAGGTCCTTGCCGGCCGCTCCGTGTCCGCCTGACGGCGGGACTCCTTCGACGACCCGTGCCCGGCCATTGTCTCGTGCGACCCCCCGTCGGCGGGGGTGTGTTCTCCCTTACCTTTGTCCGGGTCCGCGTCAGCGGCCCCGCACAGGCAGTGACGGTGCGGGGCCACCGGACGGGGCTGCCAGTGCAGCTGAGGGAGGGACACCTCCCAGCGCGCACCCGCACTGGACGGCATCCGCCCGTCGAGGAAGGCCAGCGCGTGCGCGGCGGCGAGCCCCGCCACGGTGGCGGCCAGCGCCAGATCGCAGGCACCCACTCTGCGCTGACGGCCCGAGCGCCACTGGGCCACCAGCCGCGGCCACGCCGGGTCCCGGTCGACGCGGCCCTGTTGGAAGCAGCCGGCGCAGCCGGTCTCGCCGGGCAGGACGAGCGGTCCGACCACACCGGTGCCCTCCACCACCCCGGCGTAGAGATGGGGCGTGCCCGACGACATGAGGGACTCGGCGGACGACGGGTCCGGCGCGTGCACGGCGACGTCGTCCCGCGGGGCGAGCACCACCAGGGAGTGGCCGGGATCACCCTGGGAGAGAGGGGTGCGGGCGGCGCGGCGCGGCGGCCGGTCCGGCGCGCACCGGCGCACGGCCCGCCGGGCCGCCACCTCCCGCCGCTCGCCGACCGCCTCCGCGGGCAGTCCGCCGGGCGCCACGTCCCACGGCTCGACCTGTCCGACGTCCCGCACCTCGACCTCGCCGACGCCCGCCCCGGACAGCAGCGACGCCAGTGCCGCCCCCACCCGGCCCGCTCCTCTGACCTGCACCCGCATGCTGCGACGCGCCGCCAGCACCAGGGGCGGCTCGCCCGGCTCGACGGTGGTCAGACCGAGCGAGGCCAGGTCCGGGCGGAGCCGGTCGAGGACGCCGGACTTCGCGCGCAGGGCGTCGGCGGCCGGGCCGCCACCCCGGGAGTCGTCCAGCAGCCCGGCACGGGACAGCCGCCGCACCAGCCGGTCGACGTGGCCGTCGGGCAGCTCCATGCGCCGGCCCTCCTCGCGCAGCAGATCCAGTCCCCGGGTGCCGTCGAGCAGGTCCAGCAGGCTGCCCGTGGCCGTGTCCACCGGCCCCAGCGTCAGCGCGTGCGCCGGTGTCATCCCGAACTGCACGGTGCTGCGATCGCGCCAGCCGCGCCGAAGGGCGGGCTTGATCATCGGATGCATGACGGACCCCCGTATGTCCTGGAACGTGCCTGTGACCGGGCCGGTCCGCTCGCGGTCCGGCCGGCGCTGCCAGCATGCCTGGGGTCGCCGAAAGGCGGCCGAAAGTTGTCCACAGGAGCCCGAATTCGTCGTACAAATCCGGCGCCCGGTGACGGGATCGCCGGAGAACCGTCCCGGAGCCGGGACTTCCCCGGGTGCAGCGGGTACGGTCGGGGCGTGCCCGCCGACCCACTGCACCGCGCCGGAACACCACAGCGCAGCGCGACGAGCCAGCCGACGGACGGCTCACGGGCGAGCGCGATCGAGGTCCGCAGGAGCTCCCGCAGACGTAGAACGGTCTCCGCGTACCGCGAGGGCGATCGCACCGTCGTGCTCATCCCCGCCCGGATGTCCGAGGCCGAGGAGCAGCGCTGGGTGAGCGTCATGCTCGACAAGCTCGCCGCCCAGGAGAGCAAACGCACCCTCGGCGACGCCGAGCTGGCCGAGCGCGCGCGGCGACTGTCGGAGCAGTACTTCGACGGCCGGGCCCGCCCCGACTCGGTGCGCTGGGTGACCAACCAGAACACGCGCTGGGGCTCGTGCACGCCGGCCGAGGGGAGCATCCGGCTGTCCCACCGGCTCCAGGGCATGCCGGAGTACGTCGTCGACTACGTGCTCTGCCACGAGCTGGCCCACCTCCTGGTCCCCGGGCACGGCCCCCGCTTCTGGCGGCTGCTGGAGGCCTACCCCCGCACCGAACGGGCCCGCGGCTACCTCGAGGGCGTGGTCGCGGCCGAGCGGCTGCCGCACGTCCCGGGCGCCCGGGACGAGTGACCCCCGCCCGAGGTGAACGCGGCGCGAGGGCGCCCGCGCGTTGTGTACCGGGTCTGTACCGACTGCTTCCGGTGTCCGGGATTGCCGTTAGCCTGGCGCGACGCACTCACATTCGGGATGGGGGACGGTCGTACGCATGGCCAGGGAATTCCAACGCGGCCACAAGGCCAGGATCAGTGACCTCACCGCGGGTACGGACCTGTACGTAGGAGTACAGGTCTCCGGCCCGGGGCTCAGCTTCGACATCAGCTGCTTCGGGCTCGACGCCGACGAACGGCTCTCCGACGACCGGTACTTCGTCTTCTACAACCAGCCGAAGTCCCCCGAGGAGTCCATCCAGCTCCTGGGTGCCCAGGCGGGCGACACGGAGTCCTTCCGCGTCACGCTGGACCAGATTCCGCAGCAGATCCGGAAGCTGTCCTTCACGGCGACGATCGACGGCGCCGGGCAGATGTCGCAGGTCGGGCCCGGGTACATCCGTATCGTCGCGGGCGGCGAGGAAGTGGCGCGGTACCCGTTCAGCGGCTCGGAGTTCTCCACCGAGCGGGCCGTGATGCTCGGCGACTTCTACTTCAAGGACGTGTGGCGGTTCGCCGCCGTCGGCCAGGGCTTCGACGGCGGGCTGGACGCGCTGCTGCGCAACTTCGGCGGCGAGGTGGCCGACGACGAGCCCGCTGCGCCCGAGCCGCAGCCGGCCCCGCAGCCGCAGGCCCGGCAGGCCGCGCCCGGATTCGCCCCGCCCGCGTTCGGCGTCCCCGGAGGCGCAGCTCCCGCCCCGGCCCCCGCGCCGCAGCCCGCCGCTCAGGGCTTCGCACCCCCGCCGGCCCCCGCGCCCGCCGCGCCGCCGCCGCCGGTGCATTCCGCGCCCACGATCGTCGCGCCCATGCACACGCCGCCCGGAGGCGCGCCGGTGCCGCCCCCGGCCCCGGCTCCCGCCCCCCTCGGCCAGACGCCCCCGGGCTACGGCCAGCCACCCGCGCCGCCGCAGGCCGCGCCGCCCCCGCCCGGCTACGGCCAGCCCGCGGCGCCTCCGGGAGCCCCCGCGCCGCCGCCGGGCTACGGTCAGCCGCCCGTCGCCCCCCAGGCTCCCGCCCCGCCGCCCGGTTACGGCCATCAGCCCCCGCCCGGCCAGGTGCCCCACCAGCAGGCCCCCTACGGCGCGCCCCAGGGCATGCCGCAAGGGATGCCGCAGGGTGCCCCGCAGGCCGCCGGTGTGCTCGGCGCGCTCCAGACGTACAAGGAGACGCCCACCGGACAGCGCTGGACCCAGCAGAACAAGAAGCTGGTCCGCGCCGACCTCGGCATCGGCGGCCAGCCCGTGCTCGCCCGGCAGGGCAGCATGGTGCTCTACCAGGGCAAGGTCGACTTCAGCTACAAGGGCGCCGGCTTCACCGGCCGCCTCGCGGGCAACGCCACCGGCCAGGAGATGCAGCTGATGCGCTGCACCGGCCAGGGACAGGTGTTCTTCGCCGAGAACTCCACGATGCTGCACCCGATCGAGCTCCAGGGCGACGCCGTGTGCGTCTCCGCGGAGAACGTCCTCGCCTTCGACGAGGGCCTCCAACACGAGATCCGCCGCATCGAGGGGCACGGCATCCCCGGCGGCGCGCTGTTCACGATGCAATTCCAGGGCACCGGCACGATCGTCGTGAAGACGCACGGCACGCCCGTGGTGCTGCCGGTGACACCCACCACGTTCGCCGACTGCAACGCCGTGGTCGCCTGGTCGGCCGCCGCCCAGGTGGTCGTCTCCAGCCAGGTGCGGATGCGCCGCAACTCCTACCCCGGCGACACCGGGGAAAGCGTGAACCTGCAGTTCCGGGGCGCCCCCGGCAACTTCATCGTCGTCCAGCCGTACGAGATCTGAGGGAGCCCGTCATGAACCAGCCACTCGCGGGCTACGCCCCCGCCCCCGTCACCGCCCGCATGGAGAACCACGGCAACCACATGCTGAAGGTCGCCATGCAGACCGGGAACGACCTCCTCGCGCGCGTCGGGTCGATGGTCGCCTACGAAGGGTTCGTCCAGTACGAGCCCAACCCGCCGGCCGTCCGCCAGATCGCGAAGGACTGGCTCACCGGTGAGGGCGCGCCCCTGATGAAGTGCTCCGGCGACGGCCTGCTCTACCTCGCCGACTACGGCGCCAACGTCGTCGTGATCAACCTCAACGGCGACGGCATCTCCGTCAACGCCACCAACCTGCTCGCCTTCGACGCCCACCTCACCTGGGGTGTGGAGCGGGTCAAGGGCCTGGCCAAGTTCGCCGGGCAGGGCCTGTGGAACACCAAGATCTCCGGCCAGGGCTGGGTCGCGCTGACCTCGCGCGGCAAGCCCATCGTCGTCGACTGCGGAGGCGGCGAGGACGAGACGTACGTCGACCCGGACGCCCTGGTCGCCTGGTCCCCGAACCTCAAGGTGAAGGGCAAGCGCAGCTTCCGCGCCCAGTCGCTGATCGGCCGCGGCAGCGGCGAGGCCTACCAGATGGCCTTCTCCGGTCAGGGCATCGTCGTCGTCCAGCCCAGTGAGGACAGCACCGACCGTCTTCGGTTCCGGGGCTGAGGGGGAGCAACCACACCATGCAGAGCCCAATTTTCGCCTACAACGACCAGCAGACCCAGGAGCGCTGGAGTCTGCAGAACCAGCAGATGCTGCGGGTCGGCCTCGAGGGCCACGACGACGTCCTCGCCCGCAAGGGCACCATGGTCGCCTACCAGGGACTCGTCGAGTTCGACGCCGAGTTCCAGGGCAACAGCGCCGCCCGCGCGCGAGCGCACACGGGTGAGGGCCTTGACCTGATGCGCTGCCACGGGCAGGGCACCGTCTACCTCGCCAACCTCGCCCAGCGTGTCCACATCATGGACGTGGACCAGGACGGCCTGACCGTCGACAGCAGTTACGTCCTGGCGATGGACTCCTCGCTGCACCACGAGGTCATCGCCGT
Source organism: Streptomyces sp. CNH189 (assembly GCF_000527195.1). Classification (NCBI taxonomy): domain Bacteria; kingdom Bacillati; phylum Actinomycetota; class Actinomycetes; order Kitasatosporales; family Streptomycetaceae; genus Streptomyces; species Streptomyces sp. CNH189. The sequence goes on from NZ_AZUS01000006.1 coordinate 74,861, forward strand.
CGACAGCCTGTACGGCATCTCGGGTTCCGGGAAGTACCAGCTCAACATCACCGGCCGCGGCAAGGTCGCGCTGATGACCTCGGGCATGCCGCTGCTGCTCCAGGTGACGCCGGACAAGTACGTCAACTGCGACGCCGACGCCATCGTCGCCTGGTCCACGTCACTGCGGGTGCAGATGCAGGCCCAGACGCACTCCTCCGGGGTGTGGCGCCGCCGCGGCAACACCGGCGAGGGCTGGGAGCTCAGCTTCATGGGCAACGGGTTCGCGTTGGTCCAGCCGAGTGAACTGCTGCCTCCGCAGAACGCCCAGATCGGCGGCGGCCTCGCCGCGCAGTACGGCATGGGCCAGCAGGGCGCCCGCGGCCAGAACCAGGGCAACGTCTGGAGCTGAGAGCCCCGGACACACGAGAAGGGCCGCGCCCAGGGAGGGGGCGGCCCTTCGTCCGTGTCAGGCCCCGAGTCTCGCGCGGGTCGCGTCGAGCAGCCGTACGACCGAGTCGTCCGCCACGGACGGCACCTCGTCGTACGGGAACCAGCGCACGTCGAGGGACTCGTCGCTGACCGCGTGGACGGCGTCCGGGGCGGCCAGGGCCGCGTACTGGACGTCGAAGTGGCAGTGGCAGGGCGGCGGGATGGGATGCCGGTCGAGCCGCACGGGACCGCCCGCGAGGAGCGTCAGCCCCGTCACGCCGGACTCCTCGGTCGCCTCCCGCAGGGCCGCCGCGGCCAGCGTGGCGTCGCCGGGCTCGCAGTGGCCGCCCATCTGCAGCCACATCCGCAGCTTGCGGTGCAGGGTCAGCAGGACCCGGCCGCGCTCAGGGTCGACCACCAGGGCGCTCGCCGTGACGTGACCCGCCCCGCACGCCTTCCACAGGCCGTCCGGATGCGCGGCGAGGTGCTCCAGGTAGGCGTCCCGCAGTTCGGGCTGGTCCTCGTACGCCTTGAGGACCAGCACCGCGTCGTCGTACAGGCTCACTCGGTGTCGTCGCCCTTGCTCTCGTCGCCCTTTCCGCCCTCGTCGCTCTGGTCCGTGGCGTCCGCGTCCGTGGCGTCTTCCGCGTCCTTCTTGCGCAGGTCGGGCTTGCCGGCGGCCTCACCGAGCATCTTGTCCAGCTCGGAGAAGTCGATCTGCTCCCGGTGCACGAAGCCGTCCGGGTCGTCCAGGTCGGTGGCCGTCGGCAGCATGTCCGGGTGGGCCCACAGGGCGTCCCGGCCGTCGACCCCGCGTGCGTCGGTGAGCGAGGCCCACAGGCGCGAGGCGTCGCGCAGCCGCCGCGGACGCAGCTCCAGACCGATCAGCGTGGCGAACGTCTGCTCGGCGGGACCGCCCGAGGCGCGCCGGCGGCGCAGGGTCTCCCGCAGGGCGTCCGCCGACGACAGCCGCGGCTTGGCCGCCGCGTGCACGACCGCGTCCACCCAGCCCTCGACGAGGGCCAGCGCCGTCTCCAGCCGGGCCAGGGCCGCCTTCTGCTCGGGCGTGTCCTCAGGCTGGAACATGCCCTGCTGAAGGGCCTCCTGCAGCTGCTCAGGGTTCTGCGGGTCGAACTGGCCGACCACGTCCTCCAGCTTGCCGGTGTCGACCTTGATGCCCCGGGCGTAACCGTCGACCGCGCCGAACAGATGCGACCGCAGCCACGGGACGTGCGCGAAGAGCCGCTGGTGGGCGGCCTCGCGCAGGGCGAGGTACAGCCGGACCTCCTCCTTCGGGACGCCCAGGTCCTTGCCGAAGGTCTCGATGTTCAGCGGCAGCAGCGCGGCCCGGCCGGCCGGACCCAGCGGCAGGCCGATGTCGGACGAGCCGACGACCTCACCGGCGAGCACGCCCACGGCCTGCCCGATCTGCGTGCCGAACATGGCGCCGCCCATGGAACGCATCATGCCGATCAGCGGGCCGGCCATGGCCTGCATCTCTTCCGGCAGGACGTCGCCCATGGCGTTGCCGACACGCTCGGCGACCGGGTCGACCAGCTCACGCCAGGCCGGCAGGGTCGCCTCGACCCACTCCGCGCGGCTCCAGGCCACGGCGGAGTTCGCGCCGGACGGCAGGGAGGTGGCGTCGTCCAGCCACAGGTCGGCCAGACGGACGGCGTCCTCCACGGCCTTGCGCTCGGCCGGGCCGACGCTGGCGTCCTTGGAACCCTGGGAGGTTCCCTGGGCGACCGTCTGCCGGGCGATCTGCTTGGCCATGTCCCAGTTCACCGGCCCGCCCTCGTAGGAGAGCATCTGGCCGAGCTGCTGGAACGCGGCTCCCAGGTCGCCAGGGTTCATCGACCCGAACATCGCGGCGAACGGATTGTCCGCGCCCGGGCCGCCAAAGCCGCCCGCTCCGGGCATGCCGAAGCCGAACGGGTTGGCCGGGCCCTGACCACCGCCGCTCTGCGGGTCCTTCTTCTTGCCTTCGTCGCCGTCGTCCGGCTCCTCCGGCGGAAGGCCGAATCCGAATGGGGTGTCACTCACGGGTTTCCTCGGCTTGTAGGGCCACCGGTTCTTTCCGGCGGCACGGCTGCCCGACAACACCACCCAGCGTAGACACCTGAAGCGGTTCGGGCCTCGGTGCTTCGCCGACAGAGGGCCTGCGGCAGGATGGATGCCACCTGGTACGTACGCGTCGCCCGCGCTCGTACTGAAGACAACCGCTGGAGACGCCCGGTGAGTTCCCCAGATCCGCAGGTTCGCGCAGCGCGAAACAAGTCAACCAGTCCTCCGCCCCGCGGGCCCGTCGTCGCGGTCACCGGAGCGGCTTCCGGCGTCGGCGCCCTGCTGACCGCGCGGCTCGCCGCGTCAGAGGAGGTCAAGCAGGTCGTCGCCATCGACGAGCGGCGCGGCGAGTGCGCCGAGGCCGAGTGGCACATCCTGGACGTCCGGGATCCCGCGATCGCGGACCGGCTGCGCGGGGCCGACGTGGTCGTCCACCTGGCCCTCGACCTGGACCTGGAGACCGACGCCGCCGCCCGGACGGCCTACAACGTGCGCGGCACGCAGACGGTGCTGACCGCCGCCGCGGCCGCCGGTGTGCACCGGGTGGTGCTCTGCACCTCGACCATGGTCTACGGCGCTCTGCCGGACAACGAGCTGCCGCTGGCGGAGGACGCGGAACTGCGCGCCACCGCGGAGGCCACCGGCGTCGGCGACCTCCTGGAGATCGAACGGCTGGCCCGCCGGGCGCCCCGCGCGCATCCCGGGCTCAATGTCACCGTGGTCCGCCCCGCCGTGCTGGTGGGCGGCACCGACACCGCGCTGACCAGGTACTTCGAGTCGCCCCGGCTGCTGGTGGTGGCGGGCTCGCGGCCCGCGTGGCAGTTCTGCCACGTCGACGACCTGTGCAGCGCCCTGGAGTACGCCGTGCTGGAGAAGGTCGACGGCGAGCTGGCCGTCGGCTGCGACGGCTGGCTGGAACAGGAAGAGGTCGAGGAGCTCAGCGGGATCCGCCGGATGGAGCTGCCGTCGGCGGTGGCGCTCGGCGCGGCGGCCCGGCTGCACCGCATCGGGCTCACCCCGTCCCCGGCCGGGGACCTGGCCTACACCATGTACCCCTGGGTGATCAGCGGCAGCAGGCTGCACGACGCCGGGTGGCGTCCGGCGTACACCAACGAGGAGGTGCTCGCGCAACTGCTCGACGAGGTCTCCGGGCGGCACACGGTCGCGGGCCGCCGGCTGGGCCGCAAGGACGCGACGGCCGCGGGCGCGGCGGGGGCCACGGTGGCGCTGCTCGGCGCCGCGGCGGTGGTGCGCCGGGCCCGGAAGGCGCGCCGGCGGATCTGACCCGACCGGCCCCCTCGCGGGAGCCTCCGCACCGCGCGTTCGGAGAACCCTCCGAAGCACCACGCGCGCGTACCGGGCGATCCGGCGGTTCCGCGCTGTCGGCGGGGTGGGGCACGATGGGGGCATGGCACCCGTGACGGACCACCCCGGTGAGCAGCCCGCCCAGGACCCGATCAAGCTGATCGCGATGCGCGACACCGCGCTGTCGGTGGACGAGATCCTGCGCGCGGTCGGCGACGACGCGGCCGGCGGCACGGCGCTCTTCGTGGGGACCGTGCGCAACCACGACGGCGGCGCCGACGTGGACGAGCTCGGCTACTCCTGCCATCCGAGCGCCGAGGACGAGATGCGGCGGATCGCGGAGAAGGTCGCCGCGGACTTCCCCGTGCGGGCCCTGGCCGCGGCCCACCGGGTGGGGGACCTGAGGATCGGGGACCTCGCCGTGGTCGCCGCCGTGTCGTGCGCGCACCGGGGTGAGGCGTTCGAGGCCTGCCGCCGGCTCGTCGACGACATCAAGCACGGGGTGCCCATCTGGAAGCACCAGCGTTTCTCCGACGGCACCGAGGAGTGGGTCGGCGTCTAGTACGCCCGTTCTGTGCGGTTGCGTAACCGCACCCCTGAGGTGAGCGTTGTCACTGCGGATGGTTAATCTGCTGATCAGTCAGTGTTGCGGACGCTCATGGGGTTGGGAGGTCGGCATGGCGGCGCTTGCCTGGTTGCTGATTCCGCTGGTGGCCGCGATAGGAGCGGGACTGTGGGGCAGTTGGGCCAACCGGACCCGCAAGGTACGCGGTGACGGCCCGGAACTCATCGGATATGCCCGTTTCCGGGAGGCCATGGAGAAGCCCCGCTCGGGCGGCTGAGCGAGGGAACGGCGGGTCGTGACCGGTGGCGTGGTCGGGGCCGCCCGTCCGGGCGGCCCTGACGGTGCGCTGACAGGTCCGTCCCGTACTGTCGAGGCATGCCACGCCGTACGGCGACGATGCTCGCCTCCACCCTGATGCTGATCGCGCTCCTGTGCGTGGGAGTCTTCATCCCGGTGCCCTACGCGGAGATGTCGCCGGGGCCGACGGTGAACACGCTGGGTGAGCACGACGGCGAGCCGGTGCTGCAGATCGCGGGGCACAAGACCTACCCGACGGACGGTCACCTCAACATGACCACCGTGCGGGTCACCAGCGCCGAGTACCGGATGAACCTCGTCGAGGCCGTCTACGGCTGGCTCGCGCACGACACCAAGGTCGTCCCCCACGACACCCTCTACCCGGACGGTAAGACGGAGGAGGAGTCGACCCAGGAGAACGCCGAGGAGTTCAGCCAGTCCCAGGAGAGCGCCAAGGTCGCGGCGCTGAAGGAACTCGGCGTCCCGGTGAAGTCCTGGGTGATCGTCTCGACCGTCGTCAAGGACGCGCCCGCCGAGGGCAGGCTGCACGCGGGCGACGTGATCAAGGCCGTCGACGGCAAGGCCGTGAAGGAGCCGACCGACGTCGCCGAGCTGGTGACCGAGCACCGGCCGGGCGAGGACGTGGTCTTCACGATCGTGCCGGCCAAGGAGCAGGCGGCCGCCGAGAAGGAGAAGCGGACGGCGACGCGGACCGAGAAGGTGACGATCACCACCCGCGCCTCCGACGACGCAGGCGAGAAGCGCGCCGTCGTCGGTATCTCGGCGGGTACCGACCACACCTTCCCGTTCTCCGTCGACATCAAGCTCGCCGACGTCGGCGGCCCGAGCGCCGGTCTGATGTTCGCCCTCGGCATCTACGACAAGCTCACCCCCGGCAGCTTGACCGGCGGTGAGTTCGTCGCGGGCACCGGCACGATCGACGACGACGGCAAGGTCGGGCCGATCGGCGGCATCGAGATGAAGACGGTCGGCGCGCGCAGCAAGGGCGCCGAGTACTTCCTCACGCCCGCCGAGAACTGCGCGTCCGCCGCCGAGGACACCCCCGAGGGCCTCACCCTGGTGAAGGTCGCCACCATCGACGACGCCCTGGGCGCCCTGAAGGACATCCGCGCGGGCGACACCGCCGACCTGCCGTCGTGCTCCGCGTCCTGACCGGACCGGCTACTCCTCGAACGTCGCCGTCAGGGCCTGCGCCAGACCCGGCACCAGATCGGAGCCGGTGAGCACCTCGGTGGGGGAGTCCTTCTCCCGCAGCCGCAGCGCCGACTCGCGCGCGCCGTCGCGCAGCACCGCGACCGTCATCCGCACCTCCTGCCGCTCCGGGTGCTCGGCCACCCACTTGGTGAGCGCGGCCTCGTCGAGGCCCTCGGGGACCTGGGCCTCTGCGGACGGCGGCAGCATCAGCCGCTCCACGGTGAGGGCGCAGCCGGTCACGGCGTCAGGCCAGGCGATGGTGCCGAGGAACTCGTCGAGGGGTTTGCCCGTCGGGATCTCGTCCTGCTCGATCGGGGTGAGGGCGGCGGACTCCTGCTCGCCGTCCAGGCCGAGCTTGCCCGCGAGGGAGGGCTGTTCCGCCCGAAGCCGGGCAGTGTCTACGAGTGCGAACAGGCGGGCGGGCTGGTCCCAGCCCAGTCCGGAGACGTACTCGTCGATCTCGAGTACGGCCCGGGTGAGCGGGTTCGCGGCCATGGGTGTGTTGGACATGGTCACAATCCTCTCTCGTTCCCGGCCGGAATCGGGAACCGAGTAAAGCGTGAGTAAGTTGCATAGGTGTGGGCCCACGATCACGGGGGGCCACGAACGGTCCGTGAAGACGCGGGCTCGACGAATCAACAGCGAACTTCGAGGTGCCTACCTTGGCTTTCCAGATGCCGGACCGCGGCGGAGGCCCGACGGGGCCACGGATCAGAGTGGGCCGGCCGTCCCGACGGGTCCGGACCTTGCTCATGACACTGGGCGTCCTTGCCGTCCTCGGCATGGTGTTCACCATGTTCGCGGGGTTCTGGACCGACTGGCTGTGGTACCGCTCGGTCAACTACTCGTCGGTGTTCACCACGACCCTGTGGACCAAGATCGGGCTTTTCCTCGTCTTCGGTCTGCTGATGGCCGTCGCGGTCGGCTTCAACATCTGGCTTGCACACCGCCTGCGGCCGCCGCTGAGCGCCATGTCGATGGAGCAGCAGAACCTCGACCGGTACCGCATGGGCATCGCCCCGTACAAGAAGTGGCTGCTGCTCGGCATCACCGCGCTGGTGGGCCTGATCGCGGGTGCCTCGGCGTCGAGCCAGTGGCGCACCTGGCTGATGTGGGTCAACGGCGTGTCCTTCGGGCAGAAGGACCCCCAGTTCCATCTGGACGTCTCCTTCTACGCCTTCGACCTGCCCTGGTACCGGTTCCTGCTCGGCTTCGGCTTCGCGGCCGCCATCCTGGGCCTGATCGCCGCCGCGCTCACCCACTACCTGTACGGCGGGCTGCGCATCACGAGCCCCGGCGCGCGCGCCACGGCCGCGGCCACCGGGCACCTGTCGGTGCTGCTCGGCATCTTCGTCGCGCTGAAGGCCGTCGCGTACTGGCTCGACCGGTACGGACTGGCCGTGAAGTCCAGTGACTTCAAGGCCACCGACAGTTGGACCGGCCTGCGGTACGTCGACGCCAACGCCTACCTGCCGGCCAAGACGATCCTGTTCTGCATCGCCGTGATCTGCGCGCTGCTGTTCTTCGCCACCCTGTGGCGGCGCACCTGGCAGCTGCCGGTCATCGGCTTCGGCCTGATGGTGCTGTCGGCGATCCTCATCGGTGGCCTGTACCCGGCGATCGTGCAGAAGTTCCAGGTCCAGCCCAACGAGCAGGCCAAGGAAGCGCCGTACGTCGAGAAGAACCTCGCGGCCACGCGTGAGGCCTACGGGATCGGCGACTCGCAGGTCACCGACTACCCGGGCACGGCCACCACCAAGGACCAGGCCAAGCTGCGGGACGACGTGGCGGGCGCGGCCAGCATCCGCATCATGGACCCGAACATCGTGTCCCCGACGTTCCAGCAGCTCCAGCAGATCAGGAACTACTACGCGTTCCCGACCAACCTGGACGTCGACCGCTACCCCAAGGACGGCAAGGAGCAGGACACCGTCATCGGCCTGCGCGAGCTGAACTACAACGGCATCCCGAAGCGGAACTGGATCAACGACCACTTCCGCTACACCCACGGCTACGGTGCCGTGGCCGCGGAGGGCACCAGTGCCGACTCCGGCGGGCGCCCGGCGTTCACCGAGTCCGACCTGCCGTCCAAGGGCGATCTCGGCACGTACGAGCAGCGCGTCTACTACGGCGAGCGGACGACCACGTACTCCATCGTCGGCGGTCCCCAGAAGGAGATCGACTACTCCGACGACAGCGGCGAGAAGACGTACAGCTACCAGGGCGACAGCGGCGTCAACCTCGACAACCCGGTCAACCGGGCCGCCTACGCGGTGGCGTTCAGCGAGCCGCAGATCCTCTACTCCGGTGCCATCGGCGAGGGTTCGCGGATCCTGTACAACCGCACGCCCAAGGAGCGCGTCGAGGCGATCGCGCCGTGGCTGACCATCGACGGCGACGCCTACCCGGCGGTCGTGGGCGGCCGGATCCAGTGGATCGTCGACGCCTACACGACCACCAACGGCTACCCGTACGCGTCCCGTACGACGCTGGGCGACACCACGGCCGACTCGCTGACCGCGACCAACGACCAGCGGACGGTGGTGGCCCAGCAGAACCAGGTCAACTACATCCGCAACTCGGTCAAGGCGACCGTCGACGCGTACAGCGGCGAGGTCAAGCTCTACCAGTGGGACACCCAGGACCCCGTCCTCAAGACGTGGATGAAGGCGTTCCCGGACACCGTGGAGCCGCGGAGCGAGATCTCCCGGGACCTGATGGACCACCTGCGGTACCCGCAGGACCTGTTCAAGGTCCAGCGTGAGCTGCTCACCCGCTACCACGTGAAGGACGCCAACACGTTCCTCTCCGGCAGCGAGGTCTGGCAGGTGCCGGACGACCCGACGAACAAGACGGGCGAGACGGTCCCGCCGTACTACCTGAGCATGCGGATGCCGGACCAGCAGGAACAGGTGTTCTCGCTCACCACGACGTTCACGCCGAACGGCCGTGACAACCTGAGCGCGTTCATGGCGGTCAACGCCGATCCGGGCACCGAGGACTACGGCAAGATCAGAATCCTGAAACTGCCGACCAGCACCACGGTCTCCGGACCCAAGCAGGTGCAGAGCCAGTTCAACTCCCAGCAGGACATCGCCGAGACGATCAGGCTGCTGAGAGGCGGCGACTCCGAGGTCGAGTACGGCAACCTGCTGACCGTCCCGCTCGACGGCGGACTGCTCTACGTGGAACCGGTCTACGTCCGCGGTGGCGGGCTGAAGTACCCGCTGCTGCGCAAGGTGCTGGTGACCTACGGCGGCCAGACGGCGTTCGAGGACACCCTGGAGCAGGCGCTCGACAAGGTCTTCGGCGGCGAGGGCACACCCGTCGAGCCGCCGGCCGACGAGGGCGAGGACGAAGGCACGGACGAGGGCACCACGCCCCCGCCGAGCACGGAACAGCCCTCGACGGTCCAGGAGGCCCTGAACGACGCGCAGAAGGCCTTCGAGGCCGGCCAGGAAGCCCTGAAGAACAACGACTGGGAGGCCTACGGCCGGGCGCAGAAGGACCTCGAGGACGCGCTGCGCAGGGCCGAGGAGGCGCAGCCCGGCGGGGCCGGAGGGGCCGGCGGCGCACGGAGCAGCCCGAGCGCGGACCCGGGCTCGGGTCCACGGGCGAACAGCTGACCAGGAGACCTGGTCACAGGCCCACCCCGCGCCGTGCTACGGTTGCAACACAACGGCGCGGGGTGGAGCAGCTCGGTAGCTCGCTGGGCTCATAACCCAGAGGTCGCAGGTTCAAATCCTGTCCCCGCTACTGAAGTCGCGGAAGCGACATCAAAGGCCCGGATTCCCAAGGGAATCCGGGCCTTTGTGGTGGGCGAACGCATGTGCCCGCCTCTTCGACGGCCCTGCCGCCGACGGGAGTTGAGCGATCTGTGTTTGACTTGTCTCTCTGTGGGCATGTCGACAAAACGCTGAAGTGACCTCACTGACTGCGGTATACCAGGTGTACCCAGGTTGCAGGTGGTGCGACGATGGATGGTATGGGGGACAAGGCAACTCTGTTCGAGTCAGGGCGTTTTGTGCAGTCCTCCCCCCGGGAGGAAACCCCTCGCGAGACGGGGGAAGCGGCCGACGAGGCGGCGGAGGAGCTGCGCCGCCGGCTCGCCGCCGAGGCCGGCGACGTCGAGGCGATGAGCGTCCTCGGCGCGATGCTGCTGCGCCGTGGTGACCTCGACGGTGCCGAACCCCATCTGCGTGCCGCCACCGCCGCGGGCGACCGCGCCGCCGCCAACAACCTGGGCGTCCTGCTGCATCAGCGGGGCTACCCCGACGAGGCAGCCGGATGGTGGCGGATCGCCGCCGTCGCCGGTTCCACGGCGGCGGCCCACGCGCTCGGCCGCCACCACCGCGAGCGCGGGGACGAACCCGCCGCCGAGTACTGGCTGCGTCAGTCCGCCGAGCAGGGCCACACCCTCGGCGCGTACGCCCTCGCCGACCTCCTGGAGCACCGGGGCGACGCGGAGGGCAGCGAGCGCTGGATGCGGGCCGCCGCGGAGCGCGGACACCGGGAGGGCGCCTACCGGCTCGCCCGGGCCCTGGACCGCCGGGCCACGCGCGAGTCCGCCGACGCCGGGGCCGTGCTGGTCGAGGAGGCCGAGCAGTGGTACCGGCAGGCCGCCGCACGCGGCCACCGCCGGGCCGCCCTGCACCTGGGCACGATCCTGGAGAACCGCGGCGAGCTGAAGGAGGCCGGGCGCTGGTACCTGACCTCCGCCAAGGACGGCGAGCCGCGCGCCGCGTGCGCGCTGGGCTTCCTGCTGCGCGACGCCGGGGACACCGAGAACGCCGCCGTGTGGTGGCTGCGGGCGGCGCAGGACGGCGACGGCAACGCCGCCAACGCGCTGGGCGCGCTGCACGCGGAGCGGGGCGAGACGCAGACCGCCGAGCGGTGGTACCGGGCCGCCATGGACGCCGGCGACATCAACGGCGCCTACAACCTCGGGCTGCTCTGCGCCGACCAGGGGCGCACCACCCAGGCCGAGCAGTGGTACCGCCGTGCCGCCTACGCCGGTCACCGCGAGGCGGCGAACGCGCTGGCGATCCTGCTGCTGCGCGCCGGGGACGAGACCGGCGCGGAGCCGTGGTTCTCCAAGGCCGCGGAGGCCGGCAGCGTCGACGCCGCCTTCAACCTCGGCATCCTGCACGCCGGGCGGGGCGAGGAGCGGGCCGCGCTGCGCTGGTACGAGCGGGCGGCGGGTGCCGGGCACACCGAGGCGGCGCTCCAGGTCGGCATGGCGCGGCTGCGGGACGGCGAGGAGGGCGAGGCCGAGCGGTTCCTGCGGTGCGCGGCGGGCGGCGGCAGCGCGGAGGCGGCGTACCGGCTGGCGACGGTGCTGGACGCCCGCCGGCCGCCGGAGCCCGCGCACGAGCTGGGGGAGCCGGTGCACCGGCGCAGCGAGTGCGAGGAGTGGTACGAGCGGGCGGCCACCCAGGGGCACCGGCGTGCCCAGGTGCGGGTCGGCATGCTGGCCGCGGCGCGCGGGGACGTCGTCGAGGCGGCCCGGTGGTACCGGGAGGCCGCGGAGGCGGGCTCGCGCAACGGCGCCTTCAATCTGGGGCTGCTGCTGGCCCGGGAGGGGAGCGAGCCGGAGGCGGCGGTGTGGTGGACGCGGGCGGCGGACGCGGGGCACGGGCGTGCGGCGCTGCGGCTGGCTCTGGTGTACGCCCGCCGTGGCGAACTGGCGGAGGGGCAGCGGTGGGCGGACCGGGCGGCTGAGCTGGGGCCTCAGGCGGTCAAGGAACGGGCGACGCGGTTGCGGGACGCGCTTCGGGAGGAGCTGTCCGCCTAGCGCGGGCGGTTTCGGGGGCTCCGCCCCCTTGACCCCCTTCGCGCAGTTCCCCGCCCCTGTGGGGCGCCGTCCCGGGCCCTTCGCGCGGTTCCCCGCACCCCTGGAGGACTGAGCTGCCGGCCCCCTTACGCATAGGCCCGCGCCCCATGGGTGCTCCCTCAGGTAATGGATTTGCTTCTGTCGGGCACCTTGACGTAGGTTTGAGACATCGCCGCGGGGTGGAGCAGCTCGGTAGCTCGCTGGGCTCATAACCCAGAGGTCGCAGGTTCAAATCCTGTCCCCGCTACTGAAGGCCGAGGGCCGGAATCCGAAAGGGTTCCGGCCCTCGGTCGTATGCGTACGACAGCGGAGCGCTCGGCGCGAGCCCGACGAAAAGCCCCGGCACCCTCAGGGGGCCGAGGCTTCGTGCGTCGGGTGCGGGCTAGGCCGCCGCGCAGTTCGGGCAGAGACCGCGGTACGTCACCTCGACGTCGGACACCGTGAAACCGAACCGCTCCGTGGCGGGGAGGTCGGCCAGCGGGTTGCCGGTCGGGTGGACGTCGCGGATCGCTCCGCACCGCGCGCACACCAGGTGGTGATGGGGGCGGTGCGCGTTCGGGTCGTAGCGCTTGGCCCGCTTGTCCGTGGCGACCTCCAACACCTCGCCGAGCGAGACCAGTTCGCCCAGGGTGTTGTAGACGGTCGCCCGGGAGATCTCGGGCAGCTTGGCGACAGCTCTGGCGTGCACCTCGTCGGCCGTCAGGTGGACGTGTTCGCCGTCGAGGACCTCGGCCACCACACGGCGCTGCGCGGTCATCCGCCAACCACGTCCGCGAAGCCGTTCCAGAAGGTCACTCATAGGCACCAGCCTAACAGCAGGGGGGAGTCGAACCCCGAACGGGTGTGACTTTGGAGCTTTACTTGACTTAGACAATGTCCATTGTAGGATCGAGCTCGGCTTTAGCCAAGGCACAAGTTGCAGTAATGACGCAGGAGGCGCACGTGACGCAGGGACCGCTTACGACGGAGGCCGGAGCTCCGGTCGCCGACAACCAGAACAGCGAGACCGCGGGCGTCGGCGGCCCGGTCCTCGTCCAGGACCAGCTCCTGCTCGAGAAGCTGGCCCACTTCAACCGTGAGCGCATCCCGGAGCGCGTGGTGCACGCCCGCGGCGCCGGCGCGTACGGCACCTTCAAGGTGACCGCCGACGTCACGAAGTACACCCGGGCCGCGTTCCTGTCCGAGGTGGGCAAGGAGACCGAGGTCTTCCTGCGCTTCTCGACCGTGGCGGGCAACCTGGGTGCCGCCGACGCCGTGCGTGACCCGCGCGGTTTCGCGCTGAAGTTCTACACCGAGGAGGGCAACTACGACCTCGTCGGCAACAACACCCCGGTGTTCTTCATCCGGGACGCCATCAAGTTCCCCGACTTCATCCACACCCAGAAGCGCGACCCGTACACCGGCTCGCAGGAGGCGGACAACGTCTTCGACTTCTGGGGTCTGTCGCCCGAGTCCACGCACCAGGTGACCTGGCTGTTCGGTGACCGCGGCATCCCGGCGTCCTACCGCCACATGGACGGCTTCGGCTCGCACACCTACCAGTGGAACAACGAGGCCGGCGAGGCCTTCTGGGTCAAGTACCACTTCAAGACGGACCAGGGCATCAAGAACCTGACCGCCGAGGAGGCCGAGGTCCTCGCGGGCAAGGACCCCGACTCCCACCAGCGCGACCTGCGCGAGGCCATCGAGCGGGGCGAGTTCCCGTCCTGGACCGTGTCCGTCCAGATCATGCCGGTGGCCGAGGCGGCGACCTACCGCTTCAACCCGTTCGACCTGACCAAGGTCTGGCCGCACGCGGACTACCCGCTGATCGAGTTCGGCAAGCTGGAGCTCAACCGCAACCCGGAGAACGTCTTCGCCGAGGTCGAGCAGTCGATCTTCAGCCCCGCCCACTTCGTGCCGGGCATCGGTCCCTCCCCGGACAAGATGCTCCAGGGCCGTCTCTTCGCGTACGGCGACGCCCACCGCTACCGCGTCGGCATCAACGCCGACCACCTGCCGGTGAACCGCCCGCACGCCACCGAGGCGCGCACCCACTCCCGTGACGGCTACCTGTACGACGGCCGTCACAAGGGCGCGAAGAACTACGAGCCGAACAGCTTCGGCGGCCCGTTCCAGACGGACCGCGCGCTGTGGCAGCCCGTCGCCCTCAACGGGGTCACCGGCGAGACGGTCACGCCCGTCCACGCCGAGGACAACGACTTCGTCCAGGCGGGCAACCTGTACCGGCTGATGACCGAGGACGAGAAGGAGCGCCTGGTCAACAACCTGGCGAACGCCATCTCGGGTGTGACACGCGACGACATCGCAGAGCGCGCGATCAATAACTTCCGTCAGGCGGACGAGGACTTCGGCAAGCGGCTGGAGGCCGCGGTGCAGGCCCTGCGCGGCTGATTTCCAGCGCTGGACCGCTTGTCGATCGACGGGCCGGACTCCCTTCGGGGGTCCGGCCCGTTCCGCGTGCGGTCAGGCCGGCACCTGCTGGGCCGGCTGCCGCGCCGGTGCCCAGAGCCGGATGATGTCCCGGACCGAGACGATGCCCGCGGGCTCACCCCGGTCGAGGACGATCAGATGACGGAAGCCTCCGTGGGCCATGGCGCCCGCCGCCTCCTCGACGGTCCAGGAGGGGGCGGCGAAGACGACGTCGGTGGTGGTGTGGGCGTGGGCGCGTTCGGCGTCCGGATCCTGGCCGAGGCCGACGGAGTTGAGGACGTCCCGTTCGGTGAGGATGCCGATGCCGATGCCGTCGGGATCGAGGACCACGGCCGCGCCCACCCGGCGCGCGGACATCAGGGCGGCGGCCTGGCGGAGCGTGTGGGCGGGGCCGATGGTCAGAACCACGGTGCTCATGGCGTCACGGACGAGCATGGATGGAGCCACCTCCTACCGGAAAACACGAGGTCACGGGCCAGGTGGCCCGCTCGTTCGTGAATTCACAAGTTCACAAGTGGGGGAACTCTCAGAGTGGCAGGCAAAGCGGGGGTCAACAAGAGGGCGCACGCGGCCGGTCGGGAGCGCGTGCGCGATCTCCGGCCTGCTCAGTAGCGCTGGTTGAGATACCCCAGCAGCTCGTCGTGCAGCAGGCCGTTCGACGCGGCGGCGTTGCCGCTGTGCGGGCCCGGGCGGCCGTCGAGCCCGGTGAAGGTGCCGCCGGCCTCCGTCACCACGATCGCCGTGGCCGCCATGTCCCACAGCGACAGCTCCGGCTCCGCGCACAGGTCGACCGACCCCTCGGCGACCATCATGTACGGCCAGAAGTCGCCGTACGCGCGCGTGCGCCATACCTCGCGGGTGAGGTCGAGGAAGCCGTCCAGCCGTCCCTGCTCCTCCCAGCCGGTGAGCGAGGAGTACGCGAAGGAGGCGTCGGAGATGCGGGACACCTGGGAGACCCGCAGCCGGGTGGCCGACGACAGGCTGCGCCCGGCGTAGGCGCCGTGCCCCTTCGCCGCCCACCAGCGGCGGCCCAGGGCGGGGGCGGAGACGACGCCCACGACCGGCTGGAACCCGCCCTCGCCGGCCTCCATCAGGGAGATCAGCGTGGCCCACACGGGGACGCCCCGCACGTAGTTCTTGGTGCCGTCGATCGGGTCGATCACCCAGCGCCGCGGTCCGGTGCCCTCGACGCCGTACTCCTCGCCCAGGACCGCGTCCCTCGGGCGGGCGCGCTTGAGGTGGCCGCGGATGAGCTCCTCGGCGGCCTTGTCCGCCTCGCTCACCGGCGTCATGTCGGGTTTGGTCTCCACCTTGAGGTCGAGAGCCTTGAACCGGTCCATGGTCGCGGCGTCGGCGGCGTCCGCGAGGACATGGGCGAGACGCAGGTCGTCGAGGTAGTCGGGCATGCCCCGAACGGTATCGGCCGAGATCGGTTCCGGGCCACCGGGGGCCGGTTCCGCGACCCCTTGACAGTGCCCGACGGCGCGTCAAATCTAACCGCAGGGTCGGCCGCTCGCCCCGAGGGAGGCGATGATGCCCGCAGCGCGGGAATCTCTGCTGGACGCCGCGTACACCGCCCTGGCCCGTCGGCCGTGGGCCGCGGTGCGGATGGTGGACGTGGCCGCCGCGGCCGGGGTCTCCCGCCAGACGCTCTACAACGAGTTCGGCAGCAAGGGCGGCCTCGCCCGCGCCCTGGTGCGCCGGGAGGCCGACGGCTACCTGGCCGGCGTCGACCGCGCCCTCACCGCCCACACCGACCCGCGCGACCGGCTCACCGCGACCGCAGAGTGGACCACGGCGAGCGCCCGCGGGAACGCCCTGGTGCGCGCCATGCTCACCGGCTGCTGGAGCGAACGCCTGCCCGCGCCGGCCCTCGCGGCCGTGCCGTCCGGGTCCGCCCTGCCCGCGCAGCGCCGCGCCGACGGGCCCCTGCCCTCACCCGCCGACCTCGTCCACCTGGTCCGCGACCGGGCCGTCGCCGTGCTCGCGGGGCCCGGGTACGCGCGGGGCGACACCGCCGACCTGGCGCGGTCCTGCGAGCTCGTGATCCGCCTCGCGCTGTCCTGCGTCGTCGCGCCCCCGCCGGACGACGGGGTCGCCGAGTTGGTCCGGGCCGCCCTGCACCGCCACCCGGTGCCGTAAGAGGCCCTGCGGACGAATCATGCCAAAACAGGGGCACCGCTCAGTGCGCGGAGCCCGAGAGCTGCAGTCCGATCACACCGAGGATCACCAGGCTGATCGAGACGATCTTCAGCGTCGACACCAGGTCGTCGAGGAACACCATCCCGTAGATGGCCGTCCCCGCCGCCCCGATACCCGTCCACACCGCGTACGCCGGTCCCACGTCCAGCTTCTTCAGTGCCAGGGTCAGCAGTCCGAAGCTGCCGAGCGCGAACGCGCAGAAGGCGATGGTGGGCCAGAGCCGGGTGAAGCCGTGCGACAGCTTCAGACACACGGCGAAACCGGTCTCGAGCAACCCGGCGACGATGACCAGCAGCCACGCCATGTGAAGTCCTCCCGCATTCCCCGCGTACAGTGACCGCTTCGTCAGGTTCGTGTCCGGCTCGGTGCGATTATGCACTTACCGGCGGCGGGGCAGGGCAAACCCGGCGGAGGTCATTCCCCGTCGGCGTGGTGCCGCGAGGCGAGCAGCCGTCGCAGCGAGTACAGCCGGGCCGGGTCCGCGTGACCCTCCTCCACCCAGGCGTCCAGTGCGCAGTCCGGCTCGTCGTGGCTGCACGCGCGCGGACAGCCCTCCGTGCCCGGCTCCAGGTCGGGGAAGGCGTGGATCACCCGTGACGGGTCGACGTGCGCCAGCCCGAAGGACCGCACGCCCGGGGTGTCGATCACCCAGCCGTCGTCACCCGCGAGCGGCAGCGCCAGCGCGGACGTGGTGGTGTGCCGGCCGCGTCCGGTCACCGCGTTGACGTGCCCGGTGATCCGCCGCCGGTCCTCCGGGACGAGCGCGTTCACCAGGGTCGTCTTGCCGACGCCGGAATGCCCCACGAACGCCGTGATCCGCCCGTCGAGCTGCTCGCGCACCCGCTCCACCGCCTCGCCGCTCTCCAGCTCCGCGCGGCTGGTGACGACGTACGGGATGTCGAGCGCGCCGTACAGCTCCAGCAGCTTGTCCGGGGGCGCGAGGTCGGACTTGGTGAGGACCAGCAGCGGCTCGAGTCCGCCGTCGAAGGCGGCGACCAGGCAGCGGTCGATCAGCCGCGGCCGGGGCTCGGGGTCGGCGAGGGCGGTGACCACCGCGAGCTGGTCGGCGTTGGCCACGACCACCCGCTCGTAGGGATCGTCGTCGTCGGCGGTACGGCGCAGCACCGACGAGCGCTCCTCGATCCGCACGATCCTGGCGAGGGTGTCCTTCTTGCCGGACAGGTCGCCGACGATGGCGACCCGGTCGCCCACCACGGCCGCCTTGCGGCCCAGTTCGCGGGCCTTCATCGCGGTGATGACCCGGTCCTCGACCAGGCACGTCAGCCGGCCCCGGTCGACCGTGAGGACCATGCCCTCGGCGGCGTCCTCGTGCTTGGGCCGGATGTGGGTGCGCGGCCGGTTGCCCTTGCGGTTGGGGCGGGAGCGGATGTCGTCCTCGTCGGTGTGCTTGCCGTAGCGGCGCATGGTGTACCCCTACGCCCCGAGCATCCCGGTCCACAGCTCGGGGAAGTCCGGAAGGGTCTTCGCCGTGGTCGCCACGTTCTCGATCTGCACTCCCTCGACCGCCAGGCCGATGATCGCACCGGCGGTGGCCATGCGGTGGTCCTCGTAGGTGTGGAAGACGCCGCCGTGCAGCCGCCGCGGGCGGATGTGCAGGCCGTCGGCCGTCTCGGTGACGTCGCCGCCCAGCTCGTTGATCTCCTTGGTGA
Organism: Streptomyces sp. CNH189; assembly: GCF_000527195.1. Lineage (NCBI taxonomy): Bacteria > Bacillati > Actinomycetota > Actinomycetes > Kitasatosporales > Streptomycetaceae > Streptomyces > Streptomyces sp. CNH189. Next base: position 92,859 of record NZ_AZUS01000006.1, read on the forward strand.
GCGCGGCCAGCCGGTCCGTCTCGTGCAGCCGCAGATGGGCCACGCCCCGCAGGGTCGAGGGGGAGTCCGCGAGGGCCGCGACGGCCGCGACGCCAGGCGTCAGCTCGCCGACCTCGCCGAGGTCCACGTCGATGCCGTGCACCGCGCCGGAGCCGGTGAAGACCAGCCCGTACTCGGTCAGCTCGCAGGAGCCGCCCATCTCGGTGAAGATCTCCCGCAGCCGGTCACCGGGCTGGGTGGTCCGCGCGGGCCAGTCGGGGATCACCACCTTGCCGCCGGTGACCAGCGCGGCCGCGAGGAACGGCTGCGCGTTGGACAGGTCCGGCTCGACGGTCAGGTCCCGGCCCAGCAGGGCACCCGGCGTGACCCGCCAGACGTTCGGCTCACCGCCCGCCTCGGGGGTGTCGACCTGGGCGCCCACCGTGCGGAGCATGTCGACGGTCATCCGGATGTGTGGCATCGACGGCAGCGTCGCGCCCGTGTGCCGGACCTCCACGCCCTGGTTGAAGCGCGGCGCCGACAGCAGCAGCGCGCTGACGAACTGCGAGGACGAGGAGGCGTCGACCTCCACGGTCCCGCCCTCCAGCGCGCCCCCGCCGTGCACCGTCATCGGCAGCGCGCCGCGGTCGTCGTCGTCGATCCGGGCGCCGAGCGTGCGCAGCGCGTCGATGACGCCGTTCAGGGGACGCTCGTGCGAGCGCGGGTCGCCGTCGAAGCGGACGGGGCCGTCGGCCAGGGTGGCCACCGGCGGCAGGAACCGCATCACCGTGCCCGCGTTGCCCACGTCCACGGTGGCCGGGCCGTGCAGGCCGGCCGGGACGACCCGCCAGGCCTCGCCGGTCCCGTCGGGCCCGACCCCCTCCTCGATCTCCACACCCATGGCCCGCAGCGCGTCCGCCATCAGCAGCGTGTCGCGCGAGCGCAGCGGGCGGCGCAGCCAGCCCGGCTCGGAGGCGAGGGCGGCGAGGACCAGGGCGCGGTTCGTGACCGACTTGGACCCGGGCACGTGGACCGTCGCGTCGACGGCTCCGCTCGCGTGCGGGGCGGGCCAGAGGGCGGTGTGCGTGGGATTCGGGGCCATGGGGCCACTTTATAAGGAGGTAAGGAGACAGGCCGCGCCGTGCCCGCCACCCGGAACACGCCCCGCCCACCGGCCCCCGCCACCGACCGGACCGCCCACCGACCGCCCACACGCGGCCCCGCCCACCCGTCCGGCCCCGGGCGCCGGCCTGTGGCGTCCTTGGTCACAGGCCCAGGAGCCAGCGGCCTCCGCCCAGGAGTGCGGAGAGGGACACCGCGTGGAACAGGAACAGCCACAGGCCCGCCGGTACGTGTGTCAGCCGGGACAGCTGGTCCGCGTCCGAGTCGCCGGCGCCGCCGTGGGCCCGCTTGGACTGGAGCTCGAACGCGGGGCGTACGCCGCCGAGCAGCAGGAACCACACCACCGCGTACGCGAACGCCGCCTGCACCTGGGGGCCCGTCAGCCAGGACACCAGGACGAACGTGGCCCCGGTGACCAGCACCGACACCGCCCCGTAGGCGTTGCGGATCATCACCAGCACCGCCAGCAGCAGCACCGTGGCCAGCCACAGCAGCAGCGTGATGCGGCCGGCGCCGAGCAGCGCGGCCCCGCCGAGGCCCAGCAGCGGGGGAGCGGTGTAGCCGGCGGCGGCCGTGAGGATCATGCCGATGCCCGTCGGCTTGCCCCGGCTCACGGTCAGGCCGCTGGTGTCCGAGTGCAGGCGTATCCCGGTCAGCGTGCGGCCGGTGAGCAGTGCCACCAGGCCGTGGCCGCCCTCGTGGGCGATGGTGACGGCGTTGCGGGCCAGCCGCCAGGGCGCCTGCGGCACGACCACGGCAGCGGCGGCCACCAGCGTCACGACGATCACCCACAGGTCCGGATCGGGCTGGGTGCCCGAGACCTCGTCCCACAGGGAGCCGAGGGACATCAAGGACACGGACGCGGTGCTGACCATGCTTGCCATGTGTTTCGGATCGCTCCCTCTGCGCGTTCGGAGTCTGGCAGTGTTGCACGTATGTGCGGACGGTATGCAGCGAGTCGGAGGCCCGAGGATCTCGCCGGGATCTTCGAGATCGAGAACTGGGAGCCCGAGGAGACCCTGGAGGCGGACTACAACGTGGCGCCGACCAAGGAGGTCTACGCCGTCCTCGACCGTGCCGTGAAGGACGCCGAGGACCCGCGCCCGGTTCGGCAGCTGCGCAAGCTGAAGTGGGGACTGGTGCCGTCCTGGTCCAAGACCCCCGAGGGCGGCGCCCGGATGATCAACGCCCGCGCGGAGACCGTGCACGAGAAGCCGTCCTACCGCCGCGCCTTCTCCTCCCGCCGCTGCATCCTGCCCGCCGACGGCTACTACGAGTGGGTCACCGGCAAGCAGGAGCGGGACCTGGAGGTCGAGGGAAAGAAGAAGCGGCCCCGCAAGCAGCCGTACTTCGTGACGCCGGCCGACGGCTCGGTGTTCGCCATGGCCGGACTGTACGAGTTCTGGCGGGACGGCACGCTGCCCGACGACCACCCCCAGGCCTGGTGGGTGACCTGCTCCGTGATCACCACCGAGGCGGAGACGAGCCCGCTGGCCGTGGCCCCGGCGGACGGCCCGCACGCCCTCGCCGAGATCCACCCGCGGATGCCGCTGATGCTCACCCCGGACCGCTGGGACGCCTGGCTCGACCCGGCCAGGACCGACCCCGACGACCTGCGCGCGCTGCTGGCCCCGCCGCCGCCCGGACTGATGCGCGCCTACCCGGTCGGCACCGCCGTCAGCAACGTCCGCAACAACGGACCGGAGCTGCTGAAGGAGCTGGCCGCGCCCGAAGAGGGCACACTCTTCTGACGTGACCAACGACACCACCGCGCCGACCCAGGACGTCGAGACCGACACGGGCACCGCCCGGATCACCTGGCACCGCGCGCCCGGCCGCGCCCGGCTCGTCCTCGCCGTGAGCCACGGCGCGGGTGGCGGCATCGAGGCCCGCGACCTCGTGGCGCTCGCCGCCGTCCTGCCCGCCCGCGGCGTGACCGTCGCCCTCGTCGAACAGCCCTGGCGCGTGGCCGGCAAGAAGCTCGCCCCGGCGCCGAAGACCCTGGACACCGGCTGGCGCGGGATCTGGCCCGCGCTGGCCGAGCCGGGAGTGCCGGTGATCTCGGGCGGCCGCAGCGCCGGGGCCCGCGTCGCCTGCCGCACCGCCACCGAGCTGGGCGCCCACGCCGTGCTCGCGCTCAGCTTCCCCCTGCACCCGCCGGGCAAGCCGGAGAAGTCCCGCGCGCCGGAGCTGCTGGGCGCGGGCGTGCCCACGCTCGTCGTGCAGGGCGGCAACGACCCCTTCGGCAAGCCGGCCGAGTTCCCCGAGGGGCCCCACGAACTGGTCGAGGTGGCGCAGGCCGACCACGGATTCGCCGTGCCCCGGCGGGCGGACCTCACTCAGGAGGACGCCCTGCGGGTCGTCACGGACGCGGTCGTGCGCTGGACCGGTTCCCTGCGCTGAGGCGCCCGGGACACCGGGGGCGGCACGGACACCGGGAATGCGAAGGCGGCTTCCGCTGTTGGGACGGTCGTATGTGCCGGTGACGGCACCGCCGCCGTAGGAGAGGAAGTCCACCGCATGGGTTCCACGTTCTGCCCGAGCCGCAGTGCCCGCGCCGACCTGGACTGGACGGTGCTGCACGCGGCCAAGACCGCCCCCATTCGGGCGGCGGGCGGACCGGATCGTCGTCTATCCTCCGATTCGGGTGAGGCCGGTCTCGGTCTCGCGACGACATTCGAGGAGGTGGGTCCGGTTCCCGGTACCGACGCAGGGACCGAACACGGCCAGGCGGAGCAGCCCGAGGGCCAGGGCGACAAGGGCGCGGAGTCGACCGCGGAGCGCAGTGCGCGCTTCGAGAGGGACGCGCTCGAGTTCCTCGACCAGATGTACTCGGCCGCGCTGCGCATGACACGCAATCCGGCCGACGCCGAGGACCTGGTGCAGGAGACGTACGCCAAGGCATACGCGTCCTTCCACCAGTTCCGCGAGGGCACCAACCTCAAGGCCTGGCTGTACCGGATCCTCACCAACACCTTCATCAACTCGTACCGCAAGAAGCAGCGCGAACCCCAGCGCAGCGCGGCCGAGGAGATCGAGGACTGGCAGCTGGCGCGTGCCGAGTCGCACATGTCCACAGGTCTGCGCTCCGCCGAGTCGCAGGCGCTGGACCACCTGCCGGACTCGGACGTGAAGCAGGCGCTGCAGGCGATCCCGGAGGAGTTCCGCATCGCGGTGTATCTCGCCGATGTAGAGGGCTTTGCCTACAAGGAGATCGCCGACATCATGGGGACACCCATCGGTACGGTCATGTCCCGGCTGCACCGGGGACGTCGTCAGCTGCGCGGCATGCTCGAGGACTACGCGCGCGAGCGCGGACTGGTCCCGGCCGGTGCCGGAGAGTCGAACGAAGCGAAAGGCTCGGGGTCATGAGCTGCGGAGAGCCGCACGAGACGGATTGCAGCGAAATCCTCGATCATCTCTACGAGTTCCTCGACCGTGAGATGCCGGATTCCGACTGTGTGAAGTTCGAGCACCACTTCGAGGAGTGCTCGCCGTGCCTGGAGAAGTACGGGCTCGAGCAAGCCGTGAAGAAGCTCGTCAAGCGGTGTTGCGGACAGGACGACGTGCCGGGCGACCTGCGGTCCAAGGTCATGGGCCGGATCGAGCTGATCCGCTCGGGTGAGTCCGTGCCCGACCAGGACGTCGCGACGGCCCCGCAGGAGTCCTGACCCCACGTCCCTCCCCGGACGCCGCGTCACCCGATTGTGCTAATCCGCGAGCGGTCCGCCCGCGGCGGCAGCCCCGTCCCGCCTAGGCTCCGAGCCTGGCAGGCGGCACATCGCGCGCGGCGCGGTCGGGGGAGGGGCTCATGGAAGCGTTACCGGCGCGGGCCCGGGTGTATCTGGTCTGCGTCACCCTTCTGGGTCTGCTCTGTCTGCTCCCCCTGCCGGGCCTGCCCCGGCCGGGGGTGCTGTCGTCCCTGCCCGACCCGCGTTTCCCCTGGTGGCCGGTCGTCCTGCTCGCCGCCCTGTACGCCGGCTGCGAGCGCCTCGCCCGGTCCCGGATCGTCGCCGGCCCGCACCCGGGTGGCACCTTCCACCCCGTGCTCCTCGCCGGGGCCTTCCTGCTGCCGCCGACCGCCGCGGCCCTGGTCGCGCTGCCCGGCGCGCTGCTGCTCCCCGTCGAGCACCGCCCCCGCCTCGCCCGCCGGCTCTGGCGCACCGGGCAGTTGGTGGTCGCCGTCTGGGCCGCGAGCCTGGTCCACCTCAAGACCGGGGGCCGGGACGCGGTCGCGCACTGCGACATGCCCGGCGCCCTCGCGACGGCCGGCGCCGCCGTGCTCGCGTTCTGCCTGGTCCTCACCCTGCTCGACGGCGGCGTCCTGGCTCCGGCCCCCGGAGGCCTCCCGCGCGGCCGGGCCGCCGCCGCCCCGGCCGCCTGGTCGCGGCTGTTCCTCGGCTCCCTCGCGCCACTCACCGTGCACGGCCTCGCCGGACTGATGATGGCCCTGCTGTGGCGCAGCCCGTACGGCCCGGTGGCGGCGCTGCTGGTGCTGCTGCCGATGGGCGTCTCGTGGTGGGCGTTCGCCCAGTACCACCGGGAGCGCGCCGCCCACCAGGCCACGATCCGCGCGCTGGTGCAGGCCGTCGACATCAAGGACGGCTACACACGCGGCCACAGCGAACGCGTCGGCCGGGCCTCCATGCTGATCGCGCGGGAACTCGGCATGGACGACGACCGCGTCGAGACGCTCAGGTTCGCCGGCATCCTGCACGACGTCGGCAAGCTCGGCGTGCCCACCCGGCTGCTCACCAAGAACGGCCCGCTCACCCCCGAGGAACGGCGGATCATCGAACTGCACCCCGAGTACGGGCACGAGATGGTGCGCGGCATCTCCTTCCTCGGCGAGGCCCGCGCGGCGGTGCTGCACCACCACGAGCGGCTCGACGGCACCGGCTACCCCTACGGCCTGGCGGGCGGTCAGATCCCCGAGTCGGCCCGGGTGGTCGCCGTCGCCGACGCCTTCGACGCCATGACCTCCACCCGCAGCTACAGCCGGGCGCGCCCGGTGCCGGTGGCGCTGGAGGAGCTCCAGCGGTGCGCCGGGACCCACTTCGACCCGCGGATGGTGCGGGCGCTGGTCCGCGCGATCGGCCGTGCCGGCTGGCACCCGGCGGTGACCGCCGACGAACCCCGGCCGACGGCCGTCCCCGGACCCGCCGCACCGGCCACCGGCCGCCCCGGGGCGCGCCGGTGAGGCCCCGGCTGCACACCGTCGTGCACCTGTGCGCCGCCGTCCTCGCCGCCGGGGCGCTGGGGATGACGCTCCACGACGGCATCGAGGACCGCGGCACGGCCCTGGCCTTCGGCACGCTGGTCGCCGTCGGCGAGCTCACCCGGCGGGGCGGCCGGGGCATCCGGGAGGCCGCGCCGCTCGCCGCCGCCGGCTCACTGGCGTACGCGCTGCTCGGTGAGACCGCGGGGCACGGCACCCACCACGGCGCCGCCCAGGTCGTCACCGTGGTGCTCGCCGCGTCGCTGCTCGGCAGCGTCCCGCACGTGGGGCGCGGCGACGGGCCCGCCCTGGACCCCGTGACCCGGCGGGTGCTGACCGTCGGCTTCGTCGCCGTGTGCTTCCAGCCGCTGCACGCCCGCGGCGCCTTCGACGACTTCAGCGGACCGTCGCACGCGCTGCTGCTCCTCGTCCTGCTGTCGCTGACCGCGCTGTGCGACGCCGTGCTCGCCGCCGCGCTGTCCCACTCCCGCACCGGCTGGCCCTTCCCGCCGCTGCTGCGCGACGAACTGCGGGCCGTGCCCGGGATCGGCGCCGCCGTCGTCGCCACGGGTGCCGTGATGGCGCTGGGCGTGGCGGTCGTGGGGCTGTGGGCGCTGCCGGTGTTCTCCGTGCCGCTGCTGCTCGCCCAGCTGTCGCACCGGCGGTACACCGCGGTGCGGGCCACCTACCGGCAGACCATCGCCTCCCTGGCGCGGGCCACCGAGATCGCCGGATACACCCCGCACGGCCACTCACGCCGGGTCGCCGCGCTCAGTCAGGCGGTGGGCCGGGACCTGGGCCTGACCGAACCGGAGCTGACCGTGCTGGAGTACGCCGCGCTCATGCACGACATCGGCCAGCTCAGCCTCGTCGACGCGGTCCCCGCGGGCGCCACCGCCGAGCTGCCGGTCACCGAGCAGCGGCGGATCGCGCTCCTCGGCGGCGCGGTGGTGCGCCAGACCGGTGTGGACCCCCGGGTCGCCGTGATCGTGGAACGCCAGGCCGACCCGCACCACGAGCAGCCGCCGGCCGCCCGGATCGTCCGGGTGGTGAACGCTTACGACGAGAAGTCCCGGGAAAGAGGGCCCGGGGGGCCGCTGACCGCGCTGGAGGAACTGCGGCTCAAGGCCGCCGGGGAGTACGCGCCGGAGGTCGTGGAGGCCCTGGCGAGGGTGCTGTCCCGGAACACGGAGGGGGCGCGTGAGCAGGTCGACCGGTCGTGGTGAGGGACCCGGGCGAGGCGGTCTGGCGGCCTGCCATGCTGGGTAACCCATGGGTAATGAGCGGCCTCGCGGCCGCACGTGGTTGGATGCGAAGGAGAGGGTGTCCGGGGGCGCCGACCGCTGCGGCCGGCCCACCGAACGGAACTGGCAGGCGGGAATCGTGAGGATCTTCGGCAAGGGACGTCACCGGCCCTCCGCCTCCTGGCGGCAGGCCACGGACCGCGCGTTCACGCTCATCGGCGACGGCCGGTACGAGGACGCGGGCGCGCTGCTGACCCGGGCCGCCGATCTGGAGCCCTGGCTGTCGGAGTCCTGGTTCAACCTCGCGCTGCTGCACAAGTTCCGGCACGACTGGGAGCAGGCGCGCGCGGCGGGACTGCGCGCCGTGGCCCTGCTCGACCGGGACACCGGTGCGCCGGACTGGTGGAACGTGGGCATCGCCGCGACGGCCCTGCAGGACTGGCCGCTGGCCCGCCGGGCCTGGCAGGCGTACGGCCTCAAGGTGCCCGGCTCCGCCACCGGCTCCGGCGAGCCTCTCGGCATGGACCTGGGCAGCGCGGCCGTACGGCTGTCCCCGGAGGGGGAGGCCGAGGTGGTGTGGGGGCGGCGGCTCGACCCGGCCCGCATCGAGGTGCTGTCCATCCCGCTGCCGTCCTCCGGGCGCCGCTGGGGCGAGGTCGTCCTGCACGACGGGGTGCCGCACGGCGAGCGGAGCACCGCCGCCGGGCACACCTATCCGGTGTTCGACGAGATCGAGTTGTGGGCGCCCTCGCCGGTGCCCACCTGGGTGGTGCTGCTGGAAGCGGCGTCCGAGGCCGACCGGGACGCGCTGGAACAGCTCGCCTCCGACGCCGGGTTCGCGGCGGAGGACTGGTCGTCGTCGGTGCGGCTGCTGTGCCGCATGTGCTCGGAGTCGCGGATGCCCTCCGACGAGGGTGACGGCGAGCATCTCGATCCTCACGACCACAGTGAGCCGGGGCATCCCGGACCGCTCGGGCACCGCACCGACGGGCAGTTGTGGGTGCCGGAGAGGGAATGCGGCATCGCCGCGCCCGCGGCTCTGGTGCGGGGGTTGCTGGACGGGTGGGTCGCCGACAGTCCGGACTCCCGGGACTGGCGGGATCTCGAAGAGGTCTGCTGAGGGCCGCGGCCCGGCTGCGGGTCGGCTGTGGCTTGTCGCGCCCACGCGGCGGAGCCGCACATCGATGCTGCCCCGCGCCCCTTCCTGGGGCGTTGCACTTACCCTTGTCACAGCATTCTCGGTCATCTCAGGAAGGCACACGTCGGTCATGGCTCAGCAGGACACCGATCAGCAGCACGCGGGCGTGCTCCCCGTCGACGACGAGGGCTACGTCATCGACACGGAGGACTGCGAGGAGCGCGAGGCGGCCTGGCGGGAGCGTGGCACCTCCCGCCCGATCACCGTGGTCGGCAACCCGGTGCTGCACAAGGAGTGCCAGGACGTCACGGACTTCGGTGAGGAGTTGCAGCAGCTGGTCGCCGACATGTTCGCCAGCCAGCGCACCGCCGAGGGCGTGGGCCTGGCCGCGAACCAGATCGGTGTCGACCTCAAGGTCTTCGTGTACGACTGCCCGGACGACGAGGGCGTGCGTCACGTCGGCGTGGTCTGCAACCCCAAGCTGGTCGAACTGCCCGCCGAGCAGCGCCGGCTGGACGACAGCAGCGAGGGCTGCCTGTCCGTGCCGACCGCGTACGCGCCGCTGGCCCGGCCCGACTACGCCGAGGTGACCGGCCAGGACGAGAAGGGCAACCCGGTCCGCGTGCGCGGCACGGGCTACTTCGCACGCTGCCTGCAGCACGAGACGGACCACCTCTACGGCTACCTCTACATCGACCGGCTGTCGAAGCGGGAGCGCAAGGCCGCGCTCAAGCAGATGGCCGAGAACGAGCCGCGCTACCCCGTGGTCGCCAACGACTGACGGCCGTATCACGGCTCACTCCACCCCGCGCGCACGGCGCCCGATCCGGCACATCCCGGACGGGCGCCGTTCGTCTGTGCGCAACCAAAGGTAGTGAAAGAAGCAAATCCGTTCCCAGAACGGTCGCTTGTGGTGCTGAATGGAGGTGCGGGGATACGCACGGCGTGCGCCCGGCTCGGGGGGCGGGCGCTCAACTGGCGGCTGAGAGGGGATTGTTCGTGCATGCTTTGTCACACGGCACCACATCGACACCGACCACCATCGCAGTTCCACCGGCGCTGTCTCTTCCGGTGATCGAGGCGGCGTTTCCCCGGCAACTCCACCCGTATTGGCCGAAGCTCCAGAGGGCGACCCGGGCATGGCTGCTCGAAAAGCGGCTCATGACCCCGGAGAAGGTGGAGGAATATGCCGACGGCCTGTGCTACACGGACCTCATGGCGGGCTACTACATAGGCGCGCCCGACGAGGTCCTGCAGGCGATAGCGGACTACAGCGCCTGGTTCTTCGTCTGGGACGACCGTCACGACCGCGACATCGTGCACGGCCGTCCCGACTCCTGGCGGCGCCTGAAGGACCTGCTGCACAACGCCCTCGACCGTCCCGGTGACCACCTCGGTCACGAGGACCCCGTGGTCGCGGGGCTCGCCGACAGCGTGCAGCGGCTGTTCACCTTCCTGCCGGGCGGCTGGAACGCCCGCTTCGCGCGCCACTTCCACACCGTCATCGAGGCGTACGACCGGGAATTCCACAACCGTACGGAAGGGATCGTCCCGACCGTCGAGGAATACCTGGAACTGCGCCGCCTCACCTTCGCGCACTGGATCTGGACCGACCTTCTGGAGCCGAGCGCGGGATGCGAACTCCCGGACGAGGTGAGGAAGAACCAGGTCTACCGGAAAGCGGCCCTGCTCAGTCAGGAATTCGCCGCCTGGTACAACGACCTCTGTTCGTTGCCCAAGGAAATCGCAGGCAATGAGGTGCACAATCTCGGCATCAGTCTCGTCACCCACGAGGGAATGACCCTCGAAGAGGCGATCGCCGATGTGAGGCGCCGCGTTGAGGAATGCGTCAACGATTTCCTGGACGTCGAGAAGGAGGCATTACGGTTCGCCGACCGTCTCGACGACGGGACGGTGGGCGGAAAGGAGACGAGCGCCGCCGTGCGCGCCTGCGTCGGCAACATGCGGAACTGGTTCAGTTCCGTCTACTGGTTCCACCACGAGTCCGGCCGGTACCGGGTCGACAGCTGGGACGACCGGTCCACGCCCCCGTACGTCAACAACGCAACGGAAGGTGAGAAATGACCGTCGAGTCGGTAGGAACCCCGAACGCCCCGACGACCGAACTGCGCGAGCCGCCCGTGGCCGGCGGCACCGTCCCGCTCCTCGGCCACGGCTGGCGGCTGGTGCGCGATCCGCTGGCCTTCCTCTCGCAGCTGCGCGACCACGGAGACGTCGTCCGGCTGAAGCTCGGACCCAAGACCGTGTACGCCGTCACGACCCCCGCCCTCACCGGCGCCGTGGCGCTCAGCCCGGACTACATCATCGCCGGACCCCTGTGGGAGTCGCTGGAGAGCCTGCTCGGCAAGGAGGGCGTGGCCACCGCCAACGGACCGCTGCACCGGCGCCAGCGGCGCACCATACAGCCCGCGTTCCGGCTCGACGCGATCCCCGCCTACGGCCCGATCATGGCCGAGGAGGCCTACGCGCTGGTGGAGCGCTGGCGCGCCGGCAAGCCGCTGGACATCACGGCGGAGTCCTTCCGCGCGGCGGTGCGCGTCACCGCCCGCTGCCTCATGCGCGGCAGCTACATGGACGACCGGGCCGAGCGCATATGCACGGACCTGGCCACCCTGTTCAGCGGCATGTACCAGCGCATGGTGGTACCGCTCGGGCCGCTCTACAAGGTGCCCCTCCCGTCCAATCGGGAATTCAACCGGGCGCTGGCCGATTTGCATGTCCTGGTGGACGAGATCATCGCCGACCGACGGGCAAGCGGTCAAAAACCGGACGATTTGCTGACGGCTTTGCTGGACGCGAAGGACGACAATGGCGACCCCATCGGGGAACAGGAGATCCACGATCAGGTCATCGCCATCCTGACCCCCGGCGCCGAAACCGTCGGATCCACGGTCATGTCCCTGCTCCTGGTTCTCACAGAGCACCCGGAACTCGGCGACAAGATCCGCGACGAGGTGAAATCGGTCGTCGGTGACCGGCCGGTCGCATTCGAGGACGTGCGTAAGCTGACGTACACCGCGAATGTCGTCACGGAGACCCTGCGGCTGTATCCGGCCGTATGGATTCTGACCCGCCGCGCGGTGGCCGACACAGAACTCGGCGGTTACCGCATTCCGAAGGGCGCGGACCTGATCTACAGCCCGTTCGCGATCCAACGCGACCGGCGGTCGTACGAGCGGAACGATGACTTCGACCCCGACCGCTGGCTCCCGGGGCGGTCGAAGGACGTGCCCAAGTTCGCGATGAGCCCGTTCAGCGTGGGCAACCGCAAGTGCCCGAGCGACCACTTCTCGATGGCGGAGCTCACGCTCATCACCGCGGTGGTGGCCACCGCCTACCGCTTCGAGCACGCGTCCGGGTCCGACGCCCGGCCGCGCATCGGCATCACCCTGCGGCCCCGCCGGCTGATGCTGCGGGCGCTGCCCCGCTGACCGGCCGAGCGGCGCGCGTTCAGGCGGCCTCCGGGCCCCTGAACGCGCGCCGGTAGGACTGCGGCGTGGTCCCCACCGCGCGGACGAAGTGGTGGCGCAGCGCGGCCGCGTTGCCGAAACCGGTACGGCCGGCGATCGCGTCCACCGTCTCGTCCGTCCGCTCCAGCAGGTGCTGGGCCAGCAGCACCCGCTGCCCCAGGATCCAGCGGTAGGGCGTGGTGCCGGTCTCCTGCTGGAAGCGGCGGGCGAAGGTGCGCGGGGACATGTGGGCGCGGGCGGCGAGCTGCTCGACGGTGACCTCCTCGTCGAGGTGCCGCTCCATCCACACCAGCACCTCGGCGACGGAGTCGCCCCCGGGCTGCGGCAGCGGGCGCTCGATGTACTGGGCCTGCCCGCCGTCGCGGTGCGGGGGCACCACCATCCGCCGGGCGATCCGGTTGGCCACCTCGGACCCCTGCTCCTTGCGCACCAGGTGCAGGCAGGCGTCGATGCCGGCGGCGGTGCCCGCCGAGGTGAACACCGGGTCCTCGTCGACGTAGAGCACGTCGGGCTCCGCCGTCAGATGGGGGTGCCTGCGGCCCAGTTCCTCCGCGTGCTTCCAGTGGACGGCGGCGCGGCGGCCCTCCAGCAGTCCGGCGGCGGCCAGCACGAACACCCCCGAGCACACGCTCAGCACCCGCGCGCCCCGGTCCACGGCCCGGCGCAGCGCGTCCAGCAGCTCGGGCGGGAACTCCCGCGACACGAAGGAGGCGCCGGCCGGCACGGTGATCAGGTCCGCCGTCTCCAGACGTTCCAGACCGTGCTCGACCTGGAGCGAGAAGCCGGTACTGGCGCGCACCGACGGCCCGTCCGCAGAGGCGACGGCGAAGTCGTAGACCGGCAGCCCGTCGTCGCTGCGGTCGATGCCGAACACCTCGCACACCACGCCGAGTTCGAAGGGGTTCACGCCGTCGAGGAGGACGGCCGCCACATTCCGGAGCATGCCTTCAGTGTGCCCCACGACTGGCAGTAAATCGAGGGTGTACGGCAGTCCTGCCACTGCCGGTCAGGAGTGTCCGGCGCGACAGTGGTGTACATGAACACGACGCAGATGGAAGCACTGATCTCGATGGTGGCCGTTCTCGGCCTGTTCGTCCTGATGACCGCGCCCGCCGTGATCGGCATCCTGCGCGACCGCCGCATCGACCGGCAGATCCGCCAGGCCCAGGCGGCCCCCGCCACCGAGCCGCCCGACCCGGCCGCGTCCCGCCCGCAGCACCGGGCCGCCTCCCGCCGTCACGCACGCGCGGCGTGAGACGGACCCGGCGCCCGGGCCCTAGAAGTCCTCGTCCAGGTCGACCGTGCCCTCCACGGCGACCTGGTACGCGGACGGACGGCGCTCGAAGAAGTTGGTCAGCTCCTGGACGCCCTGCAGCTCCATGAAGGAGAACGGGTTCTCCGACCCGTACACCGGCGGGAAGCCCAGCCGCACCAGCCGCTGGTCGGCGACGCACTCCAGGTACTCCCGCATCGACGCGGTGTTCATGCCCGGCAGCCCTTCGCCGCACAGGTCCCGCGCGAACTGCAGTTCCGCCTCGACCGCCTCGCGCAGCATGTCGGTGACCTGCCGGCCGAGCTCCTCGTCGAACAGCTCCGGCTCCTCCTTGCGCACGGTGTCCACCACGTCGAACGCGAACGACATGTGCATGGTCTCGTCGCGGAACACCCAGTTGGTGCCGGTCGCCAGCCCGTGCAGCAGGCCCCGGCTGCGGAACCAGTAGACGTAGGCGAACGCGCCGTAGAAGAACAGGCCCTCGATGCACGCCGCGAAGCAGATCAGGTTGAGCAGGAAGCGGCGCCGGTCGGCCCGGGACTCCAGCCGGTCGATCTTCTCCACCGAGTCCATCCACCGGAAGCAGAACTCGGCCTTCTCCCGGATGGACGGGATGTTCTCCACGGCTGCGAAGGCCGCCGCCCGGTCGTCCGGGTCGGGCAGATAGGTGTCCAGCAGCGTCAGGTAGAACTGGACGTGCACGGCCTCCTCGAACAGCTGCCGCGACAGGTACAGCCGCGCCTCGGGCGAGTTGATGTGCTTGTACAGCGTCAGCACCAGGTTGTTCGCCACGATCGAGTCGCCGGTCGCGAAGAACGCCACGAGCCGACCGATCAGATGCTGCTCCTCGGGGGTCAGCTTCGCCAGGTCGGCGACGTCCGAATGCAGGTCCACCTCCTCGACGTGCCAGGTGTTCTTGATCGCGTCCCGGTAGCGCTCGTAGAAGTCGGGGTAGCGCATGGGGCGCAGGGTCAGCTCGAAGCCGGGGTCGAGCAGGTTCTTCGTCGCGCTGGTGGTCACTGGCAGGCCTCGCAGGATTCGGGGTTCTCGAGGGAGCAGGCGACGGCCTCGGGATCGGCCGGCTGCTGGACGGGGACGGGTACGGCGGCGCGGGCCGCGCGGGCGATCCGGGTCGCCGGGCGGGAGCGCAGGTAGTAGGTGGTCTTCAGCCCCTGCTTCCAGGCGTAGGCGTACATCGACGAGAGCTTGCCGATGGTCGGCGTCTCCAGGAACAGGTTCAGCGACTGCGCCTGGTCCAGGAACGGGGTGCGCGCGGCGGCCATGTCGATCAGGCCGCGCTGCGGGATCTCCCAGGCCGTGCGGTACAGCCGCCGGACGTCCTCCGGGATCCACGCGAAGTGCTGCACCGAGCCGCCCGCCTCGCGCAGCGCCTCCCGGGTGCGCGCGTCCCACACGCCGAGCCGCTTGAGGTCCTCCACCAGGTACGAGTTGACCTGGAGGAACTCCCCGGACAGCGTCTCGCGCTTGAACAGGTTGGACACCTGCGGCTCGATGCACTCGTACACGCCCGCGATGGACGCGATGGTGGCGGTCGGCGCGACGGCCAGCAGCAGCGCGTTGCGCATGCCCGTGGCCGCGATCCGGACGCGCAGCGCCTCCCAGCGCTCCGGCCAGGTGAGCTCGACACCGTAGTGGTCGGGGTGCAGCACGCCCCGGGCCGTACGGGTCTTCTCCCAGGCCGGCAGCGGGCCGTGCCGCTCGGCCAGCCCGGCGGACGTCTCGTACGCGGCGAGCATGATCCGCTCGGCGATCCGGGTGGAGAGCGCCTTCGCCTCGGGGGAGTCGAACGGCATGCGCAGCCGGAAGAAGACGTCCTGCAGCCCCATCACGCCCAGACCGACCGGGCGCCAGCGGCTGTTGGACCGGGACGCCTGCTCGGTCGGGTAGAAGTTGATGTCGACCACCCGGTCCAGGAACGTCACGGCGGTACGGACCGCCGCGTCCAGGCGCTCCCAGTCCATGCCGTCCGGGCCGGCGAAGGCCGCGAGGTTGACCGACCCCAGGTTGCAGACCGCGGTCTCCCCGTCGTCGGTGACCTCCAGGATCTCCGTGCACAGGTTCGAGGAGTGGACCACCTGGCCGGGCTCGGCGGTCTGGTTGGCGGTGCGGTTGGCGGTGTCCTTGAAGGTCATCCAGCCGTTGCCGGTCTGCGCGAGGGTGCGCATCATCCGGCCGTACAGCTCGCGGGCCGGGAGCGTCCTGCGGGCCAGGCCCCTCGCCTCGGCGGCGCGGTAGGCCGCGTCGAACTCCTCGCCCCACAGGTCGACCAGCTCGGGCACGTCGACGGGGGAGAACAGCGACCACTCGGCGTCGGCGTCGACCCGGCGCATGAACTCGTCCGGCACCCAGTGCGCCAGGTTCAGGTTGTGCGTACGGCGGGCGTCCTCACCGGTGTTGTCCCGCAGCTCCAGGAACTCCTCGACGTCCGCGTGCCACGTCTCCAGGTAGACGGCGGCGGCGCCCTTGCGCCGGCCGCCCTGGTTCACGGCGGCGACCGAGGCGTCCAGCGTCTTCAGGAACGGGACGATGCCGTTGGAGTGCCCGTTGGTGCCGCGGATCAGCGAGCCCCGGGCGCGGACGCGGGAGAAGGACAGGCCGATGCCGCCGGCGTGCTTCGAGAGGCGGGCGACCTGGTGGTAGCGGTCGTAGAGGGAGTCCAGCTCGTCCTTGGGGGAGTCCAGGAGGTAGCAGGACGACATCTGCGGGTGGCGGGTGCCGGAGTTGAACAGCGTGGGGGAGGAGGGCAGGTAGTCCAGCCGGCTCATCAGCCCGTACAGGGCGGCGACCTCGTCCAGCGCCCGCTCGCTGTCGTCCTCCGCGAGTCCGCAGGCCACCCGCAGCAGGAAGTGCTGGGGCGTCTCGACGACCTTGCGGGTGACCGGGTGGCGCAGCAGGTAGCGGCTGTGCAGGGTGCGCAGCCCGAAGTAGCCGAAGCGGTCGTCGGCCGTGGTGTCGACCAGGGCGTCCAGGCGGGCGGCGTGCAGCCGGACGAGGGCCGCGGTCCGGTCGCCGATCAGTCCCTCCCGGTGGCCGGTGGCGACCGACCCGGTGAAGGAGGTGACGCCCTGCGAGGCGGCCTCGGCGCGGATGCCGAGGGTCAGCAGCCGGGCGGCGAGCCGGGAGTAGGCGGGGTCCTCGGAGATCAGGCCGGCCGCCGCCTCGGTGGCCAGTTCCCGCAGCTCCGCCTCGTCGGCGGCGGCGGACCGGCCGCGCAGCGCGGCCGCGGCGACCCGGCCGGGGTCGGCGTCGGGCAGGTCGGTGGTCAGCTCGGTCAGGGTCCGCAGCAGCGCGGCTCCGGGGCCGTCGCCCTCCTCGGTCACGCGGGTCGCTGAAGCCGGATCGGCTGGCGCGATGGTCACGTGGGGCTCTCCCTCGCTCGGCACGGGGGCCTCGAAGAGCGCAGGGGGCAGCACACGAGCGCACGCGGCGCCGCGTCCACCGGCCCATTCCGCGAGGCCCGGACGTCAGGGCACCCGGACCGGACGGGCCGGGCGCACTGTCGGCAGGTCCTCGGACTGACTCCCGTGCGCGCCCGTGGGCAGGCAGGGGTACACCGTTGCGGGACAGTTCCGGATTCGCACCGGATTCCCCTGCGGCGACAGCGAGCATGAGCATACATCTTGTGCCGGGTGCCGCCAGCAAGCCCATATGTTGTGTCGAGTCGGTGTCAGAGTGTCAGCTCATAGGTGAGGAGCATGATGTCGTCCAGCTCCGGCAGCGGGTTCCAGTCCCGCTCCGGGGCGCGGGTGAAGCCCAGCCGCTCATAGACGCGGTGGGCGGCGCGCATGGTGCGCTGGGTCGACAGCACGACCCGCGCGCGGCCCTCGGTCGCCCGTGCCCGGTCGACGCAGGCGCGCACCAGTGCCTCCCCGGCGCCCCGTCCCCGGCCGGACGCGGCCACCGCCAGCATCCGGATCTCCGCCTCGTCCGGCCGCGCCATGTCGGCCATCGGTCCGGGCCCCGGCACGAAGGTCACCCCGCCCAGCAGCGTGCCGTGCTCCACCGCGACCAGCACCTCGGCGGCGGCCGCCCGCTTCGCCACGTCCCTGAGCTCACCGAGGTAGGCGTCGCTCTCCCCGAAGTCCAGCAGGCCGTCCTGGAGATAGGCCTGCGCGGTGATCTCACCGAGTTCCGCGTGCTCGCCGGGCGTCACCGGCCGGATGACGATGTCCATGCGGGGGAGTCTGCCGCACGGGCACGACAGCGGGCCGCCGGTTTTCCACCGGCGGCCCGCTGCCCTGTGTCCCGCGACGTCAGTGCGCGCTGCCCGCCGTGGCCGGCGGGAGCTCGGTCCGGACGCCGGGGTCGCCCGCGTCCGCCGTGTAGTCCTCCGGCTTCGTCTCGTCGACGCCCTCGGGCGCCTTGAGGGCCCGCATGACGAATGTGAGCACCACCGTGACCACCACGTTGATCACGAAGGCGGTGAGACCGATGTAGCCGATCTCGCCGATCCCCGGGATCTCCTTGGCCGAGCCGCCGAAGTGCTTCTGCGTCGGCGACGCCACCCCGTACGCGGCGACCGTGCCGTAGATCATGCCGACCGCCCAGCCGCCGATCAGCGCCCAGCGGTGGAACCAGCGGGTGAACAGGCCGCCCACCAGCGCCGGGAAGGTCTGCAGGATCCAGATGCCGCCCAGCAGCTGGAAGTTGATGGCGACCGTCTTGTCCATGGTCAGGACGAAGGCCAGCGCGCCCACCTTCACCAGCAGCGACACGGCCTTGGAGACGGCGGTCTCCTGCTTCGGGGTCGCGTCCGGCTTGATGAAGTCCTTGTAGATGTTGCGGGTGAACAGGTTCGCCGCCGCGATCGACATGATCGCCGCCGGCACCAGCGCGCCGATGCCGATCGCCGCGAAGGCCACACCGGCGAACCAGTCCGGGAACATGTTCTCGAACAGCTGCGGGATGGCCAGCTGGCCGTTCTGTACCTTGACCCCGGCCGCGATCGCCATGAAGCCGAGAAGCGCCAGGAGGCCCAGCATCAGCGAGTACAGCGGCAGGATCGTGGTGTTGCGGCGGATCACCTCACGGCTGCGCGAGGACAGCGTCGCCGTGATCGAGTGCGGGTACATGAACAGCGCGAGCGCCGAGCCCAGCGCCAGCGTGGCGTACGTCCACTGGCCCGCCTCGCCCGGCACCAGGGCGCCGCGCGGGGCACCGGTGGCCGGGTTGGTCTCGCTGTACGCCTCCTGCGCGGAGGCGAAGATCTCGTCGAACCCGCCCAGCTTGATCGGGATGTAGATGATCGCCACCGCGATCACGATGTAGATCAGCGTGTCCTTGACGAACGCGATCAGCGCCGGCGCCCGCAGACCCGACGAGTAGGTGTACGCGGCCAGCACACCGAAGGCGAGGAGCAGCGGCAGGTCCTTGACGAACCAGTTGGTGTTCTCGCCGCCGCCGCCGACGCCCATCACGTCCAGCACGGCCTGGATGCCGACCAGCTGCAGCGCGATGTACGGCATCGTCGCCAGGATGCCGGTGACCGCGACGGCCAGCGACAGCCCCTTCGAGCCGAACCGCCCGCGCACGAAGTCGGACGTCGTCACATAGCCGTGCTTGTGCGACACCGACCACAGCCGGGGCAGGAAGGTGAAGATCAGCGGGTACACCAGGATGGTGTACGGCACCGCGAAGAAGCCGGCCGCGCCCGCCGCGTAGATCGCCGCCGGGACGGCCACGAAGGTGTACGCGGTGTACAGGTCGCCGCCCAGCAGGAACCAGGTGACCCAGGTGCCGAACGAGCGCCCGCCCAGGCCCCATTCGTCGAGGGTGTGCTCGTTGGCGGCCCTGCGCCAGCGCGCGGCCAGGAAGCCCATCACCGTGACGAGCACGAAGAAGAAGATGAAGACGGCGAGTGCCACGCCGTTCACGCCGTCGTTCACTGCTCCGCACCGCCCTTCGTGGCCGTACGGCCGCGCTGGTCACGCTGCCAGAGCTTGTACGCGGTCATCGTCAGCACGGTCGAGAGCAGCACCCAGGCCATCTGGTACCAGTAGAAGAACGGGATACCGATGAAGGCCGGGTCGGTCTTGGCGTAGGACCCGACCCACAGCATGGCCACGAACGGTGCGACGAGACAGAGGCCGATGACG
Organism: Streptomyces sp. CNH189; assembly: GCF_000527195.1. Taxonomy (NCBI): domain Bacteria; kingdom Bacillati; phylum Actinomycetota; class Actinomycetes; order Kitasatosporales; family Streptomycetaceae; genus Streptomyces; species Streptomyces sp. CNH189. The sequence continues at coordinate 112,440 of NZ_AZUS01000006.1, forward strand.
ACGCGCACGGGCGTCACCACCGGCTCTCGTGTTGTTTCTGGGGCTTGTGACATCAGACGGCTCCCGTCCCCTCACTGATCGCCGACGTTGGCTCGCGGCAATGTAGGTGAGGGGGCGGGGCGGTCGTAACCCCCCGTTGGAGGGGCGGTACTCAGCAGCCGCCCAACCGAGAGGCAACAGCAACGAAAATCCTGTCAACCACCCGGTCTGTCGGGTTTTGCGGCCGCCCCAGGAGGCCGTCCGGCGCCCGTCCGGTCTCGGTCCTGGGGGCGCGGGAACTCGGTCTTGGGGGCGCTCGGGGCTCAGTCCTGGGGGCGCTTGAGGCGCGCGACGAACTTGTACCGGTCGCCCCGGTACACCGAACGCACCCACTCCACCGGCTGCCCGCCCCGGTCGAGCGAGTGCCGCGACAGCATCAGCATCGGCAGGCCGACGTCGGTGCCGAGCAGGCCCGCCTCGCGCGGAGTGGCCAGGGACGTCTCGATCGTCTCCTCCGCCTCCGCGAGATGGACGTCGTACACCTCGGCGAGGGCGGTGTAGAGCGACGTGTACTTGGTCAGGCTGCGGCGCAGCGCGGGGAAGCGCTTGGCGCTGAGGTGGGTGGTCTCGATGGCCATCGGCTCGCCGTTGGCCATGCGCAGCCGCTCGATGCGCAGCACGCGTCCGCCGGCCGTGATGTCCAGCAGGCCGGCGAGCCGGTCGTCGGCGGTGATGTACCCGAGGTCGAGCAGCTGCGACGTCGGCTCCAGGCCCTGGGCGCGCATGTCCTCGGTGTAGGAGGTCAGTTGGAGCGCCTGGGACACCTTGGGCTTGGCGACGAAGGTGCCCTTGCCCTGGATGCGCTCCAGACGCCCCTCGACCACCAGCTCCTGCAGCGCCTGGCGCACGGTGGTGCGTGAGGTGTCGAACTCGGCGGCCAGGGTGCGCTCGGGCGGGACCGGGGTGCCGGGAGGTGCCGTCTCGGTCATGTCGAGCAGGTGTTTCTTGAGCCGGTAGTACTTGGGCACACGCGCCGTACGGACCGCGGTCCCACCCTCGTTCTCCGCACTGCTGACGTCGGTGCTCATGCTCTGCCTTCCCGGCTCCGGCTGCCGAAGCGGCCGACAGACCGTCGGCCACGGCTGACATCGTGGCACGGCTCGGGACGGGGAGGTGTCCCCCGTACGCTCCGTGATCCCTTTTGTATACCCCTGGGGCTGGTGCTGGTCCAGACCACGGGCGGTGGTCAGATCCCCTGCCACTCCGGCTTGTTGGCGTAGGTGTGCCGGAAGTAGTCGGCGAGCTTCAGCTTGGAGGCGGCGGCCTCGTCGACGACCACGGTGGCGTGCGGGTGCAGCTGAAGCGCGGACGCCGGGCACACCGCCGCGACCGGTCCCTCGACGGTGGCGGCGACCGCGTCCGCCTTGCCCTCGCCGGTGGCCAGCAGGACCAGGTGCCGGGCCTCCAGGATGGTGCCGATGCCCTGGGTGATGACGTGGTGCGGCACCTGGTCGATGTCGCCGTCGAAGAAGCGGGCGTTGTCCACCCGGGTCTGCTCGGTCAGGGTCTTGATCCGGGTGCGCGAGGCGAGCGAGGAGCACGGCTCGTTGAACCCGATGTGCCCGTCCGTGCCGATCCCCAGCAGCTGCAGGTCCACGCCGCCGGCCTCGGCCAGCTCCCGGTCGTAGCGCTCGCAGGCGCCCTGCACGTCCTCGGCGGTTCCGTCCGGGCCCAGGAAGGACTCCATCGGGATGCCGAGCGGTTCGAGGACCTCGCGGCGCAGCACCGAGCGGTAGGACTCGGGGTGGTCGGCCGGCAGCCCCACGTACTCGTCGAGCTGGGCGACCCGCGCCCGGGAGATGTCGGTGGCGCCGGAGCGGACCTTCGCCGCCAGCGCCTCGTAGACGGGCAGCGGCGTGGATCCCGTGGCCACGCCCAACAGGGCGTCGGGCTTGGCCCGCAGCAGCTGGGCCATGGCCTCGGCGACGGTCTCGCCTCCCGCCTTGGCGTCCGCAACGATGACAACTTCCACGGTGGGCCTGCCGATCTTCCGGTGGACTCGACTGGGACGGGTCCCGGGGTGCGGGACCATGTGGTTTAGACCAATCTCAATCTAGCAGAGCGGGGCCCGCCGACCGAGGTGACACGGGCCGTCGGGCGCGGTCGCGCCGAAATTCCCGCCGCGGCCGCCCCCGCGAGCCACCCGCTCGGGTTAGGCTGCGGTGCGGACGCGCCTGCGTCCAAGTGGACGCGGAGCGACGACAAAAGAACGGTGTTCCACGCATTTACAGGGGCAGTGGTCTAGTCCACAATGCGTAGCAGGACACACAAGCCTGCCTTCCCCGCACAGGAAGGCGGACCGAGGATCCGGAGCTCTCTGCCCTGACTGCCCCGGCTCCTCATCCTTCGGCCGACCGGGACCGCACACCCCACGGCCGATATTGCTCCGGGCTGCGGTGCCGGGAGGGTTGAGGGTCCCTCCCAGGCGCCGCGGCCCGCGGGTGTTTCCGGGCCCGACGATCCCGCGGGTACGCTCGCTGACGTGCCCTCCATGAACGAACTCGTACGCCAGCACACCGCCCTCGACGACACCGATCTCGAGTGGCTCCACCTGCTGGTGTCGGAGTGGCAACTGCTCTCCGACCTCTCCTTCGCCGACCTGGTCCTGTGGGTCCCCACGCGCGACGGCACCCGCTACGTCTCCGTCGCCCAGATGCGGCCCAACACCGGCCCCACCTCCTACCAGGACGACATGGTCGGGCACCTCGTCCCGCGCGGCCGCCGGCCCATGCTGGACGCGGCCCTGGACGAGGGCCGCATCGTGCGCGAGGGCGACCCGGAGTGGCGCGAGGAGGTCCCCGTCCGGGTGGAGTCCATCCCGGTACGGCGCGAGGGGCGGGTCCTCGGCGTCATCGCGCGCAACACCAACCTGCTCACCGTGCGCACCCCCAGCCGGCTGGAGCTCACCTATCTGCAGAGCGCCTCGGACCTGGCCCAGATGATCGCGGCCGGCTCCTTCCCGTTCGCGAACCAGCAGCTGGAGATGGACGCCTCGCCGCGGGTCGGCGACGGGCTGATCCGGCTCGACGCCGACGGGGTCGTGCAGTACGCGTCCCCCAACGCCCTGTCCGCCTACCACCGGCTGGGCCTGGCCGCCGACCTGGTGGGCCATCACCTCGGGCAGACCACCGCCGAACTGGCGCCCTCGCGCGGGCCGGTGGACGAGGCGCTGGCCAAGGTCGCCAGCGGCTGGGCGCCCCGCGAGTTCGAGATCGAGTCCGACGACGGGGTGATCCAGTTCCGCGCGATCCCGCTCAAGCCGAAGGGCACCCGCATCGGGTCGCTGGTGCTGCTCCGTGACGTGACCGAACTGCGCCGCCGCGAGCGCGAGCTGATCACCAAGGACGCGACCATCCGGGAGATCCACCACCGGGTGAAGAACAACCTCCAGACGGTGGCCGCGCTGCTGCGGCTCCAGGCCCGCCGGATCGGCTCCGAGCGCGGCCGGGCGGCGCTGGAGGAGGCCGTGCGACGGGTGGGGTCCATCGCCATCGTCCATGAGACGCTGTCTCAGAACCTGGACGAACGGGTGGAGTTCGACGAGATCGCCGACCGGGTGCTCGCGATGGTCGCCGAGATCTCGCCCGGCAAGGTCGCCGGCCGGCGCTCGGGCCGCTTCGGCATACTCGACGCCGAGGTCGCCACACCGCTGTCGATGGTGCTGACCGAGGTGCTGCAGAACGCCCTGGAGCACGGTTTCCGTGAGGGTGAGACCGGCACCGTCGAGGTGTCCGCGGTCCGCGGCGGCACGTCCAGGGAGGCGCGCCTGCTGGTCACCGTGCAGGACGACGGGGTTGGCCTGCCCGAGGGCTTCGACCCGCACACCGCCGGCAACCTGGGCCTGCAGATCGTACGGACCCTGGTGGAGGGCGAGTTGGGCGGCACCTTCGACATGGTCCCGGCCCCGGGCCGGGGGACCCGGGTGATCCTCGACATCCCGGTCCAGGGGGACGCGTAATCCCCGGACCTTCTCGGGGCCGGGTCCGCCGTACATGGCCCCGGACAGCAAAAGACCCCGGACCGGGGTCCGGGGCTGATGCTCGTTCCTTCGGGTTCCCCTGCTCGAACGGGGTCGGGCTTCGGGGGGAACCGCGCGCTGCGGCTCGGGGCGGGAGATGCGTGTGCGCCGTCCACGGAATCTTCCGGACGGGCGCACACGCGCCGCCAAGCTCAGGCTGTCACCAGGGGTGGGGTCGTCAGGCGGAGGCCTGACGCGCCCGGTTGCGAGCCGCGCGGCGCTTCATCGCGCGACGCTCGTCCTCGCTGAGACCACCCCAGACGCCGGAGTCCTGACCGGACTCGAGCGCCCACTGCAGGCACTGCTCGATCACCGGGCAGCGGCGGCAGACGGCCTTGGCTTCCTCGATCTGCAGCAGCGCGGGACCGGTGTTGCCGATGGGGAAGAAGAGCTCGGGGTCTTCCTCGCGGCAAACGGCGTTGTGACGCCAGTCCATGGCTGCTACCTCTCCTTGGTATTACTGCAAGTGCTTGTGAATGTGAACGCTTTCACGAATCCCCCAACAAGGGAAGGGCCGACCGCCAGGTTCCCTGGCGTGGTCCTTGGGTTTGAAGAGGGGTTCCGGTGATCTGTGGAGGCCGATGTTGCGGGCCGTCCCGATCGCCAAGAAGAGACTCGCAAACCTCGGCGGCGGATACAACCCCTTCCGAAAAGTTTTTTTTGATTCTTCGGTGTCGACTAGGTCACAGCCGTACTTCCATGGGGTGGACCCTGGCCTAAACGTTCGACTGAAAGGACTTTGGCCCTTTCTGCTCACACAATCACACGCAGTGCACGGCGTACGCCTGTGAACGTCACGCTGGTTCGCAGCCCGAGGTGGTCACCGTCCATCTGAAGGGGCAGCGGCACCTTCGAATGCAAGGTGAAGCGTGTCAAGTCGTGGCGGGACACCGCGTGTCTGCCGCGAGGCCCGCGCTCCGGGGACGAAGTGAGCAACTGGGTGCCATACCGGGCAACCGCGGTGGCGGACATCCGGCTCAGACCGAAGAGATCGAGTCCCGTGTCGAACGACGCCTGGGGCGACGCGTAGATCGGGCGGTTGCCGAGGAACGTCCACGGTGAGGTGTTCGAGACTATGGACAGCACCAGGTCCTCGACCGGGTCCTCGCCCGGGTGCTCCAGCGTGATCACCCCGCGCCGGCGGTGCGGGTCGCCCAGCAGCTGACGCACCACCTGGCGCATGTACAGCGCGTGCGTCGACTTCCGGCCCCGCTCCCGCTGCTGCTCCACCCGGCCCACCACGCCCGCGTCGAAGCCCAGCCCCGCGTTGAAGGTGAACCAGCGGGCCGGCACCGCCTCGTCCTCCGTACCCGGCGTGCCCGAGGTCAGGCCCAGGCCCACGGTCCGCTCCCGGCCCTCGCGCAGGGCGTCCAGCAGCACGCCGGTCGCCTCCACGGGCTGGTTGGGCAGGCCCAGGGCGCGGGCGAAGACGTTGGTGGAGCCGCCGGGGACCACGGCGAGACCGGGCAGGTGCTCCGGATCGGGGCCCGCGTGCAGCAGGCCGTTGACGACCTCGTTCACCGTGCCGTCGCCGCCGAGCGCGACGACCAGGTCGACCTCGCCGCTCTCCGCCGCCTGCCGGCCCAGGTCGCGCGCGTGGCCGCGGTACTCGGTGGTCACCGCCTCCAGCTTCATCTCGCTGGCGAGCGCGTGGATCAGCACGTCGCGCGTGCGCGCACTGGTGGTGGTTGCCGCCGGGTTGACCACGAGAAGTGCACGCATGACGTGCAGGGTACCTACTGAGCGGTACCTGGCCCAGACCGAGGTCCATCCCGCGGACCGGGCGGGGCGTGAACCTCGACACGGGGCGGCTCCCCGGCGCGGGCTACCCTGCAGGGGTGAGCAGCGAGCAGACCTCCACCACCGCCCCCGACGACGCCGGCACCCGCCCGCGCCGTCTGACGTACGCGGCGGCCCTGGCCGCGCTGGAAGGCCTCGCGCTGGTGGCCGGCGGGGTGTGGATGCTGGTCCTCGGGCTCACGGGCGAGCCGGACGACCGGCAGCAGGCCGTCACCGGCGGGGTCACGCTGATCGTCCTGGCGCTGCTGCCGCTGCTGGCCGCTCGCGGCCTGTTGGCCCGGCGCGGCTGGAGCCGCGGGCCCGCCGTCGTCACGCAGGTCATGGCGCTGCCGGTGGCCTACAACATGCTGCGGTCCGACGGGGTGGCGATCCCCGCCGGGATCGTGCTCGCCGTGGTGGCGGTGACCGCGCTGGTGCTGCTGATCAACGCCGAGACGACCAGGGCCCTCGGCATCCGCGGACCCGGGAACGCCGACGACGCCGTGAAGTGACGCGCCCGCGCGCGCTCGTCGCGGGCGGTCTCCCGCCGGGCGGTCGGGCGCTCACTCCTCCACGAGCAGCTTCTCCCGCAGCTGGGCCAGGGTGCGGGCCAGCAGCCGGGAGACGTGCATCTGGGAGATGCCGACCTCCTGCGCGATCTGCGACTGGGTCATGTTGCCGAAGAAGCGCAGCAGCAGGATCCGCTTCTCGCGCGGCGGGAGGTCCTCCAGCAGCGGCTTGAGCGACTCCCGGTACTCCACGCCCTCCAGCGCCTCGTCCTCGGCGCCGAGGGTGTCGGCGACCGCCGGGGACTCGTCGTCGGTGTCGGGGACGTCCAGGGACAGCGTGGAGTAGGCGTTCGCCGACTCCAGGCCCTCCAGGACCTCCTCCTCGGAGATGGCCAGCTTCTCGGCCAGCTCGTGCACGGTGGGGGAGCGGCCGTGCAGCTGGGACAGCTCGGCCGTGGCCGTGGTGAGCGCCAGCCGCAGCTCCTGCAGCCGGCGCGGCACACGCACCGCCCAGCCCTTGTCGCGGAAGTGCCGCTTGATCTCACCGACGACCGTCGGGGTCGCGTAGGTGGAGAACTCCACGCCACGGTCCGGGTCGAAACGGTCGACGGACTTGATCAGTCCGATCGTGGCGACCTGCGTGAGATCGTCAAGCGGCTCGCCGCGGTTGCGGAACCGGCGCGCCAGGTGTTCGACGAGCGGCAGGTGCATGCGCACCAGCCGGTTGCGCAGCTCCGCGTACTCCGGACTGCCGTCCTGCAGTGCGCGCAGTTCGAGGAAGAGGGCGCGCGCCCCGCTGCGGTCGTGCGGGGCGTGGTGCGCGTGCGTGCCCGGCACACCCGGTGTGCTCCGCGCGCCGGTGGCCGGCGGCGCCGCCCGGTCCTCGGCCTGTCGCTCGTGCTCGCTCATCGTCCCGCCCGTCGCCCTTCCCCGAGCGCTCGCCTCGTCCCCCGCCACCGGCTCGGCCCGGGCGGGGGCGTCCCCGCCGGGTGCGGCCGGTCCGGCCGCGGACGTGCCCCGCGCGGCGCCGTCGCCCTGCCCGCCGCCCGGCGGGACGCCCTCCGCGGGGTCGTCCTCCGGATGCGGCCGGGCCTGCTCGGGGATGCCGTCGATGCCGTCCGGCACGCGCTCGGCCGGCAGCTCCCGTGTGCCGCGTTCTTCGTCCCGCACCGGCCCGTCCTCGCTCCTCACGCCGGCCCGGGTCCCGCGCCGCGCTGTTTGTAGAGGCTGATCGACACGGTCTTGTCCTCGTCGACGGCGGAGGAGACCTTCCCCGCGAGCGCGGACAGCACGGTCCAGGCGAAGGTGTCCCGGGACGGGGCATGGCCGTCCGTGGTGGGCGCCGAGACGGTGACCTCGAGCGAGTCGTCGACGAGCCGGAAGACGCAACTGAGCACCGAGCCCGGCACGGCCTGCTGGAGCAGGATCGCGCAGGCCTCGTCGACCGCGATGCGCAGGTCCTCGATCTCGTCGAGGGTGAAGTCCAAACGGGCCGCGAGACCGGCCGTGGCCGTACGCAGCACCGACAGGTAGGCCCCCGCGGCCGGCAGCCGGACTTCCACGAAGTCCTGGGTCGCGGGCTCGCCTGCGATCTGGGACACCCTCACCTCCAAGGTGGTACAAGCGTTTCAGGGCCTGGTTTCGCCCCCGGGCAACGCGCTACGTGGTTCAGCGGTGACGCTATCGCGCTCCCGGCAATCCTGTCGCCGGGACCCCGACCCCGTTGCTGTCACTCATAGTAAAACTGCGAACACGCTCCGTGGCTAGGGGTCTGCGGCCGCCAAATGGGAAGTGCGCGCGCCGCATTGACGTACCCAGGCGTAGGACCGTCGAACCGTCCGGCACCGGGGCCCGCCGCGTCACGCCAGTACGTGGTCGACGAAGCACCAGCGCCACTCCTCGCCGGGTTCATGCGTCCGCATCACGGGGTGGCCGGTTTCCTTGTGGTGCTGCGTCGCGTGCCGGTTCGGCGACGAGTCGCAGCAACCGACGTGGCCACAGGTCAGGCAGACACGCAGCTGCACCGGGTCCGTGCCGTCCCGCAGGCATTCCGGACACGTCGTGCCGAGCGGGGCCGGCTCCGGGTGCGGCAACGCGTCGAGGTGCGTGCACTGTTTCATGATTGCCAGATTACGACGGGCGCGCGGACGACCGCGCGGAAAAACGAGGGTGGGCCCGACATGGACGTGATGCCCCTGCTGCTGCTCGTGGCGGGCAGCGCCGCGATCGCCGCCGTCGGCCGGCGGACACCCGTACCGCCGCCGCTGCTGCTGGTGGCGGCCGGCCTGGTGGTCAGCTATGTCCCCGGCGTGCCCGATTACGCGCTGGACCCGCACATCGTGCTGCCGCTGATCCTTCCGCCGCTTCTCTACACGGCGGCCGTGGAGAGTTCCTACCTCGACCTGAGGGCGCAGCTGCGGCCGGTTGCCCTGCTGTCCGTCGGGTACGTGCTGTTCGCGACCCTCGCCGTGGGGTGGTTCGTGCACGTGCTGGTTCCGGCGCTGCCGCTGACCGCGGCGCTGGTGTTCGGGGCCGTGGTGGCCCCGCCGGACGCCGTCGCGGCGACGGCGGTGGCGCGCAGGGTCGGCCTGCCCTCGCGGATCACCACGATCCTGCAGGGCGAGTCCCTGTTCAACGACGCCACCGCCATCACCGCGTTCCGGGTGGCCGTCGCCGCGTCCGTCGGCGAGGGCGTGAGCTGGGCCGGGGGAGTCGGCGAGTTCCTGCTGGCGGCGATCGGCGGCACGGTGGTCGGCCTGGTGCTGATGGTGCCGCTGCACTGGCTGCGCACCCACCTCAGGGAGTCGCTGCTGCAGAACACCCTCTCACTGCTGATCCCGTTCGTCGCGTACGCCGTCGCGGAGCAGGTGGAGGCCTCCGGAGTCATCGCCGTCGTCGTGGTCGCCCTGTACCTGGGTCACCGCGCGTGGGAGGTCGACTTCGCCACCCGGCTCCAGGAGGAGGCGGTGTGGAAGATGGTGGCGTTCGTCCTGGAGTCCGCCGTCTTCGCCCTGATCGGACTGCAGCTGCCGGTCGTCATGCGCGGGCTCGGCGAGCACGAGGGCATCGCCTCCGCCTGGTACGCCGTCGTCGTCTTCGTGGTGGTCGTCGTCGTGCGGTTCATGTGGGTGTACCCCGCGATCTGGCTGCCGTGGCTGCTCTCGGCACGGGTCCGGGCGCGGGAGCGGCGGCCCGGCTGGAAGGGCCCGTTCGTGATCTCGTGGGCCGGCATGCGCGGGGTGGTCTCGCTGGCGATCGCCTTCTCGATCCCGGTCACCGCCGAGGGCGAGGACTTCCCGCACCGCTATCTGCTGCTGTTCCTGACCTTCACCACCGTCATCGGCACCCTCGTCGTGCAGGGGCTGACCCTGCCCCCGTTGATCCGGTTTCTGAAGCTCCCGGGACGCGATCAGCAGGCCGACACCCTGGCCGAGGCCAACGCGCAGGCGCAGGCGTCCCGGGTGGCCGAGGAACGCCTCGACGAGCTGCTCGCCGACGAGCGCAACGCCCTGCCGGAGCCGCTGGCCGACCGGCTGCGCGGCGTGATGGAGCGCCGCCGCAACGCCGTCTGGGAGCGGCTCGGGCAGGTCAACCCCGTTACGGGCGAGTCGGTGGACGACACCTACCGGCGGCTGTCCCGGGAGATGATCAGCGCCGAGCGGGACGTGTTCGTCAAACTGCGCGACGGTCGCTACATCGACGACGAGATGCTGCGGACGCTGCTGCGCCGGCTGGACCTGGAGGAGGCCGCCGCCTTCCGGGAGACGGAGTAGGCGCGCCGCCCGTCCCGGGAGAGCGTCAAGGGCGCCGCCCGGTGGGAAACGGCCGGCCGGTGATCACCGCGGCGACCGTGCTGCCACGCGGGAAGGCGCCCTCTCCCGCGAGGGTGACAAGGGCATGAAGCAACTTGGCGACATAGAGACGTTCCACGGGGACGCCGTGACGCTGTTCGAAGTCGGCGGCGAACGCCTCCAAGGGAGCCGGGACGCGCGCGAAGCCGCCCGCGTGGAAGCGCTCGTCCAGGCTCCAGTCCCCGCGCGGGCCACCGAACGCCTCGGTCTGCAGCGCCCGTATGTCCTCGGTGAGGAAGCCGCCCCGGAGCACCGGTATGCCCAGCGTGCGCCCGGCCCCGGTGAACCCGGCGGCCAGCCCCGCGAGCGTGCCGCCGGTGCCGCAGGCCACCGCGGCCACGTCCGCCTTACCCGCCAGCTCCCGGCCGAGGTCCCGGCACCCGCGCACGGCCGCCGCGTTGCTGCCGCCCTCGGGCACCACGTACGCGTCCCCGGCGTCCGCCGCGCGCAGGACGTCCGTGAGGGTGTCAGGGTCGGTCCTGCGGCGGTACACCGACCGCGGGACGAAGTGCAGCCGCATGCCGTCGGCCGCGCACCGGGCCAGCGACGGATTGAGCGGCCGGCCGGCGAGCTCCTCGCCGCGCACCACTCCGACCGTGCGCAGGCCGAGCAGCCGGCCGGCGGCGGCCGTGGCCCGCAGGTGGTTGGAGTACGCGCCGCCGAACGTGAGCACCGTGCGCCCGTCCGCTGCCGCAAGGTTCGGCGCGAGCTTGCGCCACTTGTTGCCGACCAGCTCGGGGTGGATGAGATCGTCCCGCTTCAGCAGCAGCCGGACGCCGTGCTGCTCGAACCGCCCGTCGACGACCTCCCGCAACGGCGAGGGCAGCCGCGGGCGCAGGCCGGTCAGAACGTCGTGGCGGGGAGCGTCGGAGCTGGTCACGGGGGCCATTGTCGCTCGGCGCGGCGCACGGCCGCTGCCGGGCGGCCGCGGGCGGGCGGCTCCGGTCGTCCGGTGGCCGCCGTGGCGCGGGGCGGCGCCGGTGTTCCGCGTGGGGGGTGTCCGGAGGGGCGGAACACCGGCGGCGGGGATCCGCGTCGCCGGGCGGACGTGTCACTTCAGGCGGTCGCGGATCCGGTTGCGCATCGCGTTCATGGTGAACCCGCGCGGGTCCACCTTGCCCGGCTGCCACTCGAGGTGGCCGATGACCGACCTCTCGTTCCAGCCGTGAAACCGGCAGACCGCGGCCGCGGCCCGCTCGATGGCCTCCAGCTGAGCCGCCGGCCACGGGTCCTTGCCGTCGCCGAGGTTCTCGCACTCGAAGCCGTAGAAGTGCCGGTTGCCGTCGGTGTTGGCCTCGTTGTCGGACGGGAACGTCTTCTTCTCGGCGATCACTGCCCGCAGTACGTCGTCGTCGCCGAGCCCCGCGTGGTTGGCTCTGCCGTAGCCGACGAGGTGGACCCGGCCGTCCTTGGTGATGACGCCGTGGCACAGCGGTCCGGGCAGGCCGGAATAGCCCTTGCGGCAGATGTCCACCGTCGCGGCGCTGCCCTTGGTCACGGTGTGATGGATCATCACGCCGTGCACCGGGCCCCACGGGCCCTTGTGGTTGCGGTTGTGGTCACGCCAGTCGCCGACCTCGACGACCGTGAGGCCCTCCGCCTTGAGAGCGCGCAGGAACGCGCTCGCGGACATGGGTGGGGCCATGACCGCCCTCCTTCGTGCCGGCGACGGCCGCCGTGCGCGGCCGTCTGGTACAGGGCCTATAGCCGAAAGTCGGGAGTTCAAGTACTCGTTCGGCTGCTGTGCGAGTCGATCCGGACAATTTCCCTCCGTTCGACGGCCGTTGGGCGGCGCCTGAGTGTGCCCACCCCTCTCAAGATCCAACCCCGCTCGTTCGTGTAATGGCGCGGGCACGGTGGGTGAGGAACCCTTGATCACGCAGTGCGAACGCCCGGCGCGGCCGGGCGGAGATCTATTGGGGAGGGCAATTTCCTATGTCGGTAGGCGAAGAGGTCCGCGCGGAGCAGGCCAGGCAGCAGCAGAGCCTCGGTACGGCGGCGGCGCGGAACCTGGCCACCACGACCAAGTCCGTGCCTCAGATGCAGGAGATCAGCTCCCGCTGGCTGCTGCGGATGCTGCCCTGGGTCGACGTGCAGGGCGGTACGTACCGGGTCAACAGGCGCCTGACCTACGCCGTGGGCGACGGCCGGCTGACGTTCGTGAAGACGGGCGACCGGGTGGAGATCATCCCCGCGGAGCTGGGGGAGCTTCCGGTCCTGCGGTCCTACGAGGACGAGGAGGTGCTGTCCGAGCTGGCGTCCCGCTGCCGGCAGCGGGAGATCGAGGCCGGTCAGGTGATCGCCTCCTTCGGCAGCCCGGCCGACGAGGTGTACCTGCTGGCGCACGGCCGGGTTGAGCGCGTCGGCACCGGCCCCTACGGCGACGACGAGTCCCTCGGGGTACTGGCCGACGGTGCCTACTTCGGTGAGCAGGCGCTCCAGGGCGAGGACGCCATCTGGGAGTACACGGCCCGCACCCTCACCGCCTGCACCGTACTGGTGCTGCCGCGCGACGCCGTCGAACAGGTCGCCGAGCGCTCGGAGTCGCTGCGCGAGCACCTGCGCCGGAGCCTCGTCCCGGACGAGCGCACCAACAAGTACGGCGAGAAGGAGATCGACCTCGCGGCCGGCCACAGCGGTGAGCCGGACATCCCGCACACGTTCGTCGACTACGAGGCGCGGCCCCGCGAGTACGAACTGAGCGTCGCCCAGACCGTGCTGCGCATCCACACCCGCGTGGCCGACCTCTACAACCAGCCCATGAACCAGACGGAACAGCAGATCCGGCTGACCGTGGAGGCCCTGAAGGAGCGCCAGGAGCACGAGCTCGTCAACAACCGCGACTTCGGCCTGCTGCACAACTGCGAGTACGACCAGCGGATCCAGCCGCACGACGGGGTGCCCGGCCCCGACGACATGGACGAACTGCTCAGCAGGCGCCGGGGCACCAGGCTGCTGCTCGCCCACCCGCGCGCGATCGCCGCGTTCGGCCGCGAGCTCAACAAGCGGGGACTCGTCCCGGAGACGGTCGACGTGGGCGGCAACCGCATCCCGACCTGGCGGGGCGTGCCGATCTACCCGTGCAACAAGATCCCGGTGACCGAGGCCCGTACGACCTCGATCATCGCGCTGCGTACCGGGGAGGAGGACCAGGGCGTCATCGGTCTGCGGGCGGCCGGCATCCCCGACGAGATCGAGCCGAGTCTGTCCGTGCGGTTCATGGGCCTCAACGAACAGGCCATCATCAAGTACCTGGTCACGGCCTACTACTCGGCAGCCGTCCTGGTACCGGACGCGCTCGGCGTCCTGGAGAACGTCGAGATCGGCCGGTGGCGGTGACCGACCGCCGGCTCCCGTCGCCCGCGTCGTGTCCCCGCCCGTCCGGGCGGGTACATCACGGAGGAACGTGCTCGACAGGGGCAAAAGCGCCACCTCTCCGCTCCTCCACCGAGTCGCTCCCAGGGGGAAGCCGATGACGGAGTCCATGATCCAGCCGAAGGCGGGCCGGCCGGAGCAGCGCACGGCCCGTACCGCGCCGGAGAGCACCACCGCGCCGGAGCCCCACCCCGCGGACGGACATGAGGCGACGACCCTGCTGGAGCGGACGAGGGCCGCGGTCGATCCGGTGCTGCGGACCGCCCTCGGCTCGCTGCCCGCCCCGCTGCGCCGGGTCGCGCTCTACCACTTCGGCTGGCAGAACGCGGACGGTACCCCGGCCGACGGGGGCGCGGGGAAGGCGATCAGGCCCGCCCTGGTGCTCGCCGCGGCCTCCGCGCTGGGCGGCCCCGCCGCCCGGACGGCGACCTTGCGGGCGGCGGCCGCGGTGGAACTGGTCCACAACTTCACGCTCGTCCACGACGACGTGATGGACCGGGACACCACCCGCCGCCACCGCCCCACGGTGTGGACGGTCTTCGGGGACGCCGACGCGATCCTCGTGGGGGACGCCCTCCAGGCGCTCGCCCTGCGGCTGCTCGCCGAGGACCCCCATCCGGCGGCCCCGGCCGCGGCGGCCCGGCTCGCCCAGTGTGTGGTCGAGCTGTGCGCGGGGCAGCACGCGGACACGGCCATGGAGCGGCGCGCCCCCGACGAGGTCACCCTCGCCGAGACGCTCGCCATGGCCGAGGCGAAGACCGGGGCCCTGCTCGGCTGCGCCTGCGCCGTCGGCGCGCTGTACGCGGACGCGGGTGACGCGGAGGTGTCGGCCATGGACGCGTTCGGCCGGGAGGCCGGACTGGCGTTCCAGCTGATCGACGACGTGATCGGCATATGGGGTGACCCGCGCCGCACCGGCAAGCCGGCCGGGGCGGACCTCGCCGCCCGCAAGAAGTCGCTGCCGGTCGTCGCCGCCCTGACCTCCGGCACCCCGGAGGCCGCGGAGCTCGCCATCGCGTACGCCGCTGCGCACCGGGAGGAGGACGTCGAACACCTCACCCGGCTGGTGGAGTCGGCCGGCGGCCGGGACTGGGCGCAGACCCAGGCGGCCGACCGGATGGCCCGCGCGATGCAGGAGGTGGCCCGTGCGGTGCCGGACCCGGAGGCGGCGGACGGGCTGCTGGCCCTGGCCGAGTTCGTGACCCGGCGCAGCACCTGACGGGGCGGCCCCGGCCGTCACCCCGACCCCGGAGCCACGCACCGCCGTGCGGCCCTGACCCTCACGGCGGCGTGGTCCCGGCCTGGCGGGTCCCGCACTTCCCCACGGTGTGCGGGGCCCGCCTCCCTTCCACCACCCGCCCCGGATAGTCTCAACGCCCGCACGGACAGCGATGGTTGGGATGAAGGGACGGACATGGGCGTGGCGATCCGGACGGCCGGCGGCGACGACCGGGAGCGGGTGGTCCGGCTGCTGGACGAGGCGTTCCAGGACGATCCGGTCAGCAGCTGGGTGTTTCCCGGCGAGGAGTACCGCCGTACGACGCACCACCGGCTGATGGCCGCCTTCACCGACGTCACGCTCGCCGAGGGACGCGTCGACCTCGCGGAGGACGGCTCGGCGTGCGCCCTGTGGATGTCCGTGCCGGCGGACGACCCCGGCCACGGTGACGAGGGGCCCGACGGCGGCGAGTTCGCGGAGCTGCGCCGGGCCGTCGACCCGGACAACGAGCGGGTGGAGCTGATCGGCCGGCTCACCGCTGGCATCCACCCCCAGGGGCGGGCCCACGAGTACCTGTGGATGATCGGCGTGGATCCCGGCCGGCAGGGCGAGGGACTGGGCACCGCGCTCATCGGCACCGTCCTCGACCGCTGCGACCGCGAGGGGCGTCCCGCGTACCTGGAGGCGAGCAGCGAGCGCAGCGCGCGGCTCTACCGGCGCCTCGGCTTCGCACCGTGCGGCGAGCCCCTGAGGCTCCCGGACGGCCCGCTCATGTACCCGCTGTGGCGTGAACCCCGGTCCTCCGGACCCCAGGACTGACTCTCCGTCCGGCGCCCCTCCCGCCGCGGTGGGCCCCTCACCGCGGCGCTCGCCTGCCTGACCGGCCGGGGCACCCGCGCGACGGTGGGCCTCGCGCTGCTCGTGGCGGGACACGAGCAGCCCGCAAGCCCGGGAGCCGTCCGCGCACGGCGGGCGTTCAGTCCGCCGGGCGTTCCAGGAAGCGCACCATGTTCCCCGCCGGGTCGCGGAACGCGCAGTCCCGCACCCCGTACGGCTGGTCCACCGGCTCCTGCAGCACATCGGCGCCGGACGCCTGTACGCGCTCGAAGAGGGCGTCGCAGTCGGTGGTGGTGAAGTTGACCCCACGCAGCATGCCCTTGGCCAGCAGCTCGGCCATCGCCTGCTTGTCGGCGGGAGAGGAGTCGGGGTTCGCGGCGGGCGGCTCCAGGACGATCTCCACGTCCGGCTGCTCCGGCGAGGCGACCGTCACCCAGCGCATCCCCTCGAATCCCACGTCGTTGCGCACCTCGAGCCCGAGGACGTCGCAGTAGAAGGCCAGCGCCTTGTCGTGGTCGTCGACCGCGACGAAGCACTGCGCGAGCCTCACGTCCGTTGCCATGTCCATACCGTCCATGCCGTCCACGCTAGAAGGTTCCGCTCGGATCGGCCCGCCTGCGGACCCGGAGGGGCCGGGTGTACATGCGCGCCACACACGGCGGGATGACCGCGCTCTCCTCGTGCGAGCGCGCCCGGTAGGCACTCGGCGTCTCCCCGACCAGCTCGGTGAACCGGGAGCTGAACGACCCGAGGGAGGTGCACCCGACCGCCATGCACACCTCCGTCACCGTGAGGTCGCCCTGCCGCAGCAGCGCCTTGGCACGCTCGATCCGCCGGGTCATGAGGTAGGCGTACGGCGTCTGCCCGTACGCCGCGCGGAAGCTGCGCTGGAAGTGGCCGGGGGACATCAGGGCCGTCCGCGCCAGTTCCGCGACGTCGAGCGGCTCGGCGTACTCCCGGTCCATCCGGTCCCGGGCCCGCCGCAGCCGGACCAGGTCCTCGAGCTCCATCCGCCCAGCATCCCACGCCCTCCCCGGGCGTTCCCGGGAAACGTCCGTACCCCGCCCGGGAAGCCCGAAGGGGACCCGCCGCACGCTGCGGCGGGCCCCCTTCGGAAGAGCCCACGACCTGCGATGGTGCACCGACCGCCGGCCGTAAGGATCAGTCGGGCCGGTCAGGCCTTCTTGGTCTCCCAGAAGATCTTGTCGATCTGGGCGATGTAGTCCAGCGCCTTCTGGCCGGTGGCCGGGTCCGTCGACGCCTTGGCGGCCGAGAGGGCCTTCAGGGTGTCGTTGACCAGCTGGTGCAGCTCCGGGTACTTCTCGAAGTGCGGCGGCTTGAAGTAGTCGCTCCACAGCACGGAGACGTGGTGCTTCGCCAGCTCGGCGCGCTGCTCCTTGATGACCGTGGCGCGGGCCTGGAAGTGCGGGTCGTCGTTGCCGGCCATCTTTTCCTGGACGGCCTTGACCGACTCCGCCTCGATGCGGGCCTGGGCGGGGTCGTACACACCGCAGGGCAGGTCGCAGTGCGCGCTGACCTTGACCCTGGGGGCAAACAGGCGGGAAAGCATGAAGCGTTCCTTCCTCGTGATCGTCTTCTCACAGGGGACATTACTCCGTGACGGACGGCTTTTCGCGAGTGCCCCCGGGGGCTTAGGACAAAAGTCCGGGGTCAGACTGAGACTGGTGGAGGAAGAACCGGGGAGGTGCCGGGAGATGCCGGAGCTGTCGCAGGACGCCGAGCGGGTGAGGGCGCCGCTGCCCTTCGGGGTGGCCGAGGTGACCGGTCCGTCGATGGTGCCCACGCTGCACCACGGGGACCGGCTCCTGGTGCACTACGGGGCGCGGGTGAAACGCGGCGACGTGGTCGTGCTGCGCCACCCGTTCCAGCAGGACCTGCTCGTCGTCAAGCGGGCGGCCGAGCGGCGCGACGGCGGCTGGTGGGTGCTCGGGGACAACGCGTACGCGGGCGGCGACAGCACCGACTACGGCGTCGTCCCCGACGAGCTGGTGCTGGGCCGGGTCCGCTTCCGCTACCGCCCGCGCGGCTCCGGCCGGCGCTCGCCGCTGGCCGCGGTGGTCTGGGCGCTCACCTCGGCGCGGCCGGTGCTCTCCGGACGCTCCGCCTCCAGGCGCTTGCGGGCCCGGTAGGCGGCCACGTTCGCACGGGTGGCGCAGCGGTCCGAGCAGTAGCGCCGGGAGCGGTTGGTCGAGGTGTCCAGGTAGGCGTTGCGGCAGGGCGCGGCCTCGCACAGGCCCAGGCGGTCCACGCCGTACTCGGTGAGGTGGAAGGCCAGGCCCATCGCGGCGGTCGCGGCGTAGCCGGCGGTCGCGTTGGACGGATGGTCGGCCAGGTGCATGTGCCACAGCGGGCGGCCGTCGTCGTCGCGGAAGTCGTGGCCGGAGATCTGCGGGCTCACCGGGAACTCCAGCAGCAGGGAGTTCAGCAGGTCCACCGCGAGGGTCTCGTCGCCGCCGTCGGCCGCCTCGAAGACCGAGCGGAGCCTGGCCCGGACCGAGCGGAACCGCGTCACGTCGGCGTCGGTGGCCCGCCGGGCGGCCGACTGGTTGCCGCCGAACAGCTCGCGGACGGCCTCGACCGAGGTCAGCGCGTCCGTGCCCCGGGCCGGTTCCTCGGTGTTCACAAGACGTACGGCGTAGTCCGAGTAATAGGCCAGTTCCACTTGTAGTCCTTACGCAGGGGCTCTATGGTCGTGCGTGCGGTCGGGTAACAGACGATCGTGCGTCCAGGGTATTACGTAGCGCTGCGAGGGAGGGGCTTGATGACGGACCCGCACACCACCACGGCCGGCACCGACTGGCAGGCCTGGCAGGAGAGCTGGGACCGGCAGCAGGAGGGGTACATGCCCGACCGGGAGGAACGCTTCCGGGTCATGCTCGACATGGTCGAGGCCCTCGTCGGCACCGCGCCGCGCGTCCTGGACCTGGCCTGCGGCACCGGCAGCATCACCGCCCGGCTGCTCGACCGGTTCCCGGACGCCACCAGCACCGGCGTCGACCTGGACCCGGCACTGCTCGCCATCGCCGAGGGCACGTTCGCCGGCGACGGCCGGGTCACCTTCGTCACCGCCGACCTGAAGGACCCCGGCTGGACGAAGCAGCTGCCGCACGGCTCCTACGACGCCGTACTGACCGCGACGGCCCTGCACTGGCTGCACCGGGAACCCCTCGCGGACCTCTACGGACACATCGCGGGCCTGGTCCGCGCCGGCGGTGTCTTCATGAACGCCGACCACATGATCGACGAGACCACGCCCCGGATCAACGCGGCCGAGCGCGCGCAGCGCCACGCCCGCATGGATCAGGCCAGGTCAGAGGGGGCCCTCGACTGGGCCGAGTGGTGGCAGCTCGCCGCGAAGGACCCCGTACTCGCCGGGCCGACGGCCCGCCGCTTCGAGATCTACGGGGAACACGCCGACGGCGACATGCCGTCCCCGGCGTGGCACGCGCGCGTGCTGCGCGAGGCGGGCTTCGCGGCGGCCCGCCCGGTGTGGTGCTCCCCGTCGGACACCCTGCTGCTGGCCCTGAAGTAGCACAGACGGAAGGGGCGGTACGGGAGTCCCGTACCGCCCCTTCGCCGTGCGTGGGTGCCGAGGTCAGAGCACCTTGGACAGGAACGACTGGGTGCGCTCGTGCTGCGGGTTGGTCAGCACGTCCCGGGGGTGGCCGGACTCGACCACCACACCGCCGTCCATGAACACCAGGCTGTCGCCCACCTCGCGGGCGAAGCCCATCTCGTGCGTGACGACGATCATCGTCATGCCCGACTCGGCCAGGTCGCGCATGACGTCGAGGACGTCACCGACCAGCTCCGGGTCGAGCGCCGAGGTCGGCTCGTCGAACAGCATCAGCTTGGGGTCCATGGCGAGCGCCCTCGCGATCGCCACGCGCTGCTGCTGGCCGCCGGAGAGCTGGGAGGGGTAGCTCCCGGCCTTGTCGGCCAGGCCCACCCGCTCCAGCAGTTCGAGCGCCCGCTGCCGTGCGCTCGCCCGGTTGACGCCCTTGACCTGGACCGGCGCCTCCATGACGTTCTCGACGGCCGTCATGTGCGGGAACAGGTTGAAGCGCTGGAAGACCATGCCGATGTCCCGGCGCTGCTGGGCGACCTCGCTGTCCTTCAGCTCGTAGAGCTTGTCACCCTTCTGGCGGTAACCCACCAGCTCGCCGTCGACGTACAGCCGGCCGGCGTTGATCTTCTCCAGGTGGTTGATGCACCGCAGGAAGGTCGACTTGCCCGAGCCGGAGGGGCCGATGAGGCAGAACACCTCGCCGGTCTTCACCTCCAGGTCGATGCCCTTGAGGACCTGCACCCCGCCGAAGGACTTGTGGACGCCCTCGGCCTTCACCATGGCCGTCATACCGTGCTGCTCCTCTCGCGGCTGAAGGCCATCAGGTTGACCTTGACTTTCTGCCACGGAGTCGCGGGCAGGTTCCGGGACGAGCCGCGCGCGAAGCGGCGCTCCAGGTAGTACTGGCCGACGCTGAACACGCTGGTGATGACCAGGTACCAGATGCACGCCACGAACAGCATCTCCATCACGGCGTACGACGTGGAGCCGATCGTCGAGGTGGCGCGCAGCAGTTCGTTGTAGGTCACCGCGTACACCAGCGACGAGGTCTTCAGCATGTTGATGAACTCGTTGCCGGTCGGCGGCACGATCACCCGCATCGCCTGCGGGATCACGATGCGCCGCAGCGTCTTGCCGTGGCTCATGCCCAGCGCGTGCGACGCCTCGGTCTGGCCTTCGTCGACGGACTGCAGACCGGCGCGGCAGATCTCCGCCATGTACGCCGCCTCGTTGAGGCCGAGGCCCAGCAGGGCCGCCATGAACGGCGTCATGACGTCGACCATCTCGTCCTTGTAGAAGGGGCCGAGGTTGAGCACCGGGAAGATCAGCGCCAGGTTGAACCACAGCAGGAGCTGCACGTACACCGGCGTGCCGCGGAAGAACCAGATGTAGACCCACGCCACCCAGCTGGTCACCGGGTTCTTCGACAGCCGCATCACGGCGAGGATCACACCGAGGACCACGCCCATGACCATCGCCAGGACGCTGATCAGCAGGGTGCGGCCGGCGCCGGCCAGGACGGTGCCGTCGAAGACGTAGTCGCCGACGGCCTGCCACTGGATCTTCTCAGCGGTGGCGAAGGCGTTGACGAGGAGGGCCACCAGGGCCAGCACCACCACGGCGCTGACCCACCGGCCGTAGTGGCGGACCGGGATGGCCTTGATCGCCGCGGGTGGCACGGGGGCCCCGTCGTCCTTGGAGACGGCGGCCGCCGGTCGGGCGTCGGCCGTCTCCTTGTCGAATTTGTCGCTCACTGTGACTGCCCTTCAGTACGTGCCCGAGCGCGTCACTTGCCGCCGTTGACCACGGCCTTGTCGACGGCGCCGGTCTCGGCGCCCCACTTCTCGAGGATCTTCGTGTAGGTGCCGTCCTCGATGATCGCGTTGACGGCGGCCTCCAGAGCCGCGGTGAGCTCCTTGTTGTCCTTGTTGACCGCGATGCCGAACGGACCGGCGTCCACCTGCTCGCCGACGATCTCGAACGCGTTGCCGTTGTCCGCCTTGCGGACCAGGTCGACCGCGACCGGGTAGTCGTTGACGCCCGCCACCGCGCCGCCCGACTTCACACGGGTCTGCGCCTCGGTGTCGTTCTCGAACGACTGGATCTTGACCGCCTTCTTGCCGGCGTCCGTGCACTTCTTGGACTGGTCCTGCAGCGCCTTCTCGTACGTGGTGCCGCGCTGCACGGCGGCCGGCTGCCCGCAGAGGTCCTCGATGGAGTTGATCCCCTTGGGGTTGCCCTTCTGGACGTACACGGCGGTGCCGGCGACGAAGTAGTCGACGAAGTCGACACCCGGGCCGAGCTTCTTGCCCTTGTCGTCCAGGCCCTCCTGACGCTGCTTGTTGTCCGTGATGGACGACATCGCGATGTCGTAGCGGCCCGAGTTCAGGGAGGTGATGAGACCGTCGAAGGAGCCCGAGGTGAACTCCACCTTGACGCCGAGCTTCTCACCCAGCGCGGCGGCGAGGTCGGGGTCGACGCCGACGATCTTGCCGCCCTCCTGGAACTCCATCGGAGCGTACTCGGCGTTGGTGCCGGCCTTCAGGACGCCCGCGTCCTGGATCTTCTTGGGCAGCTTGTCGAACAGCGGGGCCGAGCTGGTCTTGCCCGAGTCCTTGTCCTTGCCACTGCTGCCGCTGTCGTCGGTCTGGTCACCGCAGCCGGTGAGAAGCAGTGCGCCTGCGACCGCGATCGCGCCGACCGCTGCAATCCGTGAGCGCGCGGCGGTGGTACGACGGGTGGTGCTTGCGGTCATGGTGGGTTCCTCCGGCGGATGGGTGGAGTGCCGATGGGCCGGCGACTGCCTGTCGGCATCGCCTCGGGGTCGACGGGGGCACACACCTTCGAGTGCCGCGACCTCGTGTGATTACCGCATCTTGCCATTCGGATTGGACCGTTCAGGGGGCCTGTGATGTCAAAATCGGATAACGGAGGGTCCCCGAACCCGACCACTTGGGTACAACGTGACCGCAGACTCTTCGGGAATCCTTCATTCCGGCCGCAAGATCTTCTCCAATAGCCCGGTTACGCGAGCGACCCGCCGAGATGACGGGGTACTTGCGGGCTTGCTGGGACTTCGTCCAGGTCTTGTCCTGATATCGGACGATGCTTCATGGCGTCGGCATGTGACCTTCGCGTTATGGACTCGTCGCCGACCGCGTCCGTCCGGTAAGAAGGTTCTTTACACCCCTCATCCGGGGCTCAAGGGCGCGTGTGCGGCGCGCCCGTCGTGTTCGGCCCGTACGCATCATCCCTCCGGGCCTTGCGCGGTCCCGCCCACCCCTCACCAGGAGTGGCAACCCTCAAACAATGAACACTTAAGGGGTAAAACCAAGTGGCAGCGGAGATTGTGAATCCTCGCAGCGACAGCGAGAACCGGGACGCTTCCGAGCAGGGCGGAGGGGCGGCCGAGCCCCTGGAGTCCTTCGACCCGGCGTTCGCGCTGCACCGCGGAGGCAAGATGGCCGTGCAGGCCACCGTGCCCATCCGCGACAAGGACGATCTGTCCCTGGCGTACACGCCCGGCGTCGCGAAGGTGTGCAGCGCGATCGCCGAGCAGCCGGAACTCGTCCACGACTACACATGGAAGTCGTCGGTCGTCGCCGTCGTGACGGACGGTACGGCCGTGCTGGGGCTCGGCGACATCGGGCCCGAAGCCTCCCTCCCCGTGATGGAGGGCAAGGCCATCCTCTTCAAGCAGTTCGGTGGCGTCGACGCGGTCCCGATCGCGCTGGACTGCACCGACGTCGACGAGATCGTCGAGACCGTGGTCCGGCTCGCCCCGTCCTTCGGCGGGGTGAACCTCGAGGACATCTCGGCCCCCCGGTGCTTCGAGATCGAGCGGCGGCTCCAGGAGCGCCTGGACATCCCCGTCTTCCACGACGACCAGCACGGCACGGCCGTCGTGACGCTCGCGGCGCTGCGCAACGCGGCGCGGCTCAGCGGGCGCACCCTGGGCGAGCTGCGGGCGGTGATCTCCGGCGCGGGCGCGGCGGGTGTCGCCATCGCCAAGATGCTGGTCGAGGCCGGCATCGGCGACGTGGCGGTGGCCGACCGCAAGGGCGTCGTCTCGCGGGACCGCGAGGACCTCACGCCGATCAAGGCGGAGCTGGCGTCGTTCACCAACAAGGCCGGCATCTCCGGCCCGCTGGAGTCCGCGCTGGCGGGGGCCGACGTGTTCATCGGCGTCTCCGGCGGCACGGTGCCGGAGCCCGCGGTGGCGTCGATGGCGGAGGGCGCGTTCGTCTTCGCCATGGCCAACCCGAACCCGGAGGTGCACCCGGAGGTCGCGCACAAGTACGCGGCCGTCGTGGCCACCGGCCGGTCGGACTTCCCGAACCAGATCAACAACGTGCTGGCGTTCCCCGGCATCTTCGCGGGCGCGCTGCAGGTGCGGGCCTCGCGGATCACCGAGGGCATGAAGCTGGCCGCCGCCGAGGCGCTGGCCTCCGTCGTCGGTGACGACCTCGCCGCCGACTACGTCATCCCGTCCCCGTTCGACGAGCGGGTCGCCCCCGCGGTGACGGCCGCCGTGGCCGCCGCCGCCCGGGCGGAGGGCGTCGCCCGGCGCTGAGCGCACGTGAGAGGGGCCCCGCCACGCCTGTGGACGGGGCCCACGCGTTCTCCCGGGGCGTCAGGGCGCGCGACCCGGCCCGGGGAACGTCACCCGCCCCGGGGCAAGAGGGCGTGTGTCACAGGCGGGCACGGTTCCTTCGACGGGGCGCGGACCCTATCGTCAAGGTCATGTTCGCTGTCTACGCCGCCCGAATCGACCGCGACCAGCCGCTCACGGGACTGGAGTCGGGAGAGCGTCCCGCTCCCGAGTCCCGGCCGGGCTGGAGCACCGTCACGGTCAAGGCCGCCTCCCTCAACCACCACGACCTCTGGTCCCTGCGGGGCGTCGGCCTCGCGGAGGACAAGCTGCCGATGATCCTCGGCTGCGACGCAGCCGGTGTCGACGAGGACGGCAACGAGGTCGTCCTGCACTCGGTGATCGGCCAGACCGGTCACGGCGTGGGGCCCAGGGAGCCCCGCTCCATCCTGACCGAGCGCTACCAGGGCACCTTCGCCGAACAGGTCGCCGTGCCCACCTGGAACATCCTGCCCAAGCCCAAGGAGCTCTCCTTCGAGGAGGCGGCCTGCCTGCCCACGGCCTGGCTGACGGCCTACCGCATGCTGTTCACCAACGCCGGGGTACGGCCCGGCGACTCGGTGCTGGTGCAGGGCGCCGGCGGCGGCGTCGCCACCGCCGCGATCGTGCTCGGCAAGGCGGCGGGCCTGCGGGTCTTCGCCACCAGCCGGGACGAGGCCAAGCGCAAGCGGGCGCTGGAGCTGGGCGCCGTGGAGGCGGTGGAACCCGGTGCCCGGCTGCCGCAGCGGGTCGACGCGGTGATCGAGACCGTGGGCGCGGCCACCTGGTCGCACTCGGTGAAGTCGCTGCGCCCCGGCGGGACGCTGGTGATCTCCGGCGCCACCAGCGGTGACCGGCCCTCGCACGCGGAGCTGACCCGGGTCTTCTTCCTGGAACTGAAGATCGTGGGGTCGACGATGGGTACCAAGGACGAGCTGGAGGACCTGCTGTCCTTCTGCGCCGCGACCGGGGTGCGGCCCGTCATCGACGAGGCGCTGCCCCTGGACCGGGCCCGCGAGGGCTTCGAACGGATGGCGTCCGGCGAGCTCTTCGGCAAGATCGTGCTCACCAACCACTGAGGCGGAGCCTCTCCCTCCTCACGGCCGGTCCGGTGTTTCCGGGCCGGCCGTCGGCATGTCAACTATGGTTGACGCGACCGATGTGTCAATGTAAGTTGACGTCATGACTGAGGCAACCGATCTCGCCGAGCGGGCCGGTGACCGCGATCCGCGGGTCGGCCTGCGGGCCGTCGCCGCGCTGCGCAGGCTGCTCGAACAACTGGAAGCCGTGCAGGTGCGCAACGCGCGCAATCACGGCTGGTCGTGGCAGGAGATCGCGACCGAACTCGGGGTCAGCAGGCAGGCCGTGCACAAGAAGTACGGGAGGCATTGATGTTCGAGCGGTTCACCAAGGACGCCCGCGACGTGGTCAAAGGGGCCGTCGCCCAGGCGGAACGGGCGGGGGCCGGCCACGTCGGCACCGAGCACCTGCTCCTCGCCCTGCTCGACCGGGAGGGCAGCCGTGCCTCCTTCGCCCTGACCGCCCTCGGCCTCGGCGACCGCCGCGAGGCCGTACGGGAGGCGCTGGAGGAGGCGCGACGGCGGGGCGGGCTCACCCAGGCCGAGACCGACGCCCTCGCCGGACTGGGCATCGACGTACCGGAGATTGTCGCCCGGGTGGAGGAGGCCCACGGACCCGGGGCCCTGTCCGGGAGCCGGGTCCGCGGCCGGTGGCCCGGGCACCGGCCCTTCGACCGGGCGGCCAAGGACGTCCTCACCGGGGCGCTGCGCACCGCCACCGCCCGGCGCCACCGCCACATCGGCGACGAGCATCTGCTGCTCGCCCTCACCGCCCGCCCCGGCGTGCCCGCCGAGGTCCTCGCCGACCACGGGGTGACCCACGCGTCGGTGACCCGCGTGCTGTACGGCGACGGCGAGGCCAAGGCGAGCTGACGCGGGCTCAGGGCTTCGGCGCGCGCAGCAGCGCCCCGATCCGGGCGGCCGCCGTCGACAGATGACGGCGGGCGTCCTGGAGCTGGTCCGCGGTGACCCCGTGGTCCCGGGCGGCGTCCCTGACGTCGTCCCGGAAGCGGTCCAGCAGCCGCTCCAGGTCGCGCGCCGGATCATCGGTGGAGTCCGCGGCGCTCTCGTACCCCCAGGAGGGGGCGTAGTCGGCGGGGAAGTCCTCGGGGGTCGAGGAGTACGACGGCCGGGAGTCCGCCGGTCCGCCGGCGGCCGTGCGGCCGAAGGCGAAGTCCTTGCCGAAGTCGCTCATCTCCTTGACCAGGTCGCCCAGGCCCTCGCGCAGACCGGACGGCCAGTCGCCGCGGGTGAAGTGGTCCTGCACCTGCTCCTGCACCTGCCGGACGATGCGCTGCACCTGCTCCTGCGCCTTGTCCTGCGCCTCCTTGGCCTGGCGCCGGGCTCGCTGGGCCTCCTCACGGGAGCGCCGGCTCTCGTCCTTGGCGCGCCGGGCCTGCTCCTTCCACTCCTGCTTGGCGCGGCGCATCTCCTCCTTCGCGGCGCGCCAGGCGTCCTTGTCGCCGAACACCGAGAAGTCGCCGAAACCGTCGGCCACGCCCCCCTTGTCGCCGGAGGCGTCCCCGCCCCGGGACTGCCGGGCCCGGCCGGCCGCGGCCCGCATCTCGCGGCGCAGATCGCCCGCCGCGCCGCTGACGTCGGCCTTGATCTCCGCGGCCAGCTCGGCGACCGACTCGCGGATCTCCAGCTCCAGGTCGGCCAGCTCGCCGCTGCGGTCGGCCAGTTCGGCCCGGCCCGCGTCGGTGATCGAGTAGACCTTGCGGCCGCCCTCGGTGGTGTGGGTGACCAGCCCTTCCGCCTCCAGCTTGGCCAGGCGGGGGTAGACCGTGCCCGCCGACGGTGCGTACAGCCCCTGGAAGCGCTCCTCGAGGAGGCGTATCACCTCGTAGCCGTGGCGGGGGGCCTCGTCGAGCAGCTTCAGCAGGTACAGGCGGAGGCGTCCGTGGGCGAAGACGGGGGGCATGTCAGAGCACCTTCTTGTCGGTCGTACCGGCATTGTCTCCCGCGCCGTCCCGCCGGCCGGGCTCGTCCTCCCGGGGTGGGCGGCGCAGCAGGGCGATGGAGCCGGAGACGGTGGTGGCCCGCAGCTTGCCGCTGCCCGCGCCGAGCCGGCCGGTGAGCTTGTGGGCGCCCCACATGCCCTGCACCCGAAGGTCGTCGAAGGCGTTGGAGATGGCGCCGCTCGCGGTGTTGGCCTCCACCTCCGCGTCGGCGGGGTCGGGCAGCCGGACCGCTATCTCGCCCGAGACGCTGGTCAGCCGGATGTCGGTGGGGCCCTCGGGGTCGAGGTCCACGATCATCGAGCCGCTGACCGTGTCCGCCTTGACGGAGGGGCCGGAGCCCTCGACGACGGTGAGGTCGCCGGAGACGGAGGCGAAGTGGAGGTCGCCGGTGACGGACTGCGCCTCGACATTGCCGGAGACGGTGTCCGCGCGGACCGGGCCGGAGAGGGCGACGAGGGTGGTGTCGCCCGCGACGCCCTTCACCGCGGCGGGACCCCGGACGCCGGAGACGACGGCGGTGGCGCCGACGACCCCGACCTCGACCTTGGTGCGGGCCGGGACCGCCAGGGAGACGACCACGCTGCGGCGCCAGCCCTTGCGGTCGAGCCACTTGAGGAAGCCCTTCCAGGGGAGGTCGTCGTAGGCGACGGTCAGGACGCCGTCCTCGTGCGTGACGACGAGGGGTGGGCCCTCGATGTCGGAGACGTGGAGGCGGGCCTCGGTCTCGTCCGTCCCCACCACGTTCACCGTGCCGTTGACGATGCGGACGTTGAGGTGGGTCAGGGGGGCGTCGAAGGTGAGTTTGGCCGGGTCTGCGACGGACCACTCGGGCATGGGACGACCTCCTGATCGCGGGGGGTACCCGGGGCGCGCGGATCGCGCCATATCGCGTATTACTCGATTCACGATATATCGCGGCAGGCGAAAGTCAAGGCACTCGTTCTGGTGAACGGTGCCTTGGGAGGTTCGGTATGTCGTTGTGGTGAGCGTTCGTCGGGGGAGGCGAGGGCGTCGGTGCGGGGCGGCCGTGCCGCTGGGGGCACCTCAGCGGCCGTGCCGCTGGGGGCACCTCCCAGGCCCTTGAGGCATTGGGGGAGGCACGGCTGCCCGCGACCGGCGGCAGACGGGCCTACTCGTCCTCGTCCTCGTCGTCCAGGCGGGCCAGCCAGGTGGCGAGGCGTTCCACCGGGACCTCGAAGTCGGGGTTGAGGTCGACGAAGGTCCGCAGCTGCTCCGCGAGCCACTCGAAGGTGACCTCCTCCTCCCCGCGCCGCTTCTCCAGTTCCTCGATGCCACGGTCCGTGAAGTACATGAGGACAAGGATATGTGCCGGAAAACGGGGCGGGCCGCACCCCCGTGAAGGGGTGCGGCCCGGTCGCGTACCGCGTGGCGCCGCCGGTCAGGCGTCGAAGACCTCACGCACCAGCTGCTCCTGCTCGGCCTGGTGGCGCTTGGCGGAGCCGACCGCGGGCGACGAACCGTGCGGCCGCGAGATGCGGCGCAGGCGCTCGTCGTGCGGGAGGTCGGCACCGACCGCCAGGTCGAGGTGGTCGATCAGGTTGAGCGCGATGAACGGCCAGGCACCCTGGTTCGCCGGCTCCTCCTGGGCCCACAGGTACTTCTCGGCGTTCGGGTACTTCTTGATCTCCGCCTGGAGCTCGGCACCCGGCAGCGGGTACAGGCGCTCGATGCGGATGATCGCCGTGTCGTCCGCGCCGCGCTTCTTCTTCTCGGCGGCCAGGTCGTAGTAGACCTTGCCGGCGCAGAAGACGACCTTCTTCACGGCGGCCGGGTCGACCGTGTCGTCGCCGATGACCGGGCGGAACTGGCCCGTGGTGAACTCCTCCGCCTTCGACGCGGCGGCCTTCAGGCGCAGCATCGACTTCGGGGTGAAGACGACCAGCGGCTTGTGGTGCGGGTTGTGCACCTGCCACCGCAGGAGGTGGAAGTAGTTCGACGGCGAGGTCGGCATCGCGACCGTCATGTTGTTCTGGGCGCAGAGCTGCAGGAAGCGCTCCGGGCGGGCCGAGGAGTGGTCCGGGCCCTGGCCCTCGTAGCCGTGCGGGAGGAGCAGGACCACACCGGAGGTCTGGGCCCACTTCTGCTCGGCCGACGAGATGAACTCGTCCACGACCGTCTGCGCGCCGTTGACGAAGTCGCCGAACTGCGCCTCCCACAGCACGAGCGCGTCCGGGCGGGCCAGCGAGTAGCCGTACTCGAAGCCCATCGCCGCGTACTCGGACAGCAGGGAGTTGTAGACGTTCAGCCGCGACTGGTCCTCGGAGAGGTACTGCAGCGGCGTGTACTCCTCGCCCGTGCTGCGGTCGATGATGACCGCGTGGCGCTGGCCGAAGGTGCCGCGCTGGGAGTCCTGCCCCGCGAGGCGCACCGGGACGCCCTCCAGGAGCAGCGAGCCGAGGGCGAGGGTCTCGCCCATGCCCCAGTCGATCGTGCCGTCCTCGACCATCGCCGCCCGGCGCTGCAACTGCGGCAGCAGACGCGGGTGGACGGTGATGTGGTCGGGGATGTTCACCTGGGACTCGGCGATCCGCTTCACGGTCTCCGTGGTCACCGCGGTGTTCACGGCGACCGGGAACTCGGCCTGCGGGTCCGAGGGCGCCACCGTGGACGGCTGCGAGGTGGCCTCGCGGACCTCGGTGAAGACCTTCTCCAGCTGGCCCTGGTAGTCCTGCAGCGCCTGCTCGGCCTCTTCCAGGGTGATGTCGCCGCGACCGATGAGGGACTCGGTGTACAGCTTGCGCACCGAGCGCTTCTTGTCGATCAGGTCGTACATCAGCGGCTGGGTGAAGGCCGGGTTGTCGGTCTCGTTGTGACCGCGGCGGCGGTAGCAGATGAGGTCGATCACCACGTCCTTGTTGAACGCCTGGCGGAACTCGAAGGCGAGGCGCGCGACGCGCACCACGGCCTCCGGGTCGTCGCCGTTCACGTGGAAGATCGGGGCCTCGATCATGCGGGCCACGTCCGTGGCGTACATCGACGAGCGCGAGGACTCCGGGGCGGCGGTGAAGCCGACCTGGTTGTTGATGACGACGTGGACCGTGCCGCCGGTGCGGTAGCCGCGCAGCTGCGACATGTTCAGGGTCTCGGCCACCACGCCCTGGCCCGCGAAGGCCGCGTCGCCGTGGATCGCCACCGGCAGGACGGTGAAGTCCGTGCCGCCCTTGCCGATGATGTCCTGCTTGGCGCGGGCGACGCCCTCCAGGACCGGGTCCACCGCCTCCAGGTGCGAGGGGTTGGCTACCAGCGAGACCTTGATCTGCTCGCCGTCCAGGCCGGTGAAGGTGCCCTCGGCGCCCAGGTGGTACTTCACGTCGCCGGAGCCGTGCATCGACTTCGGGTCGAGATTGCCCTCGAACTCGCGGAAGATCTGCGCGTACGACTTGCCGACGATGTTCGCCAGCACGTTCAGCCGGCCGCGGTGGGCCATGCCGATGACGACCTCGTCCAGCCGGGACTCGGCCGCCGAGTCCAGCACCGCGTCGAGCAGCGGGATGACGGACTCGCTGCCCTCCAGGGAGAAGCGCTTCTGGCCGACGTACTTGGTCTGCAGGAACGTCTCGAAGGCTTCCGCCGCGTTCAGCCGGCGCAGGATGCGCAGCTGCTCCTCGCGCTCGGGCTTGGTGTGCGAGCGCTCGATGCGGTCCTGGATCCACTTGCGCTGCTTGGGGTCCTGGATGTGCATGAACTCGATGCCGGTGGTGCGGCAGTACGAGTCGCGGAGCACGCCGAGGATGTCGCGCAGCTTCATCATCGACTTGCCGGCGAAGCCGCCGACGGCGAACTCGCGCTCCAGGTCCCACAGGGTGAGGCCGTGCTCGACGATGTCCAGGTCGGGGTGCTTGCGCTGCTTGTACTCCAGCGGGTCGGTGTCGGCCATGACGTGGCCGCGGACCCGGTAGGAGTGGATCAGGTCGAAGACCCGGGCGGCCTTGGTGACGTCGTCGTCGTGGCTGGCGTCGATGTCCTTGAGCCAGCGGACCGGCTCGTAGGGGATGCGCAGCGCCTCGAAGATCTCGTCGTAGAAGCCGTTCTCGCCGAGCAGGAGGTTCGCGACCTGGCGGAGGAACTCGCCGGAGGCGGCGCCCTGGATCACCCGGTGGTCGTAGGTCGACGTGAGCGTCATGACCTTCGAGATGCCGAGCTTGTTCAGGGTGTCCTGGGAGGTGCCCTGGAACTCCGCCGGGTAGTCCATGGCGCCGACGCCCATGATGACCGACTGTCCGGGCATCAGGCGCGGCACGGAGTGGACGGTGCCGAGGCCGCCGGGGTTGGTCAGGGAGACCGTGACGCCGGTGAAGTCGTCCATCGTCAGCTTGTTGTCGCGGGCGCGACGGACGATGTCCTCGTAGGCCTGCCAGAACTCGAAGAAGTTCAGCGTCTCGGCCTTCTTGATGGCCGCTACGACGAGCTGGCGGTCGCCGTTGGGCTTGACCAGGTCGATGGCGAGGCCGAGGTTGATGTGCTCCGGCTTCACCAGGGTCGGCTTGCCGTCCACCTTCGCGAACGAGTGGTTCATCGACGGCATGGCCTTGATGGCCTGGACCATGGCGTAGCCGATGAGGTGCGTGAAGGAGATCTTCCCGCCACGCGCCCGCTTCAGGTGGTTGTTGATGACGATGCGGTTGTCGAACAGCAGCTTCACCGGGACGGCGCGCACGGACGTGGCCGTGGGCAGCTCCAGCGAGGCGTCCATGTTCTTCGCCACGGCGGCGGACGGACCGCGCAGGGTCACCCGCTCGGGTCCGCTCTTGGCCTCACCCGCGGGCTCGGCCTTCTTGGCCGGGGCCGGCTTCGCGGCGGGGGCGGCCGGAGCGGCCGCCTTCGCCGGGGCGGGAGCCTGGGCCTTGGCCGCCGGGGCGGCGGCAGCGGGCTGCGCGGCCGGGGCGGGCACGTCCGCCTTCGCGGGAGCGGCCGGCTGGGCCGGGGCGGTGGGGGTCACAGCGGCCCCCGCGGCCGCGTCACCCGTCGGAGCCGAGGTCGCAGGCGCGCCCGGCTTGTAGTCGGCGAAGAAGTCCCACCAGGCTCGGTCCACCGAGTTCGGGTCCTGGAGGTACTGCTGGTAGATCTCGTCGACGAGCCATTCGTTGGCACCGAAGGCCGCAGCGGGGTTCTTTCCCGCTTGGTCGGTGTCGGTCGAGATGCTCGAGTTACTGGGGGACTGTGGCGACACGGCGTCAACCGCCCTCTTCCGCTTCGCAAGATGATGGACAGCGGAAATAAAGGCTACGCCTCCGCGCGCGAGAAGGTCAGGCCGGGCCCTAGCAACGTCGTGCACATCACATCTCAACGGGTGTTTCGGCGCTGGAAATGGCGGGAAACAAGCGAGGTTCCGCTTCTCTTGACGTTATCAGGCATCGCTCGACCGGGGTCCGACGCGCCCCGCGCGCGGGCCTGTGCCTGATCACACGTGTCCGTCAGCGCGAACACTGATGGATCTTGAAGCTCGGCTTCGAACTTTACGTCAACTTGGGGTGGAGGTGGGCCCCGGAAGAGTGATCAGGATCCGGCAACCCCGCTCGGATTCCGCCACTCCGATCCGGCCGCCGTGCAGATCCACGGCCCAGCGGGCGATCGCCAGACCCAACCCGGTGCCGCCGTCGCTGCCGGGGCCGTGCGGACGGTTGACGCTGCCGCGGTTGAACCGCTCGAAGACCCGGTGCCACTCGGTCCGCGGGATGCCCGGACCCTCGTCCAGCACCTCCAGCTCCAGCGACTCCGGCTCGGCACCCCGGCGCGCCCGGACCGTCACCCGGCCGTGCGGCGGGCTGTGCTTGACCGCGTTGTCGATCAGGTTGGCCACCACCTGGTGGATCCGCTCCGGGTCGGCGTGCGCGGTGAGCTCGGGCGGGGTGACGTCGAGATGCAGATGGACGTCCGTACGGGTGTGACTGCCGGATCCGGAGGCCATGCCGGCGCGGGCCGAGGCGACCATGTTGGCCTCCTTGAGCACGCCCGACAGGTACGGCCACACCTCGAAGCGGCGCTTCTTCAGCGGGACCACGCCGTTGTCCAGGCGCGAGAGGTCCAGCAGCGTCTCCACCAGGCGGCCGAGCCGCTCGGTCTGCTTCAGGGCCGTGCGCATCGTCTCCGGGTCGGGCCGGGTGACGCCGTCGACGATGTTCTCCAGCACCGCGCGCAGGCCCGCGATGGGCGTGCGCAGCTCGTGCGAGACATTGGCCACAAGCTCCTTGCGCTGGCTGTCCTGGGCCTCCAGCTCGTCGGCCATGACGTTGATCGTCTGCGCCAGGTCACCCAGCTCGTCACGGCGGCTCTCGCGCACCCGGCGGGTGTAGTCGCCGTGCGAGATGGACCGGGCGACCGCGTTCATGTCGTCCAGCGGAGCGGTGAGGGAGTGCGCCACGAACTGGGTGATGAGCAGCGTGGCGATCATCGAGAACACCGTGATGAAGCGCAGCTCCGTCTTGGTGTTCACGGCGACCACCGACAGTCCGGTGGTGATCAGGACCGAGACGACGACCAGCGCGCCCAGTTTGGTCTTGATCGAGAACGGCCGCAGGCCGCCCCAGGGCTGTCCCGTGCGCCCGCCCTGTCGCCCCTGTCCGTGGCCCCCCGGACCCGCGCTCATGGCGTCGGCGTCTCCAGGGCGTAGCCCACGCCGTGCACCGTGCGGATGCGCTCGGCGCCGATCTTCCGGCGCAGCGCCTTGATGTGGCTGTCCACTGTCCGGGTGCCGGAGGCGTCCGCCCAGTCCCAGACCTCGGCCAGCAGCTGCTCGCGGGAGAGCACCGCGCGCGGGGTGTTGGCCAGGCACACCAGGAGGTCGAACTCGGTGGGCGTCAGGTGGACGTCCTCACTGCGCACGCGCACCCGGCGCTGGGCATGGTCGATCTCCAGTTCGCCCAGGCGCAGGATGCCGCTGCGCGGGGTGGTGGCCGCGAGGGCCGCGCGCTCCATGCGGCGCAGCAGCACGTGCACCCGGGCCGCCAGCTCCCGCATGGAGAACGGCTTGGTCATGTAGTCGTCGGCGCCGACACCGAGGCCGACCAGCATGTCGGTCTCGTCGTCGCGCGCGGTGAGCATCAGCACCGGCACCGGCCGCTGGGCCTGCACGCGCCGGCAGACCTCCAGGCCGTCGAAGCCGGGCAGCATGATGTCGAGGATCAGCAGATCGGGCTGCCAGGCCTCCGCCGTGTCCACTGCGGACGGGCCGTCGCCCGCCGTTTGCACCAGGAATCCCTCGGCACGAAGGCGGGTCGCGATGGCGTCCACGATCGTCGCGTCGTCCTCGACCACCAGGACCCTGCGCTGAGCGCCGGGGGTGGTCGTCGCCGTGCCGTTGTGGGAGGTGTGTGTCTGCTCCATCGCCCGCCCCTGAGGTGTGCTTTATCCGGAATCCGTGGGGTGATCCGTCGTCTGCGCATCACTGCGATTGACGCTTGAATGATCCGCGCCAAGGCAGCAGCGTACGGGGATTCACCACCCGTTTGCTATCCAGGGCGGACGCCGATGTGCACGACGTCCGGAACGCCCCGGGCAACGGGGATCTCTTCGGTACGCACCTGCCGGAACCCGGCATTCCGCAAGGTTCCCTCGAATTCCGGGGAAGGCCTGGCGGACCATACCGCGAGGACCCCGCGCGGCTTCAACACCCTTGCACATGCCGCGAGTCCGGTCGGCGAATAAAGGCCCTCGTTGTCCTCGGTGACGGTCCAGTCGGGCCCGTTGTCGATGTCGAGACACAGCGCGTCGAATGTGTCGGATGTCTCATTGACGTAGGTGATCAGATCCTGCTCGACGATCTCCGTGCGCGGGTCGGCGAGGGCCTGTCCGGAGAGCGCCGACAGCGGGCCCGCGCGGTGCCACTCGACGACCGCGGGCTCCCGCTCCACCACGGTGATCCGCCCCCAGCGGGACTGCCCGGCGGCGTGCGCGAGGGAGAAGCCGACGCCCAGCCCGCCGATCAGCACCCGCGGACCGTCCGCCTCCGGGTCGAGGGCGGTCAGGGCGGCGTCCACGAGCAGCCGCTCGGAACGCCCGTCGGAGGTGTCCATCAGGAAGCAGCCGTTGGCGATGATCTGCAGCAGGTCGCCGTGCCGGCGCAGCACCACCTCGCCGTACGGGCCCTCGCGGCGGTCCAGGACTTCAGGAGCTTCGGGAATGTCGTACGGGGTGGGCATGCGTTCATCCTGGCAGCTCGCCCTTCCCAGGGGCCGGGGACGGGGGACCCCCGTCCGGTGATCGCTGACAGCGAACGCGCGTCCGGGAACATTCGGCGGCGCTCCTGCATTGAGTCGGCATAGCTCAACTTGACTGCCGAAGGGGAGATCATGGCTGCTGAGTCCACACCGCTCGCCCTGCCCGTGCTGCCGCTCGACGACGAGGTCGTGCTGCCCGGGATGGTGGTTCCGCTGGACCTGAGCGATTCCGAGGTGCGCGCCGCGGTGGAGGCCGCCCAGGCCGCCGCCCGCGACGAACCGGGCAAGCCCCGGGTGCTCCTGGTGCCGCGCGTCGACGGGACCTACGCCGGGACCGGCGTGCTGGGCACCGTCGAGCAGGTCGGCCGGCTGGCCGACGGCGACCCGGGCGCCCTGATCCGCGGCCGGGGCCGGGTGCGCATCGGCGCCGGGACCACCGGGCCGGGCGCGGCGCTGTGGGTGGAGGGCACCCGCATCGACGAGAGCGTGCCCGAGCCGCTGCCGGGACACGTGTCCGAACTGGTCAAGGAGTACAAGGCGCTCGCCACCGCCTGGCTGCGCAAGCGCGGCGCCTGGCAGGTGGTGGACCGGGTCCAGGCCATCGACGACGTCTCCGCGCTCGCCGACAACTCCGGCTACTCGCCGTTCCTCACCACCGACCAGAAGGTCGCCCTGCTGGAGACCACCGACCCGGTGGCCCGGCTGAAGCTCGCCACCCAGCAGCTGCGCGACCACCTCGCCGAACAGGACGTCGCCGAGACCATTGCCAAGGACGTCCAGGAGGGCGTCGACAAGCAGCAGCGCGAGTTCCTGCTCCGCCGTCAGCTGGAGGCGGTCCGCAAGGAACTGCGCGAGCTGAACGGCGACCAGGAGGGCGAGGAGTCCGACGACTACCGCGCCCGCGTCGAGGCCGCCGACCTGCCGGAGAAGGTGCGCGAGGCCGCGCTCAAGGAGGTCGACAAGCTGGAGCGCTCTTCCGACCAGTCACCGGAGGGCTCCTGGATCCGCACCTGGCTCGACACGGTCCTGGAGATGCCGTGGAACGAGCGCACCGAGGACGCCTACGACATCCAGGGCGCCCAGTCCGTCCTGGACGCCGAGCACGCGGGTCTGCAGGACGTGAAGGAGCGCATCACCGAGTACCTGGCGGTGCGCAAGCGCCGCAGCGACCGGGGTCTCGGCGTGGTCGGCGGACGGCGCGGCGGTGCCGTGCTGGCCCTGGTGGGCCCGCCCGGCGTCGGCAAGACCTCGCTGGGCGAGTCCGTCGCCCACGCCATGGGCCGCAAGTTCGTCCGCGTCGCCCTCGGCGGCGTCCGCGACGAGGCCGAGATCCGCGGCCACCGCCGCACCTACGTCGGCGCGCTGCCCGGCCGGATCGTGCGGGCGATCAAGGAGGCCGGTTCGATGAACCCGGTCGTCCTGCTCGACGAGATCGACAAGGTGGGCTCGGACTTCCGGGGCGACCCGGCCGCCGCCCTCCTGGAGGTCCTCGACCCGGCGCAGAACCACACCTTCCGGGACCACTACCTGGAGGTCGAGCTCGACCTGTCCGACGTGGTGTTCCTCGCCACCGCCAACGTCCTCGAAGCCATCCCGGAGGCCCTGCTCGACCGTATGGAGCTGGTCCGCCTCGACGGCTACACCGAGGACGAGAAGATCGTCATCGCCCGTGACCACCTGCTCCCGCGCCAGCTGGAGCGCGCCGGTCTCGCGGCGGACGAGGTGACGATCGAGGAAGGGGCGCTGCGCAAGCTGGCCGGTGAGTACACGCGCGAGGCCGGCGTGCGCACCCTGGAGCGGTCGGTCGCGCGGCTGCTGCGCAAGATCGCCGCCCGTCACGAACTGGGCGAGCGGGAGCTGCCGTTCACCGTCACCGAGGGCGACCTGCGCGACCTGATCGGGCGGCCGCACCACGTGCCGGAGTCCGCCCAGGAACCGGCCGAGCGCCGTACCGCCGTCCCCGGTGTCGCCACCGGGCTCGCCGTGACCGGCGCCGGCGGGGACGTGCTCTACGTGGAGGCCTCCCTGGCCGACCCGGAGACGGGCGCGGCGGGGCTGACCCTGACCGGCCAGCTGGGCGACGTGATGAAGGAGTCCGCGCGGATCGCGCTGAGCTTCCTGCGCAGTCACGGCGCCGAGCTGGAGCTGCCGGTGGCCGACCTGAAGGACCGGGGCGTGCACATCCACTTCCCGGCGGGCGCCGTGCCCAAGGACGGCCCGAGCGCGGGCATCACGATGACCACCGCGCTGGCCTCGCTGCTCTCCGGCCGGCTGGTCCGTACGGACGTGGCGATGACCGGTGAGGTGTCGCTGACCGGGCGGGTGCTGCCGATCGGCGGGGTGAAGCAGAAGCTGCTCGCCGCGCACCGGGCGGGGATCACCACCGTGATCATCCCCAAGCGCAACGAGCCCGACCTGGACGACGTCCCGGCGGAGGTGCTGGAGAAGCTGGACGTGCACGCCGTCACCGACGTCCGCCAGGTGCTGGATCTGGCGCTGTCGCCCGCCACGAACGGGGCGGCGCCGGAGGTTCCGGTGGCCGCGTGACGGGGGTCGCCGGATGAGGGAGGCCCGGGTCCCGTGAGGGAAACCCGGGCCTTTCCCTTACCGCTTTGTGGCTCAGCTGCCGGCGGCGAAGGCCTGCACCCGGTCGAGGGTGCCGTTGAAGCGGTCGTGGTCGCCGACCGTCGGGCCGGTCGAGGTGTACTGCCACATCGTGTACGTGTCCCAGCCGGCGGGCAGGTCGCCCACGGTGGAGGCGTAGCGGGCGATCCACAGCGGGGTGGTGGAGGCGAAGCCCGCGTAGTCGCCGGTGCACTGCTGCCACCAGCTGGTGGCGGTGTAGATCACGGCGCCGCGGCCGGTACGGGCGCGGTACTGGTCGAGGAAGTCGCGGATCCAGCTCACCATCGAGCTCGCCGACTTGCCGTAGCAGGCGTCGCCGTACGGGTTCCACTCGATGTCCAGGACGCCCGGCAGGGTGCGGCCGTCGGCGGACCAGGCGCCGCCGCGGTCCACGAAGTAGTCCGCCTGGGCGGCGCCGCTCGCGGTGTCCGGCGTCGCGAAGTGGTAGGCGCCGCGCACCATGCCGACGTCGTAGGAGCCGTTGTACTGCTGGGAGTGGTACGGGTTGGTGTAGTACGTGCCCTCCGTGGCCTTGGCGTAGGCCCAGCGGACCCCGCTGCTCCACAGGGTCGGCCAGGCGACGTTGCCCTGGTGGCTGGAGACGTCCACCCCTTCCGTCTGGGTGGAGCGCGCGGTGGGCAGGCCGGCCCGGCCGTCGTGGGCGAGGACGCCCATGCCCATGTGGGCGGAGCCGCGCGGCGGGACGGTGGGGGCGGACTCGTCTGCGCCGGCCGCCGTCTGCGGGAGGACGAGGGCCGCGAGCAGGACGGCACCGGCGGCCCCGAGCGCGCGTATACGGACGAGCCGGGATCTGGGCACAGGCATGACGCATCTCCGAACGGTCGTGGGGCGAACCCGGAATGTGACCCACATCGCATGTAGTGGGCATGCCACGTATGGGGCTGGTAGAGACACTGCGGACGTCGACCACGGCGGGCGGGCGGACCGCCGCGCTGCCGTTGGTCTACGCCTGCGAAATACTTATGGAGCTGCGGCGACGCCGCCACCTGGCGCCAGACTTTCAGAACCGGAAACCGAGGCAGGGGCACACGTGCACGAAGACGTAAACGGCGGCGGGGAACACGCCGCCTCGCCGGAGCCCGCGTCCGGTGTGGAACAGCCCGGGTTCCTGGCCCTGGAACGGGAGTTGACGGTTCTGCTGCGCCGGGCGCGGGCCAGCCAGGGGGAGATGGCGCGCGAGGTCCACCCTGACCTGGAGCCGTCCGCGTACGGCCTGCTGGTCCGTCTGGATGAGTGCGGCCGGCAGCGGGCCACCGAACTCGCCGCCTACATCGGTGTGGGCAAGGCGACGATGTCCCGCCAGCTGCGTGCCCTCGAAGACCTGGGGCTCGTCGGGCGCGAGCCGGACCCCGCCGACGGGCGCGCCTGGCTCGTCACGCTCACGGACGAAGGGCGGCAGCGGGTGAGCAGGGTGCGCGAGGCCCGCCGCGCCCGCTACGCCGGCCGGTTCGCCGACTGGGACCCGACGGAGGTCACGGAACTCGCC
This sequence comes from Streptomyces sp. CNH189, assembly GCF_000527195.1. Lineage (NCBI taxonomy): Bacteria > Bacillati > Actinomycetota > Actinomycetes > Kitasatosporales > Streptomycetaceae > Streptomyces > Streptomyces sp. CNH189. The sequence continues at coordinate 151,638 of NZ_AZUS01000006.1, forward strand.
CGCCTGCTCAACCGGCTGAACCGGGGGATGGAACGGTAGGGGGCGGCTCCGCCGCCCGGCCACGCGCGCGGGGACGGGCGGAAGGCCCGTGACCGTGACCCGGCGGGTGCGGGCCCCGCGGCGCGGGCGGGTGCCGGGCACCGTGCGTCCGGTTTCGCGGCGTGGGGGTCGGTTTCCGTGACCCGGGGGCGCCCCGAGCGCATCGGGGGGTGCGTGCCCCGCGGCGCGGGTGGGTGCGGGGCGCCGCGTGACCGGGTGGGGGCTGGTGCCCGTGTCTCCGGGCGGGCGCCCCGGGCGCATGCGTCAGTGGCGAGGGGCCGGCAGGTGTCCGCCGTGCGGGCGGTGCCCGGCCGTTCGGGCGAGGACAGTTCGCCGTCCGGACGACAGCTGCCCGTACGGGCAGCCCCTCAGGCGGGGGGCAGCTCGGTGTGGACGATCGTCGCGTCGTCGTGGGGCTTGCCCCGGCGGGGCGGGACCCGGGTCGCGTCCGCGCGCTCCAGGGACCGGACCCGGTCCACCAGCGCCCGCGCGCCCTCCTCGCGGATCAGGGCGAGGCAGTCCGCCCAGTCGCCCTCGCCGAACCGCTCCACCCACCGCGCCGCGCCGTCCGTCAGCGCCGCCAGCGCGCGCACCTCCCCGCGCGGGAGGGAGCCCGTGACCGCCCGTGAGGACACCGCCGGGTCCGCCGCCGCGGTGAAGAAGCCACCCTCCTTGTTGCGCAGCGTGGTGTCCACGACGGTGTGGCTGGCCAGGGCCGAGAGGGGCAGCCGGTCCAGCCGGTCGTCCCTGACCGCCGTGACCGTGCCGTCCGTCGACTCCACCAGCAGCACCGAGTCGGACAGCACGAGCCAGTCCACCGAGCCGGACGACCAGCGGGTCAGCACCACCGTCGCCTGCGGCGTTCGGGGGTGAGAAAGGTCACAGGTCGCCGCGTGGCTCCCGGCCGTGCGCGCGATGCCCCGGGACAGCAGCTCGGCCAGCGGAACATCCGGGAGGGAAACGGTCAGTTCGGTCAGCGCGCCGCCCAGCCGGGCGGTGAACCAGGGCACCGAATGCAGACAGCCGCCCCCGTCGGACGGCGGCGTGACGCCGTCCAGGACCACGAGCGAACCGCCCTGCCCGGAGGCCGGAAGTCCGACGCTCGCGAAGTCCTCGTTGGGGCGTCCCGGTTCACCGGGCTCCGAAACAAGTTCCGTGCGCATCCGGCCAGTCTGCACGAGTTCCCCACAACGCCCGCAAAAGCCGGGCAGGGTTCGTACGTTCTCCACAGGCGCGCAGGTCAGACGCCTGGTTTGGGAGGGAATGAAGGGCTCCGGGAAGGCGTGGCGGCGAATATTGCCACCGCCTGCCGCAGACGTCCAACCGGCGTGCCGCGCGGGCCCGCTGCGGGGCGCAACGGAACTTGCTCCTCAACTCGCCTCCGATGTTCACTCCTTCGAGTGGCGGGTCAGGTGATGCGCATCCACTGTCCACGGGCACTGGGAGGGTCGGGGAGCGATGGGGGCGCCTCGCTGTCCGAGCGCGGCCGGCGGCTCGCCAGGAGCGCCCGCGCCCGTTGACGGAGCGTCACGCGGGCCCACGGGTACACGAGTCAGGAATGCGAGCACCGGTGCAGAAGACGCGGCCTCGTCGCAAGGACAAGCAGGCGGCCCTCACGGGGGACGCGCAGCAGACGCCCACCGTGGGCAAAGGCCGCCCCACCCACGTACGCAACCGGCTCGTCGTCGCCGTGGCCGTGGTGGCCGCGGCGATCGCCGGGGCCGGCGCACCCTCCGTACTGGCGGCCTCCCAGCAGCTGAAGGACGCGCAGGAACTGGTCACGCTCGCCGAGCGGACCGAGGACGCGCTCGCCCTCGCCCACTCCCTCGCCGACGAGCGTGACGAGGTCGTCCCCTACATCGCGGCGGGCCGCCCCAAGTCGAAGGCGCCCTCCGAGGAGCACAGCGCCCGGGTGGACCGGCAGGTCGAGGAACTGCGCGCCGACACCGACACCTCGACGGCGCTGCGCGAGGAGCTCGACGCCGTCGGCACGGTGCGCCGGGCCGCCCTCACCGGCAAGAGCAGCGCGCTGGAGGCCCACCAGGCGTACTCCACCGCCATCTCCCAGCTGCACCGGCTCGCCGCGCGCCTGGCCGACGAGACCCCGCCCCGTGCCGGGTCCGGCGCGCACGCGCTCGCCGAGCTGGACACCGCCGTCCAGCAGGCCGCCGCCACCCGCGGGCTGCTGCTCGCCGTGCTGAACGTGCCGAGCACCACGGAGACCGTGATCGACCCGATCACGGGGCTGCCGGTCACCGCCACCAGCACCTCGGAGGCCGACGAGGAGCGGCGCGACGCGCTGTCCGCCGCCGCGCTCCAGGCGCGGGTGCGCTCCGACGCGGCCCTCGCCGACTTCCGGGACGCAGCGCCGAAGGCCGCCCGCGCCTCCTACGACTCGACGGTCACCGGCCCCGAGGTCGACACCGCCGAGAAGTACCTGGGGAAGCTCACCGACAAGCCGACCCTCTCCGACTCCGAGCTGAACACCAGCCCCAAGAAGCTGGCGGCGGCGCTCACCGCGCGCATCGAGACCATGCGCGGGGCAGAGTCCGCGCTGTTCGACCAGCGCACCAAGGAACTCGCCCAGCTGCGGGACGACGACGTCACCGAGCTGGAGATCCGGATCGCCGTCCTCGGCGCCCTCATGCTGCTCACCGTCGGCATCACCACGGCGATGGCCCGCACCCTCACCCGCCCGCTGTCGGTGCTGCGCCGGGGCTCGGCGCGCCTCGCGGAGGCGGAGGACCCCACCGTCGAGGAACCGGTCACCTTCACCGGCCGCAACGACGAGTTCGCCCAGGTCGTCCGCTCCGTCAACGCCCTGCACGCGCACGCCGCCGGACTCGCCCAGCGGATCGCCACGCTGGAGGCCGACCGCAAGCACCTGGTCGGGCAGCGCCAGAAGATGGCCGACGCCCGAGAGGAACTGCGCACCGAACTCGCCGAGGCCACCGCCCACATGGAGCGGCTGCGCACCAGCATCGGCGGTACGTTCGTCAACCTCGCGCTGCGCACGCTCGGCCTGGTCGAGCGGCAGCTCGGCGTGATCGAGGGACTGGAGGAGCGGGAGGACGACCCGGACCGCCTGGCCACCCTCTTCAAGCTCGACCACTTCGCCACGGTCATGCGCCGGCACAGCGAGAACCTGCTGGTCCTCGCCGGCACCGAGCACGGCCGGCACACGGCGGGCCCCGTCCCGCTGGTCGACGTCGTCCGCGCCGCGGTGAGCGAGATCGAGCGGTACGAGCGGGTGCGGATCGCGGCGCTGCCGCCGCACGCGCACATCGCCGGGTTCGCGGCGGACGACCTGTCCCACCTGCTGGCCGAACTCATGGAGAACGCCACCTCGTTCTCCCCGCCGGACATGCCCGTCGAGGTCTCCGGCTGGCTGCTGGAGAACGGCGAGGTCATGCTCTCCGTCCAGGACGAGGGCATCGGCATGGCCGCCGACCGGCTGGAGCGGCTCAACACCCGGCTGTCCGAGTTCGACCCGGAGGCGGCGTACGACGCGGAGTCCGACGAGGGTCTCGGCCTCGGTCTGTACGTCGTGGCCCGCCTCGCCCACCGGCACGGTGTCCGGGTGCAGCTGCGCAAGCAGAAGCAGGGCGGGATCGCGGCGGTCGTCGTCCTGCCCGACCCCCTGCTGGCGCCCGCGACGCCCACGGCGGTCCCCTCCTCGGTCCCCGGCGGCGCCCACGCGGTGTCCCTGCCGGGCGCGGACGCCGAGGCCAACTCCAACGTGCTGCCGGGGCGTTCGGCGACGGGCGACCCCCTGGTCGACCTGGCCGAGCGGTCCATCCAGGCCCACGCCACGACGGAGGCAGCGGCCCCGGGCGCCCCGCAGGCGTCCGGGCCCGCCCTCGCCGACGAGCGGGCGGCGGCCACCGCCGCGCCGGGCGACGTGGACCAGGCAGCCGCGAACGAGGCGGCCCTCACCGACGACCTCGACAACCCGGCCCGGGACGACTCCCGTCCGGCGGCCGTGCCGACGCGGGGCTGGGCCGCCCCGGCTCCGGCCGCCGCGCCCGACCTCGACGAAACCGTTCCGGCCGGCACCGAGCCGCCGGGTGCGGACGGGGCCGTGCCGGACGCCGTACGCGCGCCCGGTACCCCCGCGGCCGGGGAGGAGCCGCAGCCGGACGAGACCGCCGCCCCCGACCGCACGGACGAGCCCGCCGTCCGCCCCGCGCCGGACGCGACCGCGGAGACGCCCGTCGCACCGACCGCGGAGACGCCCGAAGAACCGGCCGTCGACGAGCCGGAGGCCACCGCCCCCGTCGAGCGGCCCGCCGAGACCACCATGGAGCTGTTCATCCCGGCCCAGCCGGACGGCCGTACCGCGTCCGGCGGCGAGGACGCCGACCGCCACGCGGCGGCCGGCGGACACGGAGCCGGAACCGCCCAGCTCCCCGACGAGGCCGTACGCCCGGGCGCCGGACACGAACCAGACCCGCGCACGCAGGACCCGGCCGGCACCCGGCCCGACGCCGACGCCGTACGTCCGGAAGCCGCTCGCGAAGCGGCACAGGCGCCCGGGGACACAGCCCCCGAACCCCCGGCCGCCCCGCAGGACCCCCGGAGCGGGCTGCCCGGCCGCCCCGTCGCCGACGACGCAGCCGGCGGGCACGAGCACACGCGTGTCGCGGACGGCCCCGCCGCCGACGAACCCGTCACCGCCAAGGGACTGCCGAAGCGGACGCCGAAGATCAGCGCACCGGCCGCGCCCCCGCGGCCGCGCTCCGGCTCCGTGGACGCCGAGGCGCTGCGCCGGCGGCTGGGCGGGTTCCGCCGCGGGGCGGACGCCGGAAGGCGGGACGTCGAGGCCGAGCTGGCGACCGGGCGCGGCCACGACCGGGCACCGGCCGGGGCGGACGCCACAACCGAAGAAGCCACGGGGGGCACTGTCGAGGAGGCAAGCAGTTGACCGCGCCCAGTACCTTCGGACCGAGCAGTGAGGCCCGCAACCTGCACTGGCTGCTGACGAACCTCGTCGAGGAGGTGCCCGGCATCCACTCCGTCGCGGTCGTCTCCTCCGACGGCCTGCTGCTCCTCTCCTCCGACGAGACGCTCGCCCGCGCCCGCAGCGGCCCGGACGGGACCGCCCCGGTCCGAGGGGAGCGGGGAGCGGCACGGCCCGGGCCGCGCGGTTCCTCCGCCGACCTGGCCACCGTCGTCTCCGGCATCGGCAGCCTCACCATCGGCGCCTCGAAGCTGATGGACTACGGGCCCGTGAAGCACACCATGGTCGCCATGGACGAGGGCAGCCTCTTCGTGATGTCGATCAGCGACGGCTCGCTGCTCGGCGTGCACGGCTCCGCGGACTGCGACATGAGCGTCGTGGCGTACCACATGGCCCTGTTCGTCGGCCGGGCCGGCCACGTCCTCACCCCCGAACTCCGCAGCGAACTGCGCAAGAACCTCGAGAGCGCGGGGAGCGCGGGGAGCACGGAGCACGAGTCCGCCGGGAGTCCCCGATGACCAGCGTCCCGAAGAAACATCTCCCGGTCCGCGGCGGGGACCGTAAACCCGCCCGCGTGCGCCCCTACTCGCTCACCGGCGGCCGTACCCGCTTCGGCCACGTGCTGCTGGTCGAGACGTTCGTCGGCGCCACCGCCGGCACGGCCGCGCTCGAGGCCGCCGAGGAGCGCCGGGAGCTCACCTCCGGCGGGTTCGGCACCCGGGTCATGCCCGAGGTGCGGGCCATCGTCGAACTGTGCCGCCGCATGCGCACGGTGGCCGAGATCGCCGCGCTGCTCAGGATGCCGCTCGGCGTGGTCCGCGTCCTGCTGAGCGACCTCGCGGACCAGGGAAAGATCCGTGTCTACGGGACGGGCACCGGCCACGGCACGGGCCGCCCGGACCGCGCGCTGCTGGAAAGGGTGCTGAGTGGACTCCGCCGTCTCTGACGTCGCGTACGGCGTCTCCCCGCTCGTCGAAGCGGACGAGCCCCTGCTGCCCTGGCAGACGGACCCCACCCGGGCACCGATCGCCACGAAGATAGTGGTCGCCGGCGGCTTCGGCGTCGGCAAGACCACCCTCGTCGGCGCCGTCTCCGAGATCACGCCCCTGCAGACCGAGGCGCTGATGACCGAGGCGAGCGAGGAGACCGACGACCTCACCGCCACACCGGGCAAACTGACCACCACCGTGGCCATGGACTTCGGGCGCATCACGCTCGACGACGACCTGGTGCTCTACCTCTTCGGCACGCCCGGCCAGCAGCGGTTCTGGTTCATGTGGGACGACTTGGTGCGCGGCGCGATCGGCGCGGTCGTGCTGGCCGACACCCGCCGTCTGAAGGACTGCTGGCCGGCGCTGGACTACTTCGAGAGCTGCGGGATGCCGTACGTCGTGGCCGTCAACCACTTCGACGGCACCGAGCGTTACGACCCGGAGGACGTGCGGGAGGCCCTCACGATCCCCGCGCACATACCTGTCATGATCATGGATGCGCGCCGCCGGATCTCGGTCATCGAGACCCTCTTGTCCCTCGTGGGCCACGCGCTCGACGAAACCCCCGAGTAGCCCCCTTAGGAGCGTCCCCCGTATGCGGAAGATACTCGTCGTCGGGGCCGGTCAGTCCGGTCTCCAGCTCGCCCTGGGACTCCAGTCGCACGGGTACGAGGTCACCCTCATGTCCAACCGGACCGCGGACGAGATCCGCACCGGACGGGTCATGTCGACGCAGTGCATGTTCCATACGGCCCTGCAGCACGAGCGCGACCTCCAGCTGAACTTCTGGGAGTCCCAGGCGCCGAAGATCCAGGGCCTCGGCGTCTCGGTCGCCGCCCCCGGCTCCTTCGACCCGGGCCCCTCGCAGCGCGCCATCGACTGGCTGGGCAGGCTCGACGGGTTCGCGCAGTCCGTGGACCAGCGCGTGAAGATGGCCGGCTGGATGGAGACCTTCGCCCAGCGCGGCGGACAGCTCGTCATCCACGGCGCCGCCGTCGGCGACCTCGACTACTTCTCCCGCACCTACGACCTGGTGCTCGTCTCGGCGGGCAAGGGCGAGCTGGTGCAGATGTTCGCCCGGGACGCCGAGCGCTCCCCGTACAGCGAGCCGCAGCGCGCCCTCGCCGTCGCCTACGTGCACGGCATGGGCCCGCGCCCGGAGCACCCGGACACCGAGGCGGTCCGCTGCAACCTGGTCCCCGGCGTCGGTGAGATGTTCATCATGCCGACGTACACCACTTCCGGCCGCGCCGACATCCTGTTCTGGGAGGGCATCCCCGGCGGCCCGCTGGACGCCTTCAAGGACGTCAAGGACCCGGCCGAGCACCTCTCCCTGACCCTGGAACTGATGGAGAAGTTCCTGCCCTGGGAGTACGCGCGCGCCACCAAGGTCGAGCTGACCGACGCCGGCGGCACCCTGGCCGGGCGCTACGCCCCGACCGTCCGCAACCCGATCGGGCGCCTCCCCGGCGGCGGTCTCGTCCTCGGCGTCGCCGACGTGGTCGTCGCCAACGACCCGATCACCGGCCAGGGCTCCAACTCCGCGTCCAAGTGCGCCGCCGCCTACCTCGCCTCCATCCTCGAGCACGGCGACAAGCCGTTCGACGAGGACTGGATGCGGCGGACCTTCGACCGCTACTGGGACACCGCGCAGCACGTCACCAAGTGGACGAACGCCATGCTGGCCCCGCCGCCGGAGCACATCCTGAACCTGATCGGCGCCGCCGGCCAGCTCCAGCCCGTCGCCGACCGCTTCGCCAACGGCTTCGACAACCCGGCCGACTTCGAGAACTTCTTCTACGAGCCGGAGAAGACGAACGCCTACCTGGCCGAGGTCTCCGGCGCGGCCGGCGCGTAGACGGCGCCGTACCCCTCGTCGGACCCGTCCGTCGCCCCCTCGGGGAGCTCCGGCGGCACATAGTGCTCCACGGGCTCCCCGCCGGGGTCGGGCCGCACCGCGCCCAGCACCGGGTTGGCCGCGATCGGCGACACCTTGATCCGCGCGCCGGGCCGGGGCGCCTGCACCACCATGCCGTCGCCCAGGTAGAGGGCGACATGTGTGGCCTCCGGGAAGTACACGACGAGGTCGCCGGGGCGCAGGTCCACCAGCTCGATCCGCTCCAGCCGCGCCCACTGCTCCTGGCTGGTCCGGGGGATCGGGGCGCCGGCGGAGTGCCACGCCTCGGAGGTCAGCCCCGAGCAGTCGTACGTCGCCGGGCCCTCCGCCCCCCATTCGTACGGCTTGCCGAGCTGCTCGACCGCGTACCGCACGGCCCGCTCGCCGGCCGCCGACGGCGCGCCCGTGCCGCTCAGCGCCCCGGACGCCACCAGTTCCCGCTGGGCGTCGGCGACCCGGGTCCGCTCCAGCTCGGCCAGCCGCGCCAGCTGGTCGGCGGTGAGCGAGGCCAGCAACTCCTCGACGTCGTGCAGCCGTTCGACGACCTGGTCGCGTTCCTTCTTGCGGCGTTCGGTCAGCGCGATCCGCTCGTCCAGCGCCTTGCGCGCCTTGCGCGCCAGCTCGCCGGCCTCCTTGGCGTCACCGGTCAGCCGGCCCACCGTCTGCGCCCGCTCCCGCGCCAGCTGCCCGATCACATGCCCCTGCTCCAGCGCCCGCTGCGGGTCGCGCGCCAGCAGCAGCCGCAGGTAGGGGGAGAGGCCGGTGACGCTCTGGTACTGCTGCCGGGCGAGCCGTCCGGCGGCGCCGCGGCTGTCGTGCAGGGAGAGCCGGGTGCGGGCGAGCGCCCGGTCCAGCCGCGCGGTCTCGGCGCGCTGCTCGGCCAGCGCCTCCTCGGTGGCGTTGTAGCGCTCGGTGGCCTTCTCCGCCTCGTGGTACAGGGTCTGAAGGTCCGTCAGCAGATCGGCGACGGAACGGCCGCCGGACGTGGCGGGGGAGCCGCCCGGTTCCGGTACGGCCATCGCGGGCACGGGTGCGAGGACGGTCCCGGCCGCCAGCGCCGCCGTACACACCAGACGCAGAAGCATTCCTGACACGCCATCACCTCCGACGCGGAGCGGCTCGTCCGCTCCGTACCGCGAGCATCGAGGCGGTGCGCGTGGTCCGCTCGCCGAGTGTGCGCGGTTCGGCGCAACCCGGTCACCCGTCCGCGTCGTCCGGCTTGCCCTGCGGCGTGGCGTCCGGGGCGGGGCGGGACTTCCGCCACGGCCACCGCGGTCCGTCGCCGGCCCGCCCGGTCGGGTCGTGGAGGTACTTCCAGCGGGCGGTCAGCCCGGTGAGCCTGCCCGTCCCGCGGGGCACCCGGCGGTAGACCAGCACCGTGGGCGGGCCGCCGTCCGGGGCCGGCACGGGGATGCGGTACGTCTTGGGCGGGTGCCCGGTGATGCCGAGCAGCACGGGCAGGACGCGCCCGTCCATGGGGCCGCCCTCGAAGGGGGTGTCTTCGCTCTTCACCCCACCAGTCTCGGCCATCGGCCGCGGGTCACAGCTCCGCGGCCAGCGCCCGCACCAGCGCGTCGGTCTGCGCGTCCCGCCGCGCGGTGACCGTCAGCACCGCCACGAACTGCTCCACCAGCCAGTCCCGCAGCTCCTCCAGGGGCGGCTGCTTGTCCTCGTCGAGCCAGATCAGGGAGGCGGCCTCCACGGCGGTGATCCACATCCGGATGGTCATCCGCAGCCGTGGTCCCGGATCGGTGACGTCGAGATGGCTGAGAATGTGCTCCGCGGCGGCCCGGCGCACCCCGTCCACCAGGGCGGTGGTGCGGGACGTCTCCACCACGCTGCCGCCCTGGAGCAGCGCGCTGAAGCCGGTGTCGTGCCGGCCGACGAATTCGAGGTAGCGCTCCACGGCCCGGGTCAGCCGGGGGAGCAGCGGCCCCTCGTGCGGCTCGTCGAAGCAGTCCCGCAGCTCGTCGGCGGCGGACTTCAGGGACGCCTCGTACAGCTGCTGCTTGCCGCCCGGGAAGTAGCGGTAGACCAGCGGCCGGGACACTCCGGCCGCCTCCGCCACGTCGTCCAGGGACACGTCCTCCGGGGCGCGGTGGGCGAACAGGGACAGCGCGGCCTCCAGCAGCTGGCTGCGGCGCTCCTCGACACTGAGGCGCCGGTAGGCGGGGGTGGGGGCCTGCGAGGTCATGCCCGCAGCGTAACCGCCCCTCCGCGCCGCCGGCCCGCCCCGGCAGGCCGATATCCGACCCCCGGAACGCACCGGTCCGGGCCCCGTCCGCAGGCCCCGGCCGCCTACGCCAGCAGGCCCGAGGACCGCCACAGCCGACGCCCCGCACCGCGCAGCACGCCGATGTCGTCCAGGAAGTCCGTGAGCTTCTTCGCCCCCTGCTGCATCACGTCCCGCCGGTGCCCGCTCGCCTTGACCTGGGCGACCGCCTCGCGCCGGTCCAGGCCGACGTTCGTGTAGACCTCCGGGTTCACGAACGCCACCGAGAACACCCGGGCGAACTCGCCCGAGGAGACGCGGGTGAACTCCTGCGACCACCGCGGCGCCGTCATCATCTGGCGCCGCAGCTCCTCACGCGCGTACCGGACGTGCCGCGCCTCCTCGACCACGTGGATCCGCGTGACGCCCCGGATCAGGGGCTGCACCCGCTCGTCCGGGAAGGTCAGCCGCTGCATCCAGTCCAGCACCTCCTCGCCGAGGAGGGTCGCGGTGAACGAGCCGGGGGTGGTGGAGACCGTCTTGAACAGCCGGCCCAGGTTCTGGTGGATCCGGCTCACCTGGTACCAGGGGGTGCCGCTCTGCTCGATCACCCGGGCGAACATCTTCGAGTGGCGGCACTCGTCCTCGATCTCGGTGAGGGCGTACCGCACGTGGGCGCTGGTCGCGGACTTGTCGTAGATGTGGCGGACCAGCAGCTGCATCAGGATCAGCTCGAACCAGATGCCGAGCGAGGCGAGCGCGGCCGCCTCGTGCCGGGAGAGCAGGATGCGCTGCTCCTCGCTCATCCGCCGCCACATCGGGGTGCCGTACAGCGAGACCAGCTCCGGCGGCCAGAACCACTTGCCGTCCTCGAAGGGGGCGTCCCAGTCCAGCTCCTTGTCCGGGTCGAAGGAGTGCTTCGCGGAGGACTCCAGCAGCCGCCGGGCCACCTGCTCCCGGTCCTTCAGCTGCCCGAGCGCGTCCCACAGGCCGTCGAGCGCGTCGGTTTCCGACAGGGTCGTCATGACGGTTCCACCTCGGGGGCGTCTCGGGTTACCGGCAGGTCACCTTTATGAGACTGCCTGTCAGCAAGCCCGTCAATCCCTCACGCACGACTTGTCGGCGAGCGGTGCGCCCGGTGCGTGCGGGCCCTCTCCGGGCGGGAAGGAGGTACGCAGGGTGAAGGCGTACGGCGTCGGCCCGTGGGTGCGCAGGTGCAGCAGACGGGACTCGGCCTCCGCGACAGCCGGACGATGCCCCTCCGGCACCCACCACAGGGCGGTCATCGCCTCCTGGACGCGCTCGAACCATTCCCGGCGCCGGCCCAGCATCTCCCGGTGCCGTCCCTGGTACATGAACGCCGTCAGGGCGTTCGCGTCCCGCCACACCGACATGTTGACGATCAGCCACCGGTCGCCGAAGACGGGGATGGCCGTCGCGTCGCCCTCCTCGTCCTGGAGCCGCCACACGAAACCGTCGGCGGCGTCCGCGTCCGCGTTGACCGGGCCGAGGTTGTCGACGAAGTCCTTCAGCAGGGGAGTGTCCAGAGGCGCCTTGAGCCGGGCGATGTTCACCTGGGCGAGTTCGTATGCGGTCATGTACCGAACGTTAGGTCGGGCGCTCCGGGGCTGGACACCCCCGTCTCACCAACCGGGCACCTGTGTCCGGGAGTTCGCCTCTTCCGTCACCCGGGCTTCAGCACCGCTTCCATCACCGCCCGGGCGACCGGCGCCGCCGTCCCGCCCCCGCTGATCTCCCGCCGGCTGCCCTCGGCGTCCTCCACCACCACGGCCACCGCCACCTTCGGCTCCAGCTCGTCCTCGCGCTGCGCCCAGGAGATGAACCAGGCGTACGGCGTCCCCGAGTTGCCCAGCCCGTGCTGGGCGGTGCCGGTCTTCCCGCCGACCACGGCACCGGGGATCGCCGCCTTCTTGCCGCTGCCGTCCTCCACGACACCGCGCATCAGCTCCCGGATGTGCGCCGCCGTCGCCGGCAGCATGGCCCGACGCACCGACCGCGACCCGGCCGCCGCCACCGTGCCGCCGCTCGCCCGCGTGGTCCGCTCCACCAGGTACGGCTCGCGCACCTGCCCGCCGCTCGCCACGGCCGCCGCGACCATCGCCATCTGCAACGGCGTGGCCCGCGTGTTGTACTGCCCGATCGACGACAGCGCGAGCTGCGCCGCGTCCACCGTGGTGTCGAAGGTGCTGGGCGCCACCCGGAACGGGATGCGCAGGTCCGGGTCGTTGAACCCGAAGCCCTCGGCCGTCTCCCGCATCCGCGCCACCCCGGCGGACGCCCCGAGCTGGGCGAACACCGTGTTGCAGGACCACACGAACGCCTCACGCAGCGTGGCGTCCTCGCAGTCGCCGGAGCCGTTGACCAGCCGGGTCGTCGTCCCCGGCAGGAGGTACGGGTCGGGAGAGCGGGTCGGCTTGTCGAGGTTCTTCACCGTGCCCGCGTCCAGCACCGCCGCCGCGGTGACCACCTTGAACGTCGACCCCGGGGGGTAGGTCCGCTGCACCGCCCGGTTCAGCATCGGCCGGTCCGGGTCGGCGTTCAGCCGCGCCCAGGCCTCCCGCGCCGTCCTGCCGTTCCCGGACAGCGGCTCGGGGTCGTACGACGGCATCGACACCAGCGCCAGGATGCGCCCGGTCGACGGCTCCACCGCCGCCACCGCGCCCTTACGCCCCCGCAGGCCGTCGAACGCCGCCTTCTGCGCCCGCGGGTCGATCGTGGTCAGCACGTCACCGCCCGCGCTGCGGGAGCGGGTGAACTCGTTCCACAGCGGCAGCGGCGCGAGCATCGGGGCGGCGCCGGACAGCACCCCGTCCTCGGTGTCCTCCAGCAGCGTCGTGCCGTACTCCTGCGAGGCGAAGCCCGTCACCGGCGCGTACAACGGCCCGTCGCTGTACGTCCGTTCGTAGCGCAGGTGCTCCCCGGTGTCCCGGGACCCGGTGACCGGGCGGCCGTCGACCCAGATGTCGCCGCGCGGCTGCTGGTACCGCACGATCGTGGCACGGCGGTTGGCCGGGTTGGCCTCGTAGTCCTCGGCGTGCAGCACCTGCACCCGGGCCGCGTTGACCAGCAGCGCGACCAGCAGCAGCGCGCAGAACAGCGCGGCGTGCCGGATGTGCCGGGTCACCGGAGTTCACCCGGGGCGGTCTGCCGCCGCGCGCTGTCGCTGAGCCTCACCAGCAGCGCCACGATCGCCCAGTTGGTCACCACCGACGAACCCCCCTGCGCCAGGAACGGCATGGCCATCCCGGTCAGCGGGATCAGCCCGGTCACCCCGCCCGCGATCACGAACACCTGGAGCGCCACCAGCGAGGCGAGGCCGACGGCGAGCAGCCGGCCGAACGGGTCGCGCAGCGCCAGCCCCGCCCGGTAGCCGCGCTCCACCAGCAGCCCGTACAGCAGGAAGATCGCGGACAGCCCGGCCAGGCCCAGTTCCTCGCCGGCCGTCGCCAGGATGAAGTCGGACTTGACCGCGAAGCCGATCAGCACGGAATGCCCGAGCCCGAGCCCGGAGCCCAGGACGCCGCCCTCCGCGAAGGCGAACAGCGACTGCGCGATCTGGTTGGGGCCCTCACCGGCCTCGATGGAGGCGAACGGGTGCAGCCAGGTCTCGATCCGGTGGTGCACGTGCGGCTCCAGCCGCCCCACCGCCACCGCGCCGAGCGACGCCAGCAGCAGCCCCAGGGCGATCCAGCCGGTGCGGCCGGTGGCGACGTACAGCAGGACCACGAACAGGCCGAAGAACAGCAGCGAGGTGCCGAGGTCCCGCTCCAGGACCAGCACACCCACGCTGACCAGCCACACGGAGACGATCGGGCCGAGCACCCGCCCGGTGGGCACCTGCATCCCCCAGACGTGGCGGCCCGCGTAGGTGAGGGCGCCGCGGTTCGCGGCGAGGTACGCGGCGAAGAACACCGCCAGCAGCACCTTCGCGAACTCGCCCGGCTGGATGGAGAATCCGGCCACCCGGATCCAGATCCGCGCCCCGTTCACCGCGGGGAAGAGGATCGGCACCGTCAGCAGGACCAGGGCGACGGTGACGCAGAGGTAGGTGTAGCGCTGGAGCACCCGGTGGTCGCGGAGCACCAGGATCACCGCGATGAACAGCGCCACCCCCAGCGTCGACCAGATCAGCTGGGTGGGGGCGCCCCGGGCGCCGGGCGCCTCCAGGTCGAGCCGGTAGATCAGCACCAGGCCCAGCCCGTTGAGCAGGACCCCGATCGGCAGCGGCAGCGGGTCGGCCAGCGGGGCGCGCCAGCGCACCGCAAGATGCGCCAGCAGGGCGAGCACACCGAGCCCGGCGCCGTAACCGGCGGCGCCGGGCGGGACGGTGCCGTTCCTGGCGAGGCCGACGGCGCAGTAGCCGTACACCGACAGTCCGACGGCCAGCACGATGAGGGCGAGTTCCACGCCGCGGCGCCCGGTGAGGGGGACGGTGGGCGCGGGCGGATCCGTCGTCGCCAGGGTGATGCCGGCCTTGCTCATGTCCGGAACTTACCCAGATGTGACGCTTCGTGTGGTGTGCTCATCAGCACCAGCGTGGCGCGGGACCGATGTTGTCGATGTGCCGGGCGGGCCCCCAGGCCCAGGTGCCGTCCGTGAGGAGGTACCAGAGGGGGTTTCCGTCCACCTTGTCGCCGGGGACCTTGCAGAAGATCGAGACGACCTCGCCCTTGTGGGCGTACCGGATGACCTGCGAACCGCGGTTGGGTGCGCTGCGCAGGGCCAGCTTCTGCGTGGTCACGACACCGCGGTACTCCCCCTGGTCGCCGTGGTTGCCGCCGGCCTGGTTGCCCCAGTCGCCGCCGTTGCCACCGCTCTGCTGGTTGCCGCCGGTCTGCTGGCTGTTGCCGCTCTGCTGGTTGCCGCTCTGCTGGTGGGAGCCCGAGCCGGTGTTGTTGCCCGAGCCGCCGTCGTTCCCGCTGTTGTTGCCGTAGCCGCTGCTGTTGCTGTTGCTGTTGCTGTTGCCGCTCTGCTGGCTCCAGTTCCCCTGGTTGCTCTGGCTCTGGTTGCTCTGGTTGTTCTGGCCGGGGTCGTCGGCGGCGAGGGCGGGGGTGACGGCGGTCGCGACCGCGAGGGCCCCGGCGGCGAGCGCTATGGGCAGACGGCGGGTGAGTGGGGGACGCGGTGACATGGCAGTACCTCCATGGGGGGAGACAACAGGTCGAAGGTGACTTGTCGCCACATTAGGAGCGCCCCCTGGCGCCCGCCCGCCCTGCTGCGCCATCGGGGACGGCGCTCCGCCCTCCGGGTCACCCGGCCCCGCCGCACCCCGGACGCGCCGCCCCGGTGCCGGTCACTCGCCTGGTGCGGGTGTCTGGCCCCGGTGCCGGTCAGTCCGTCAGCTCCTCGAGCAGCCGGGCGGTGGTCAGCCCGGCCCGCAGATAGTCGACGAACAGGTCGTTGTGCAGCGCCCAGGAGGAGCGGCGGAAGCGGATCAGCCGGATCGCCGCCTCGGCCGTCCTGCCCCGCCGCATCAGCGCGTGCGCGACGACCAGGCCCGAGCGGTTGTAGCCGTGGAAGCAGCGGACCAGGACCGTGCGCCCGGCGTCCAGCGCCTCGCACGCCGCTTCGGCCAGTCGGATCACGCCCGCCAGCTGGGTGCCGTCCAGCGGCCCGTCCGGGATCGGCCACACGTGGTGCTCCACCTCGGGATCCGGCCCGTGCCCCGGCAGCCGCAGCAGGGTCTGCACGAGGTCGAACTGCCGGTCCACCACCACGGACTCCAGCTGCCCGTCCGGCCCGCGGACCTGGTGCCCGCCCATCCACAGGCCGGGCACGATCTCGTCCCACGGGCTGTCCGGGGCCGGTACGTCGGGTTGACTCCTGCGGGTACGCACCGGCGTCCTCCCAGCCTCACGCCCAACTCGTGTCCAAGGTAACCGGCTTCTTGCCCCGGCAGCACCCCGCCTGGTCCCATGGATGCGGGGTGATGGCACATGGACCGACCGCGCGTCGTGCCGACCCGCCGGCACGGCAGGAACTGGCTGTACGTCTGCCTCCCGGACGGCAGGACCATCGCCTGGTACGACCGTGAGGCCGCCCGCGTGAACCTGCTCGGCGAGGAGTACGAGGAGGAGGCGCTCACCGCCCTGGACCCCTTCCTCACCGGCCCGGTCACCGTCGGCCCGCCCCCGGTCCCCACCTCCGCCGACCTGACCCGGCTCTCCCTGCACCCCGACGACGACCTCGCCCCGAACCGTCCCGGCGAGGCGCTGCTGGTCGGTCTCGACCGCGACCTCGGCCCGGTCCGCCGCCTGCGCCCCGACCCACGTCGCCGGGAGCTCGCAGCACAGCAGGCGGTGGGGGACGCCCTGGACCGTGTGGACGGCGCCGGCGTTCATGTCCTGCACTCGCTTCCGCTCCCCGGCGGCCACCGCGTCCACCACCTGCTGATCGGCCCCGGCGGGCTGTACGCCCTGCACACGCTGTACGCCGACAGGCGGCGCGTGACCGTCGCCGACCCTCTGGTGGGCCTCGGCCGCCGTGCCCCGGCACCCCTGCTGCACCGGGTCCGCGCCGACGCCGACCGGGCCGCCCATGCCCTGACGGCCGAGGTCCGCCCGGTGCTGGTGCTGGTCGGCGCCCAGCGGGTGACGGTCACCGGTCCGCCACGCGGGGTGCGCGTCATGACGGACGCGGACGTGCCAGGTCTGGCCCGCGGTGGAGGGGTGCTGAAGCCGGCGGACGTGGAGGCGCTGTACGCGGCGGCCCGTGACCGGCACACGTGGTCGCGGGTGTGAGGTGCTGCTTCGGTAGGCGGTGCGGCGCGTCCCGGGGGAGCGCCGGTCAGGGCAGTGTGCCCGCGCCGGCGCGTCCCGGGGGAGCGCCGGTCAGGGCAGTGTGCCCGCGTGGTCGGGGTCCAGCAGCGGGGCCAGCAGGTCGCCGTGGTCCTGCACCCGCGGGGGGATGTCCGGGGCGAGCAGGGCCATCCGGTCCGGGGAGCGGCACTCCTCGACCTCCTCCCACGTCACCGGCGCCGACACCAGCGGTGCGGCCCGCGCCCGCAGGGTGTAGGGGGTGGCCGTGGTCTTGCGGGCCGCGTTCTGGCTCCAGTCGACGAAGACCTTCCCCGGGCGCAGGCTGCGTTTCATCTGGTGCAGCACCAGCCGGGGCATCGCCCGCTCCGCCTCGACGGCCAGCGCCTTCGCATAGTCGGACACCTGTTCGGATGAGGCCCCGCGTACCGCCGCGAGCAGGTGCAGCCCCTTCGACCCCGACGTCTTCGCGTACGCCTCGATGCCGTCCTCCGCGAGTCGCTCCCGGAGCCACAGGGCGACCTCGCAGCAGTGCACCACAGTCGCGGGCGCCCCCGGGTCCAGGTCGAACACGATGCGGTCCGCCTGTCCGGGGTCGGTGATGCGCCACTGGTGGGTGTGGAACTCCGCGACCAGGTTCGCCGCCCACATCAGGCTCGGCAGGTCCTCCACCAGCACCATCCGGGCCGGCCCCTCGGACCTCGGCACCTCGGCGGTGGTGACCCAGTCGGGCGTACCCGGCGGCACGTTCTTGGTGAAGAAGACCTGGCCGTCGGGCCCGTCCGGATAGCGCAGGAAGGACACCGGCCGCTCCCGCAGATGCGGCAGCAGCACGTCGGCGACGGTGGCGTAGTAGTGCAGTACCTCCGCCTTGGTGAAGCCGGTGGCGGGATACAGCACCTTCTCCAGATTGCTGAGCGGGAGCCGTCGCCCCTCCACCTCGGTGATGGGAGCCATACGATGAGAATCTCACGCAAACTACGACAAATGCTCCGACACTGATCGGCAGACGACCGGAGAGGTGCTGCACGTGAGGTCCATCTGGAACGGCGCGATCTCGTTCGGGCTGGTCAGCATCCCGATCAAGCTGGTGAACGCCACCGAGAACCACTCGATCTCCTTCCGCCAGATCCACACGGAGGACGGCGGCCGAATCCGTTACCGGAAGTTCTGCGAGCTGGAGGACCGCGAGGTCACGGGCCAGGAGATCGGCAAGGGCTACGAGGACTCGGACGGCTCGATCATCCCGATCACCGACGAGGACCTGGCGGGGCTGCCGCTCCCGACCGCCAAGACGATCGAGATCGTCGCCTTCGTGCCCGAGGACCGTATCGACCCGCTCCAGATGGACGCCGCGTACTACCTCGCGGCGGGCGGCGCGCCCGCCGCGAAGCCGTACACACTGCTCCGGGAGGCGCTGAAGCGGAGCAAGAAGGTGGCCATCACGAAGTACGCCCTGCGCGGGCGGGAGCGGCTGGGCATGCTGCGCGTGGTCGGCGACGCGATCGCCATGCACGGGCTGCTGTGGCCGGACGAGGTCCGGGCCCCCGAGGGGGTCGCGCCGGACACGGACGTCACCGTGCGCGACAAGGAGCTGGATCTCGCGGACGCCCTGATGGACACGCTGGGTGAGGTGGACCTGGAGGACCTGCACGACGAGTACCGCGAGGCGGTGGAGGAGGTCGTCGCCGCGAAGGCGGCCGGCGAGGCCCCGCCGGAGGTGGCCGCTCCGGAGGGCGGCGGCAAGGTGCTGGACCTGATGGCGGCCCTGGAGAACAGCGTCCGGGCGGCCAAGGAGTCCCGTGGCGAGGACGCCGAGGTCAAGCAGCTCCCGCAGCGCGAGACGGCCCGTTCGTCGCCTAAGGAGACGGGCGGGAAGAAGTCGACGTCGACGGCGAAGAAGAAGACGGCGTCGTCGCCTCGGAAGTCGACGTCGAAGACGGCGAAGAGCTCGCAGGCCGAGAAGAAGGCGACGTCGAAGACGGCGAAGAAGACGCCCGCGAAGAAGACGCCGGCCAAGAAGACGGCGTCCCGCAAACGCTCGGCCTGACCCGCCTGCCTGTGCGGTGGGGGTGCGCGTCGCGCCCGCGGTGGGCGCGGCGGCTTCCCGTGAGCGCCGGGTTGCGCGCACACCCGCCGGTCCGCACCATCGGGCGGCGCCCCACAGGCGCCCGGCGCTAAGCCGCCCCCACCCGCCGCAGCGCCAGCACCGCGTTGTGCCCCCCGAAGCCGAACGAGTTGCTCAGGACCAGGTCACCTCCATCTGGCAGCCGCCGCGGAGCTCCCCGGACGACGTCCAGATCGACCCCGTCGTCCACCTCCCCGCACCCCACCGTCGCCGGAACCACCCCATGCCGCAGCGTCAACACCGCGGCCACCGCCTCGACCCCACCCGCGGCCCCCTGCAGATGTCCCAGGTTCCCCTTCGGCGCCGTCACCGGAACACCCCGCCCGCCCAGCACCCCCCGCAGGGCCCGCGCCTCCGCGAGATCCCCGTCGACCGTGGCGGTCGCATGGGCGTTCACGTGGACGACGTCCGTCACCTCACCGCCCGCGTCCCGCACCGCCCGTCGCAACGCGAACGCGATTCCGTCACCGGACGGGTCCGGAGCCGCCACATGGTGCGCGTCCGCCGACAGCCCCCACCCGGCCGCCTCGCAGTAGATCCGCGCCCCGCGGGCCCGCGCGTGCTCCTCGGACTCCAGCACCAGCACCCCCGCCCCCTCGCTGTTCACGAACCCGTCCCGGTCCTTGGCGAACGGCCGCGACGGTGACCCGGCGTTCGGGTCACCCTCCGCCAGCGCCCGCATCGCCGCGAACGACGCCATGATCGCGGGCGTGACGACCGCCTCGGCACCGCCCGCGAGGGCGATGTCCACCCGGCCGTACCGGATCCGGTCCACGGCCTGCCCGATCGCCTCGGTGCCCGAGGCGCACGCGCTGGTCACCGTGCGTGCCTCCCCGGTGATGTGCAGGTCGAGCGACACCTGGGAGGCCGCCTGCGAGGGCACGGTCATCGGCGTGGTGAGCGGGGAGACGCCCCGCGGCCCCCGCTCCCGCAGCCGACGGTCCCCGCCGACCAGCACCGACGCGTCCCCGAGGATCGCACCGAGGCTCACCCCGACCCGCTCCGGGTCCAGCCCGCTCTCACGGGTGCCGCCGTCGGCGTACCCGGCGTCGGACCACGCCTCCCGCGCGGCCAGCACCGCGAACTGGGCCGCCCGGTTCATCCGCCGCGCCGCCTGCCGGGGCAGCAGCCCGGCCGGGTCGACCGGCACCGTGCCGGCGATCCGCACCGGCAGCCCGTCGAACTCCTCACCCGTCAACTCCCGTATGCCGTGCCGTCCTTCGAGCAGCCCCTGCCACAACGCCCCGGTGCCGACGCCCAGCGGGGTGACGGCGCCGAGCCCGGTGACCACCACCCGGCGTGGCCCGGCCGCCTCCGCCGTCCGCGCGGGACGCGGCTCGTGCCGTACGACCCGCCCCTCCCGGTCGGCGTCGGCGGCCCAGCGCCGCACCTCCGTGTCGGTCGCGCCCGCGGCGGAGTCCTCCCCGGCGTCCCGGTGCCAGGCACCGAAGCGGCGGACGTACGTCACCTCGGCGGCCAGCGGATCCACCGCGCGCAGGACGACCAGCCGGTCGCCGTCGCGGAACTCCACGCCGTCCAGGGAGGGCGAGCTCACCCGCGGCACCGCGGCCACGTCCAGCCGCCGTCCGGCGACGGTCACCGTCTGCTCGCGCCGCAGCTCCTCCTCGCGGTCCACCCCGCCGAGCGGCGGCCGCAGCGTGACCCGGATCACCTCCGGGGAGACGGGCAGCGTGTGCGTGACGACGTACCAGTGCTGCCGCGCCGCGTCCTCGGGCGTCAGGGCGAACAGGTCACCGGGGACGACCTCCGCGGCGGTCACCGCGTAGGGACGTATCGGTACTTCAGGCGTTTCGGGGGAGTGGGTCATGGCCGCGCATGCTCTCTTTGATCCGAACTGTCGTACTCCGGGAGATTCCGAGTGTTCTGTACGAACTCCGAAGCGGCCATGACCGGCTCTGATCCATGTCCGTTTTGGCCTGGTCTACCACCTGGGTGATGCGGAACACATTCGCCAAGACGCCTACGGGAGGGAAGAGTTACCAAGGCGTAGTGGCACTGTGGAAAACGTCACGAAGCCCGGGCCGGCCGCCTTGTCCGCCCGGCGGAACGAGCCGTACGTCACACCCCGCGCGGCCCCGCACCGGGCCCAGCCCCACCGGCACGGCGGCCCGACTGATCCCGGCGCCCTAGTTCGGCGTCCTATCGGACGGGCGTGCTTCGATGTGCGCGACCTGCCGGGCCGGACCGCGAGGCGGTGGCGGACGGTCCACGACGGTGATCCGAGACTGCGGTGGAGGGCATGGACGAGGACGAGTTCGACGTTTTCTACGCGGCTGCCTTCCCCCGTCTGACCGGCCAGCTCTTCGCCTTCACCGGGGACCTCGGCGAGGCCCAGGACGTGGTGCAGGAGGCGTTCGTACGCGCCTGGGACCGGCGCCACCGGCTGCTGGCCAACGAGGCGCCGGAGGCATGGGTGCGCACCGTCGCCATGCGCCTCGCCGTGAGCCGCTGGCGCCGCGCCAAGCGCTGGCTGGAACTGGTGCGCCACTCCCCGCCGCCGGAGACGACCCCCGGCCCGGGACCCGACCGCACCGCCCTGGTCACCGCTCTCCGCCAACTCCCGGAAACCCAGCGGATGGCGGTCGTGCTGCACCATCTGTGCGACCTCAGTGTCGAGCAGGTAGCCTCCGAGACCGGCGCGCCGGTGGGGACGGTCAAGGCCCGGTTGTCCCGCGGCCGGGCGGCACTGGCCAGGCACCTGGCGGTGGACGAGGCCGAGGAGCCGGCCTGGGAGGAGGGCGGCCGTGTCGGATGAACTCCGCGGTGCCCTGCGGGAACTGGCCGCCCAGCACGAAAGGCCGCCCCGCCTGGCCGCCGCGGAGGTCAGGGACCACGCCCGGCGCCGCTCACGCCGCCGCAGGGCCGCCCTCGCCCTCGGTACGGCCGCCACGACGGCCTGCGCGGTGACGGTGGTGGCCCTCACCCTGCACACCGAACCCCCCGGCGGGAAACGGCACCTGCCCGGCACCACGCCGACCGCCTCGCCCTCGGCCGCGCGGTCCCCGAGCGTCTCGGCCCCCTCCCGGGCACCCCGTCCGTCGGCCGGCCGGCTGGACCTGGGCCTGCGCACCCTCACCCTCGCCGACCGCGTCCTGCGCGTCGACACACGGGCCGCGGGCCGGTTCCCGCCCGGTACCCGGCTCACCGTGACCGCCCGGACCGACGGCGGGGTACTGCCGTTGCGGACCACCAGGACCACGGTGCAGAGCGTCAAGGTCCCCTACCTGGTCCAGCTGCGCACCCCCGACGGCGAGCACGTCTACGCCGGCCCCCTCTCCTTCGACGCCCGGCTGCTGCGGGCCCTGTCCGGCACCACGGGGTGGGTGGGCATGAGCCTGACGGACGCCGAGTGGTTCCACGACCGGGTCCGGACGGGTGACGAGATCGAGCTGGCGTCCACGGCCGGGACCGGTGGTGGTGGGGCGATGGGGGCCCGGCCCGCGCCCGCGCAATCGACGGACCGCCTGGGGACCAGCCGGTCGGCGGGCAGGCCGGGGTTCGGTCCAACTCGCGTGGGCCGTTAGGTCGGTGGGGTCGCCAGCCATGACTGAGCCCACACGCACCCGGGCGTATCCCCATCTCGGTCCGGCCGACCCCCGCCCGCGCGGCAGCGCGTCAGCTCACCAGCCCCCGCCGGTACGCGTACACCACCGCCTGCACCCGGTCCCGGAGTTGCAGTTTCGACAGGATGCGCGACACGAACGTCTTCACCGTCTCCTGGCTGATCACCAGCGCCGCCGCGATCTCGCTGTTGGACAGCCCGTCCGCGATGAGCCGCAGCACCTCCAACTCGCGTGGGGTCAGCGGGATCTGCCGGGCGCCGTCCTCGCTGGGCCGGATGCGGGAGGCGTACCGGCCCACCAGCTGCCGGGTGACCTCCGGGTCGAGCAGCGCCGCGCCCGAAGCCACGGTCCGGATGCCCAGCAGCAGCCGGTCCGGCGGGGCGTCCTTCAGCAGGAAGCCGCTCGCCCCGGCGCGCAGCGCCTCGTACACGTACTCGTCGAGGTTGAACGTGGTCACCACGAGCACCTTGACCGGGTCCCGCACCCCGGAGCCGGCCAGCAGCCGGGTGGCCTCGATGCCGTCGAGCACCGGCATGCGGACGTCCATCACGACGACGTCCGGACGTACTTTCGCGGCGAGGTCGACGGCGGCCTGACCGTCGGCGCACTCGCCCGCCACCTCCATGTCGGGCTGCGCGCCGATGATCGTCACCAGCCCGGTGCGGACCAGTGTCTGGTCGTCGCACACGAGAACCCGGACGGGCGTGCCGCTCACGAGCCGCTCCCGTTGGGTATCCGCGCCCGTACGGCGAACCCCCCGCCGGGCCGCGGGCCCGCGTCGAACTCGCCGCCGAGGACGTCCACCCGCTCCCGCAGACCGGCCAGCCCCCGCCCGCCGCCGCCCGGCGAGGCACCGGCCGCCGTCCCGGGACCGTCCGTGCCGACCTCCACGGTGATGTCCCTTTCGCTGTGCTGCACCAGAACCGAAGTACGTCGCCCGTGAGCGTACTTGAGGGCGTTGGTGAGGGACTCCTGCACCACCCGGTAGGCCACCAGATCGGCGCTCCCCGTCGACGCGGCCGGGGTGCCCTTCTCCGTGAACTCCACCGGTTGCCCGGCCCGGCGGGTCTGCTCGACCAGGGTGAGCAGCCGGCCCACGGGCGGGGTGCGGGAGCCCACACCGTGGTCCGGGTTGAGCAGGTCCAGCAGATGCCGCAGGTCGGCGACGGCGCGGCGGCCGGTGTCGGTGACCGCGGTCAGGGTCTCGTCGAGCCGGTCGGGTGCGGCGGTCAGGTAGCGGGCCGCCTCCGCCTGGACCACCATCGCGGTCACGTGGTGGGTCACCACGTCGTGCAACTCCCGTGCGATGCGCGCCCGTTCGGCAGCCCGGGTCTGCTCCGCGACCTGGTGACGCCGCTCCGCCTCGGCGAGCCGGTTGGAGCGCAGCCACACCCCGCCGCCCCACAGCAGACACAGGGCCACGTAGAACGACACGAACTCGGCCGCCGGCTCCCCCGTCCCGCGCCGCACGAACTCGGCGACCAGGACGACGTACGCCAGCGACAGGCCGGCCACCACCGTGCGCCGGTACCGCTCCAGATGGGCACCCGTGCTGAGCAGCGCCAAGGGCAGCGCGCTCGCGGCGACCGAGTGGTAGCCGCGCAGCTGGTCCAGGGCGAAGCCGCCCGCCACCAGGATCACGCAGATCAGCGGCCACCGCCGCCGCAGGGCGAGCGGAAGGCACTGCACACCGATCGCCACGACGGCCACCGCGTCGAACGGCCGGTCCACCGTGGAGCCGATCTCGGTGCCGCTCCCGTGGAAATCCGGGACGAACGCCGTGGCGAACAGCAGCACGGCGAACGGGAGGTCCCGGACCGTGACATGCAGCCGGCCCCAGACCTCCCGCAACCCCCGCAGACGAGTCACCGGGCGAGCACCACGGGGTCGACACGCTTGGAGCGGCGGACCGTGATCGTGCCCCGCCGGCGGGCCAGCCACAGGAACCCGGCGGTGACGAGCAGGCAGAACACCAGGGTGTACAGGCTGCCCTCGGGACCGAACTCACCGCCGCTGATCAGGGTCGGCCCGGACGTGGAGGCGTCCAGCAGGCCCTGCTGGGTGTCGTTGCCGGAGACCTCGGTGCTGAAGATGCCGGACGCGGCGTAGTTCCATCCGAAGTGCAGCCCCATCGGCACCCACAGGTTGCGGGTGGCGACGTACGCGGCGCCCAGCATCGGTCCTGCCGACAGCGCGATGACGGCCATGCCCCACAGGCTCGCGTCGGGGTTCGCCAGATGCCACGCGCCGAACAGCACACTGGTCACGATCAGCACGGCCCAGGTGCCGGCACGCTCTTCCATGATCCTGAACACTACGCCGCGGAACATGAGTTCCTCGGTGACGGAGGCCGCGGCCATGAACCCGGCCAGCCCCACGGCGCCCGTGGCCGACCCCCAGCCGTCCACCTCGTAGTGCCCGAGGAAGGCGATGTTCGCCACCACGGACCCGAACACCAGCACACCGATCAGCAGCCCCCGGAAGAGCGCCCCCGCCGCGCCCTTCCGGGCCACCTCCGTGACCGTCCGCCGCTCGGTCCGCCCCACGACCCACGCGTAGACGTACACGGCCAGCACCGCCGTCACCAGGCCGAGGCCGAGCGTGAGCCACGGATTGTCCTCGGCGGCGGCGACGCTCTGTCCCCCGATCAGGGACACCACCACCACGGCCAGCAACTGCCACACGACGCGCACGACTCAGCTCCTCGACGAACGGGGTTGTAGAGGGCGGCAGTTGACCGCCGCACCGACCGCCCCGACGTTACGGATCCGCCGCGCGGAAGGCGTCACCTCCCGGTGGACACCTCACGTAGCTCGCACGGGGGACACGCGGCACGGTGCCCCCCGCCGGTGCGCGGCACGCCGCGTCCCACGGCAGCAGGGCGGCGTGCCGCGTCCCACGGCTTCACGGCGCGCCGCGTCCCACCCCCGCACGGCGAGCCGCGTCCTACCCCTTCACGGCCCCCGAGGTGAGCCCCCGGATGAACGACCGCTGGAGCGCCAGGAACGCCAGCACCGACGGCAGCATCGCCAGGAACGCGCCCATCAGCAGCACCCCGATGCCCACCTGGTCGTCCGAGCGCAGGGAGCGCAGCGCCAGCGGCAGGGTGTACTGCGCCGGGTCGGTGGCGACCAGCAGCGGCAGCATGTACTGGTCCCAGATCATCGTGAACCCGAAGATGCCGATCACACCCAGCGCGGGCCGGCACAACGGCAGAACGACCTGCCAGAACACGCGGAACTCGCCCGCGCCGTCCAGCCGTGCCGACTCCTCCAGTTCCTTGGGGATCTCCTTCATGAACTCGGTCATCACCAGGATGGAGAAACCCCAGGCGGCCACCGGCACGATCATGCCGACCAGCGAGCCCACCAGGCTGATGTGCAGCACGGGCAGGTCCGCCAGCAGCACCGACAGCGGAACGGCCAGCACCTCCTCCGGCAGCATCATCGTCGCCAGGATGAGCACCAGCACCGCCGCCGACCCCCGGAACCGCTTCCGGGCCAGCGCGTACCCGGCGAACACGCTCACCAGCACCTGGAGCGCCAGCCCGCCGCCCACCACGACGAAGGAGTTGAGCAGGTAGTCCAGCACGTTGCGGTCGATCGCCCGCTCCAGGTTGTCCAGGGACAGCCGGTCGGGCAGCAGGGTGAACTGCGTGGGGTCCACGGTCGGGGTGAACGCGCCGATCATCAGCGCCAGCAGCGGCCCGGCGAAGACCATGAACAGGGCGGTGTACAGCACGAACCGCAGCACCCGGGCCCACGGCCCGCGCGCCTCCGCCAGGCCGAGCGCGGTCTCGTTCCTCATCGGACCTCCCTCCGGCGCAGGCGCGACGCCACGGTCAGCACCAGCAGCACCAGGAACAGCAGCACGGTCCCGGCCGCGGCGACCCCCAACTCGTTCCGTTCTAGGCCGAGTTTGTACGTGAGTGTCAGCAGCACCTCGGTGGAGCCGTCGGGCCCGCCGTTGGTCAGCAGGAACACCTCGGTGAAGATGCGCAGCCCCCGGATCGCCGCGAGCGTCAGCAGAATGGCGAACACCGGCCGCAGCC
Source organism: Streptomyces sp. CNH189 (assembly GCF_000527195.1). Classification (NCBI taxonomy): domain Bacteria; kingdom Bacillati; phylum Actinomycetota; class Actinomycetes; order Kitasatosporales; family Streptomycetaceae; genus Streptomyces; species Streptomyces sp. CNH189. Next base: position 178,277 of record NZ_AZUS01000006.1, read on the forward strand.
CCGGCAGGGTGACGTGCCAGATCCGCCGCCACCGTGAGGCACCGTCGACCGCGGAGGCCTCGTAGAGCACCCGGTCCACCCCCGCCAACCCGGCAAGGAAGATCATCATGTCGTACGGGGCCCCGCGCCAGATGCCGACGAAGGCGATGGACGCCAGGGAGCTGTCGGGGGAGTTGAGGAACTCGCTCGGCCCCAGTCCGAGCACCCCGAGCACCGAGTTCAGCGCGCCGCCCTCCGCCGGGTAGTACATGACCCGCCACACCTCGGCCACCACCGCCATGGCCGTGACGACCGGCAGGAAGATCGCGGAGCGGATGAACCACAGTGAGCGGGTCTGGCCCTCCAGCAGCAGCGCCAGCGCCAGCCCCAGCACGATCGAACCGGCGGTTGTCGCCACCGCCAGCACGACCGTGTGCCACACGGCGGCGCCGAAGTCGGAACTGCCCGCGATCTCGGCGTAGTTCTCGCCCCCGACGTAGGTGTTGCCGAGGAACGGCCGCACCTCCTCGAAGCTCATCCGCACGGCCTGCGCCATGGGGATGAACTTGAAGTACAGGAACAGCAGCAGGGCAGGCGCCAGGAACAGCCACGGTGCCGCGGCGCGCCGCAGCCGCGCCCGCACCGGCGGAGCCGTACGGGACGGGCGTCGGGCCTCCGGCTTCCGCGACGCCGCCCGCGCCTCGGTCACCGTCATCAGCCCTTGGCCTCCTGCTTCTCCAGCTCGGCGTCGATCTCGTCGGCGAGCTCACCCATCGCCCCGGCGACGTCGCGCGAGCACTGGGAGACCACGCCGTTCAGCCCCTCGGACGAGACCTGGCGAACGGTGGCCCAGTTGGGCAGGGCGGGGGCGTTGCGGCCGTGGCCGTCGTAGACCTTCTGGAAGACGTCCCAGCGCGGGTCGTTGCGCTCCGCGGCGCCGTCGACCTTGGTGTTGACCGGCAGCCGGACGATGATGCCGCCGTTGTCGATGCCGAGGCCGATCTTCTGCCCGGCGGGGGAGGCGGCGAACTCGGCGTACTCCTGCTGGCCCTTCTCGTTGCCGGAGCCGGCCATCAGGTAGACGTTCTCGCCCTCGGCCAGGGCCGCTTCGCCGCCGCTGCCGGGCGGGGCGGCGACGACCTCGTACTTGTCCTTGCCCAGCGAGCCGTCGAAGCGCGGCAGCATGTACGGCCCGGTCAGGTAGATGCCGCCCTTGCCGCTCTCGAACACGGTGTGGGTGGTGGCGGAGTCGGCGGTGCTGGCGCCGGGCTGCACGACCTTGGAGTCGCAGAACATCGCCTGGAGCTTCTCGACGGCCTTGACGGAGGCGGGGTCGTCGACAGCGGCGCTGTACCCGTCGCCGTCCTTCTTGACGAAGTCACCGCCCTCCGACCACAGCATGGTGGAGAACCACCAGGTCAGATACCCGCGGGTGGTGCTGCCGGGTACGACCATGCCGGCGGTGTCGTTCTTCCCGTTGCCGTCCGGGTCCTCCTTGGTGAACTTGTCGGCGAGCTCGATCAGTTCATTCCAGGAGGAGGGCAGTTCGGCGCCCACCTTCTCCCGCCAGTCCTTGCGTATCAGCAGCGCGAACGCCTGCGAGTTGAAGGGCACCCCGTAGTACTTGCCGTCGTACCCCTGCGCCGCCTCCCAGGCGCGGTCGGCGATGTCACCGCTCCCGGCGACGCCCTTCCGGTCCACCTCACGGACCAGCCCCTGGGTCACCAGGTTGCCCAGCTGGCCGGTGTCGTTGATGACGATGTCGGGGAGGTCCTTCTGCGCGGTGCGCTGCTGGAGCTTGGTCTCGAAGTCGTTCACGCCGACGGCCACCAGCTTCGCCTCGATGCCGCTCTCCTCGGAGAACGCCTTGGTGAGCGCCTCCGCCGACTCGGCGGGGGGACTGCCGGCGTCCTGCCGGATCCAGACCTCCAACGGCGCGGAGTCGTCCTGCTGTTGACCGGAGGAGCCCGAGGAACACCCGGTGGCGGTGACGGCGGCGGCGACAACCACGGCGGCAAGCGCGCCGAGCCGCCGCGTTCGTACTGGCTTGCGGAGTTGCTTCGACACGGGAAGCTCCGTCCATTCCGTACGGGCGAGGTGGCGGGACTCTATGCAGAGAGGCTCGCCTGAATCAATACAATGAACAGAATTTACATACATGAACGCAGCGTGCTCGCCCCACAGTCCTCACGGGACGCGGCTGCAGCAACGCACCCCTGGAACCGGCCCCGGAACCGGCCCCGGAACCGGCCCCGGAACCGACCCCCGCAGGGCACGATGACCCCATGGCGGACACCCCCATCGCGAACACGCACCAGTTCGAGGCCTGGAACGGCTACGAGGGCCGGCACTGGGCCGAACACCAGGCGCGCTACGACGCCTTGAACGACTCCCTGAACGGCCCGCTCCTCGACGCGGCCGCACTCCGCGGCACCGACACGGTCCTCGACATCGGCTGCGGCAACGGCCACCTGACCCGGCTGGCCGCACGCAGCGCGCACCGGGCGGTGGGCATCGACCTGTCGACCCCCATGCTGGAGCGTGCCCGCGCGACCGCCGAGACCGAAGGCCTCACCCATGTGACCCACGTCCAGGGCGACGCCCAGGTTCACCCCTTCGAACCGGCGACCTTCGACGTCGCCCTGAGCCGCTACGGCGTCATGTTCTTCGCGGACCCGGTGGCGGCGTTCACGAACATCGCCGGCGCCCTGCGCCCCGGTGGCCGCCTGGCCTTCGTGTGCCCGCAGTCCTTCGACCGCCTGGACCAGGCGAGGATCTTCGAGGCGGTGGCGGAACACGCTCCGCTGCCGGACCTGACGGAGGTGTCGAAGACGGGCCCGGCCTCATTCGCGGACCCGGCGCGGTCGAGGGACGTGCTCTCCAGGGCGGGCTACACGTCGATCGAGGTGGAACCCCTGGAAACCCAGCAACTCTGGGGCACGGACCCCGCCGACGCGTCGGCGTTTCTCTTCGGCTGGGGCCCGATGCGCCACTGGCTCCGAGACACACCGGCTGACGCTGTCGCCCGCGCACGGGGGGCGGCAACGGAGGCATTCACGGCGTACGCGACGGAGGCGGGGGTGCGGCTGAGGTCGCGGAGCTGGCTGGTGAGGGCGACGCGTGGCTGAGGAAGGCGGACGGCTCGCCGAGAAGTGGGCGAACTCGGACTACAGAGTGTGCGGCATCCTGCACGGCCACCGGGACGGCCACTCCATGGCGGAACGCCTCGGCTGCCTGGGCTGGCGATCCGAATCGTCGTCCTGGAACGGCTATGAGGTGGGCACGGACTGGTGCGAGTTCGCACTCGAGCCCGACGACCAGGACGTCCTCCTGAACGGAGTGGTAGCCCCCCACCGCTTCGACGACCTGGCCGCCCTCCTCACCCGCTTCGGAGTGACGTACACGCTGGAGCTGTACGACGAGAACGGCAACCAGGTCAGGGAAACACATGGGTGACGACCGCATTTGGGTGGAATCAATGGGCGGCCCGCTGATCGTTGTCCCCGTCTCCGCCCTGCCCGCATGGCACGGATGCACGCAGATCGGAGTGATGGCCGGAGACGCCACGGCCGCCGTGGACGACTACGACAGGGCCTGCGAGGTGGACGACCTGGCGGGGGTGATCGCCGTGGGCGACAAAGGCGCCCAGACCCTGGTCCTGGCAGACGAACCGGCCACAACGCGCTACGTACGCGAGCACAACCTCTTCCTGCGCTGGCTGGCAGCGGACCACGAGGCCGAACTGGCCGCCACCGCACAGGCGGCCTCGCGGACCCGACGACCCCCTGGGAGGAGTACGGCCCCTGGACGACCGACGGCCCAGCAGTTCTGATGGACTCAGCCGAAGCGGGCTCGGATCTGAAGCAGGAATACCCCGACGGCGGCACCCCGTCCTACGCCCCACTGCCCCTCCCGCCAGGCACCTGGCGAGTCCGAGCGGCGCACACGGAGGCGCAGGACGGAACCCGTGCAGGCCTGGTCCAACTCGTACCCACGGACGCGCACCCGACGCTGCCACCCCACGCGTAGGTCACGGCGCCAGCTCCGGGTGCTCGTGCCGGTCAATCTTCCAGCCGTGGAGCATGACGGGGGCCGCGCGGACAGTGCGACGGCACCTGGCCACGCCAGGCAGGCACGCTGGACTGCCGCATCCAGGCGCAGCCGCCGACGAACGGCCCGCCGTGGCCGCCCCCGCTGCGACAGCTGATTCCGGCGTCGAGGGCTGAGCGCCGCCGTCAGACCTTGATCACGGTGATACGTCCGCCGCCGAGCGCTGTGAGGTCGTCCGGGTCGGAGGTGAGAACCGTGACCGGACCGGGCGCGGCGAGGGCGGTGGCGCACAGCATGGCGTCGATGGCGTACTTGTGGCCGTGCAGGCCGGCTTCGGCAAGGAGCGTGGCCGCCTGCCGGGCGATCGGCTCGCTGACTGGTTCGACGACCAGACGCGAAAGGGTCCACTCCAGAGCCGGGCGGCTGATGCGGGAATGTACCACTTCGACGAGGGTGGCTGCCGATGTGATCACACGCAGGTCATCGGCGCGAGCCAGAGCGAGCCAGCCGGTCACTGCGCGGTCACGCAGGACGGCCTTGGCCAGCCCTTCGCTGTCGAGGACCAGGGTGCCGCTCGGGGTGGCGGGGGTGTGCGTCACGCCGCGTCCGCCCCGCGCCGGTTCTGCTGTTCGCGGGCTTGATGGAGCTGATCACGCAGCGCCTGGATCTCTTCGTCAGTGATGGGGCCGTGCGCAGCCTCGGCGACCTGGATGAGGTCATTGAGGTTGTCGCGCTCGATCTGGCGGGCGACGGCCGCGGCGACGTAGGACGACAGGCCGGAAGGGCCACCGCGCGCACGAGCGGCCTCGGCAATGTCACGGGGCATAGTGATCGAGTACTTCTGAGTAGGCTCGCTCATGCTCCATATGCTACTCCTGATGCCACCACCGCGGGCGGTATGCAGGTCCAGTAGTCATTAGAGCGAGCGAGTCGGTGCCAAGGACGCCAGGCGGGCGAGCAGCCCTGGGGACACCGACGACCTCGTCGCCGTCTGGACCGGCCGCCCCACTCCACACGCGGCACGTCCATCTCGCCGGCCGCTCATACCGGCGAGACGGTTGACCCGGCGCAGCGTGCGACTGGGCTGGTTTGGCAACACGGACCTCACCGCGCTGTCAGGCCGACCGCCCCAACTCAACGGGAGCGGAGTCGTCGAGCGCCACTACCGCCCAGGCGCGGATTACTGGCAGTGAACTCTCCTCTCACCTTGACCGCCCGCCACTACATTTCGGTCCGCCGGGCTCCGCGCGGCTTGGGGCGCAGGCTTCGACAGAAGACCGGGAAACGGAGAGCCCCCGGGACGAACTCACTCCGCCGACTGGCCGACCACCCATCTCCGTCAGGGCCCCCCAGGATTTCGTCCCCGCCACCATTGGCTCTGCACAGTGCACCACTCCATGCCCCATTCGCCCTGCGCATACGCGAAGACCCCGCTCCCAGCGTTTCCGCTGGTGACGGGGTCTTTGGGCACCTAATCCATGGTGCCCCCGGCAGGATTCGAACCTGCGCACACGGCTCCGGAGGCCTTTTCGCCCCGCTGACAACATGCTGGTCACGGGCCTCGTCGATGTGGACCGGCTGGTTCCCGTCCACGGATGGTCCACAAGCTAGCGGTCCCCCTGGTGGACCCCTGCAGGCCTGATGCGGTTTTGGGACGCCTAGTGCGTTTCATGAGATCCAGCAGGTCAGGGCCCTGTGGACGCCGAATAGCATCGTGCCGGCCCACGAAGGAGCCAGCACTTACGCACTGTCAGGTTCCTCATGATCATCCACATCGATAACTCATCCTTCAGGCACTCGCCGAGGCTTGCTGCCGAGGGGAGGAATTGCTGCTGGTCCGCCAGGCCTTCCTCGCAGCCTGCCAGACCAGCACCAGCGCAGTGCCATCCCCGTCAGGGAGACTCTCGACCTCGGCGCGGCGATCGAAGAGTTCTTCGACAGCCGAAGGCGTAGTCATTGGTGGTCCTTGTCAGGAGCAGTCGGGAATGCAGGGTCAGGACAGGCCGGAGAACCGGTCGAAGAAGGCCTTGAGCTTCTCCAGCACGACAGCTTTCTTGGCCCCGTGGTTGTTGCCGCGGGTGAACCGGGACACCGGAGGCAGGATCTTGGTGATCGCGGTGCCGCCGGTGGGAATCTCGCCGTTGCGGAAGGCATCCTCAACGAAGGCGCGAGCGGGCTCAGGCTTCAGGTTCTCCTCGTTGATGATTTGCTCGAGCTCGTTTTGCTTCTTCTGGGCGATGTATGCCTGCCAGGCGTCGTCGGTGTCGGCGTCAGCGGAGATGGAGTCGACGAACTCCATGACCAAGTCCTTCTTGTTGCGCAAAGACGCGCTGGCGTCCAAGGCACGGGCGATGTCCTCTCGGACCTCGATCTCCTTGTCAATGCCGTTGCCCTTCTGCCTCTGGTACTCGCGCACCAGCATCAGGATGTAGTCAACGCCAACCTCGATCTGCTTGACCAGTTCGATCTCGAAAACAACGTCCTCACTTATCGATTCCTTGTCCCCGTCAGCGGTTCGGCGGAAATTTTCATACAGGTCCAAGTAAACTGACTGGTAGTCCTGTATTTGTCGCGGCGTGAGGATATCGTTGTCGGCGAACTCGTCGAAAGCGACCAGGATGTTGCGAAGGTTCAGTACTGCGCCGAATAGCGAGATGAAGTCCTTCTGAGCCTGCTCGCCAACGATTTCCATGCCCAGAGGGAAGCGGTCAAGTATGGCAGCAACCTTCTGCTCGTACTTGACGTAGTACTCCTCGTAGGGGGCCATCTTCACAATGCTGGCGGCGTCCTTATTTCCGAACAGTGCCAGGGCGTCGTCCACTTCGTCCTCCAGGTCGCGGAAGCAGACGATGTTGCCGTAGCTTTTGACTGAGTTGAGGATGCGGTTGGTGCGAGAGAACGCCTGAATCAGGCCGTGCTGCTTGAGATTCTTGTCTACCCACAAGGTGTTAAGGGTGGTGGCGTCGAATCCCGTTAGGAACATGTTGACCACGATGACCAGGTCGACTTCACGGTCCTTGAGTCGACCGGACAGATCCTTGTAATAATTCTGGAACTTCACCGAAGATGTGTCGTACGAGGTGCCGAACATGTTGTTGTAGTCCTGGATCGCGTCCTCCAGGAAGTCGCGGGAGACATTGTCCAGGCTATTGGGCTCGAAGTCCTCTTCGCCCAGCAGGCCGTCGGGCGCGTCCTCGTTGGGGGCGAAGGAGTAGATCAGCGCAACTTTAAGGCGCTCGTACCGCTTGCCTGCGGCCTGAGCTGCCCACTCCCGCTCACGCTGTAGCGTCTCGATAGCGTTGTAGTACCGCTTGGCTGCGTCGATAGATGCGGTGGCGAACATTGAGTTGAACCCGCGTACGCGCTTGTCCTTGAGCACGTACCCTTCGCCACGGCGGGTCTTCTGGTCGAAGTGGTCCAGGATGTATCCGGCCACCATGCGCACTCGGTCGGGGTGCAACAGTGCGGACTCGGTGTTGATCGCGGTCACCCGCTCGTCGGTGGCCTGTGAGGCGACCTTTATGGTGTTGACATAATCGATGCGGAACGGCAGGACGTTCTTGTCGCTGATAGCGTCCACGATCGTGTATGTGTGTAGCTTGTCCCCGAAGGCCTGCGCGGTGGTGCGGCGTTTCGGATTTCCGGTAGCGCCGGCATTATCGGCGAAGATCGGCGTTCCGGTGAACCCGAACAGGTGGTAGTGCTTGAACGCCTTGGTGATCGCGGTGTGCATGTCGCCGAACTGGGAGCGGTGGCATTCGTCGAACACGATCACCACATGCTTGCCGTAGATTGGGTGCTTCTTATTGCGCTCTACGAAGATTGACAGCTTCTGGATTGTAGTGATGATGATCCGGGAGTCGGCATCCTCCATCTGCTTTTTAAGCACGGCAGTGGAGGTGTTGGAGTTGGCCGCGCCCTTCTCGAAGCGCTCGTATTCGCGCATGGTCTGGTAGTCGAGGTCCTTGCGGTCCACGACGAACAAGACCTTGTCGATGCTGTCCATACGGGTCGCCTGCTGGGCGGTCTTAAAGCTGGTCAGGGTCTTGCCCGACCCAGTGGTGTGCCATACGTATCCGCCGGCGTCTATAGTGCCAGTGCGCTTGTAGTTCGTAGACGTCTCGATCCGCTGCAGGATTCGCTCAGTCGCTACGATCTGGTAGGGCCGCATGACTAGCAGGTTGCGGTCGACGTCGAACACGCAGTACCGGGTCAGGACGTTTAGCAAGGTGCGCTTGGACAGAAAAGTTCGGGTGAAACCTGGCAAATCCGCGATCCGATTGTTGTTGGCATCGGCCCACCAGCTGGTGAATTCGAACGAGTTTGAGGTCTGCTTACGGCGTCGCCTACCCGCAGTCTCGTCCACGTGCCGGTCGCGAGTGGTATTCGAGTAGTACTTCGTCAAGGTGCCATTGCTGATGATGAACAACTGCACGTACTCGAACAGGCCCGAGCCGGCCCAGAAAGAGTCGCGCTGGTACCGGTTGATCTGGTTGAACGCCTCGCGGATGTCCACGCCACGCCGCTTGAGCTCGACGTGGACCATAGGCAGGCCGTTGACCAGGATCGTCACGTCGTACCGGGTGGCGCGCTTGCCTTCGGACTCATACTGGTTGATGACTTGTAGCCGGTTGTTGTGGATATTGGTCTTGTCGATCAGCGTGATGTTCTCGAAGGACCCGTCCTCGCGGTTGAGAATCTGAACGTGATCCTCTTGCATGCGGGCGGTCTTCTCCACTATGCCGTCGTTGGCACTGGCGATCTTCTCGGAGAAGAATTTTCTCCACTCGGTTTCAGTGAACGTGATACCGTTCAGCGCCTCCAGTTGAGCGCGCAGGTTGGCAATGAGGTCGGCCTCGCTGGTGATGGTCAGGTACTCATAGGCCTGTCCACGCAGCTGCTTGATGAATTCTTTTTCGAGATCGGACTCGCTCTGGTACCGCTCCGACGTTGCAAGATCGGGTTCGTACTCGGCGACGACGGTCGATTCCTCGCTGACCGCGATCGGGTCGATGTGGCCAGCGGTACTAGAGCGGGCACTCATGCGACGGTCTTCTCCTCGAAGGTCAGGAGGCGGTCATGGTAGTAGGCATACTGCTGACGACGTGCAACGATCTCCGCCGACAGACTGGCCGAGAGGCTCTTAACGAATTCGTTGAACTTTTCCAATTCTGCGACAATCCGCTTCTGCTCATCAAGAGGCGGGATCTGAACCTTGATCTTGGCCATATTGGCGCCAGACATTCGGGCCACTTTGGCGTCGTTCGCGTACTTAGCCTTCTGCTCCTGGAAAGCGGAAGACTGGAATAGGTAGGAGGCGAACTTCGGGTCAAGGGAGTGACGGAAGATATAGCAGTCGTCGTGGACCGCGACTTCTTCCTCACCGAGCCACGCCACGGCTTTACAGATGTCCTCAACGGTTTCTCCGGTTGCCGCGATGACAAGATCACCCTTGCGAGCGAATCGGAGGGAGCTTCGAAGGCTGGGGTCAAGAAAGGTGACCGTCGTGTCTGCTGTGGTGCCGTAATCGGTGTAGATCTGCCCGTAGTGGATGCACCCCAAGCCTGATTCGACATAGTCGTTCTTGGTGAACCGGCGGCCACGGATGAACTCACCGACCTCACTCAAGGTTACCCACCGGGTATGTCCTGCCTGAGGGGAATTCAATAGAGCGTCGCGATAGTGCGCGTACTGGTATCGCCGAGCCTTCAATTCGGCCTTCAGAGACTCCTCCAACTGTCCCTGCAGGGAAGTGAAAGAGTCCAGAAGGAGTGCGACTTCCCGCTGCACAGAGATTGGGGGGACGGAGATCGCAATCTGCTTGATCTTGCCGACAGAAATTCCAGGCTGGGCAGACTTAGTTGCATATTGGTTGAGGTTCATTGCCGTCAACTTGTGATACGCCCAGTCGATATTCACCCCCTCGTGCGCTTTTGTCACAACAGCGTGCTCGGTCGCGTAAAATTTTCCGGAAGCTCGTGTCACGTTTCCACACAGGGCTCCCTGACGCCCGATGAGCAGATACTCCCCGTCATGACTGTATGTCGACACGTACCCACGATGGCCATTCGCCCCGTAACACGGGTAAGGTGTTTCACTTGATGCAACCTCGGAGATTTTCGAGGCGGGGATGTGCACCCCGGCCTTCATGTCGAAGAAATCTCCGAGAGTCTTTGTTGTGAAATCTTCAGAACAAGCGCTGGTGATAAATTCTTTAAAGCCGATCACTTCAGGCTCCCCTGGAGTTCGGCAACGATGGCGTTGATCTGGGTACGTAGGGCGTACTGGCGGGCCACGATTTGCTCGATGTCGACGTTCAGTGTCGTGATGTCGACGACCTCCCGGGTATCCTCCTCCTCGACATAAGAGGACACCGAGATGTTGTAGTCGTGCTGGTTTGCGATCTCGGAGTTGTCGACTAGGCGGGAGAAGTGCTCGACGTCCTGGCGGGCGACGTAGGCGTCCAGGATCTTGGTCTGATTGGCCTCGGATAGCTTGTTCTTGTTGCCCGGACGTACAAACTTGGTAGAGGCATCGATGAACAGCGTCTTGTTGTCCTTCTTGGCCTTTTTAAGCACGATGATGCAGGTGGCGATCGGGGTGCCGAAGAAGAGGTCCGGGGGCAGTTGGATGACCGCATCGACGAAGTTGTTGTCGATGAGGTACTTTCGGATCTTTTTTTCGGCGCCGCCGCGGTAGAGCACGCCAGGGAACTCGACGATCGCTGCGGTACCGTTCTCGGCCAGCCATGACAGGATGTGCATGGTGAAGGCCAGGTCAGCCTTGGACTTGGGAGCCAGCACACCAGCCGGCTTATACCGCTCGTCATTGATCAGTAGCGGGTTGGAGTCGCCTTCCCACCTAGTGGAGTAGGGCGGGTTGGACACGATGGCCTCGAAGGGCTCGTCGTCCATGTGCGCGGGGTCGGTGAGGGTGTCGCCATGGGCAATATCGAACTTCTCGTAATTGATGTCGTGCAGGAACATGTTGATCCGACACAGGTTGTAAGTGGTCAGGTTGATCTCCTGGCCATAGAACCCCTGACGGACCTTGTCCTTGCCGAGCACCTTGGCAAACTTCAGCAGTAGCGAACCCGACCCGCAGGCAGGGTCGTAGACCTTGTTAACCTCACTCTTGCCAACCACGGTGATACGTGCCAACAACTCGGAGACTTCCTGTGGGGTGAAGAATTCACCGCCAGATTTGCCCGCGTTGGAGGCATACATCGTCATGAGATACTCATAGGCATCGCCGAATGCGTCAATGGTGTTGTCGGCGAACGAGCCCAGGTTCAGGTCGCCGATGGCATTTAGCAGCTTGCGGAGCTTCTCGTTGCGCTTGGCCACGGTCGGGCCAAGCTTGGGGCTGTTTACGTCCAGGTCGGCAAACAGGCCCTTGAGATCGTCTTCGCTGGCGGTGCCCTGAGCCGAGGCTTCGATGTCCTTGAAGACCTCGTGCAGAGTCTTGTTGAGGTTCTCGTCCTTAGCGGCACGCTTGCGCACGTTGGTGAACAGGTCCGAGGGCAGGATGTAGAAGCCCTTCTCCTCGACCGTTCCGTCACGGCCGAATTCGGCTTCAGCGTCGGACAGGTCGGCGTAGTCGAAGGATGGATCTCCATTGGCCTGGCGCTCTTGCTCGTTGATGTAGGCCGTCAGGTTCTCGGAGATGTATCGGTAGAAGAGCATCCCCAAGACATACGCCTTGAAGTCCCAGCCATCGACGCTACCGCGCAGGTCGGTAGCAATCCGCCAGATGGTCCGGTGCAGCTCAGCCCGCTGGGCTTCCTTGTTGTCGTGCGTCACGTGCACATTCTTCCAGGTGGAACTGACATTTTGGTCGAGGTTCGATGCTGATGGTCTCGCGCCCCTGTAACAGAAGGGGGTAAATCGGTCAATTCGGGCAGCATGGGTGTCGAGAGCTGGCTTTCGAAGGTGCCCGAGTCGAATACTTCGTCCGCGATGAGACCGACCTGTAGTCAGGCGACCTCGCGGGCCGTGGGGCGGGTCACGCGCAGCGCGCCGAGGGTGCTCGAGCCGATGCCGGCCAGCAGTCATCAGGCGGTCGGAGTGGAGGCGGCCGAATCGCACAGCTTGGGCTGGTCGCCTAGCAGAGTCAGTTGACGATCGCCTCGCCGTCGTTGGTAGGCAGCCAGGACCCTGCTTGGCTGACCATTCCTACGCCTGCCGGTGGAGACGGTGAGCCGGGGAAGCGATTCGGTAGGCTATGCGTAGAAAGTACCTTCCTGTTGAACTGGAGCAGACCTTCGGTGATTCCCATCACCCCGGCTCAGAAGGTACTTTCGCGTACCTGATCACGATGTGGGCACAGTCGCAAGTGGAGCGCACAGGTTAGACCTGCAAGCTTCTGGCTACAGCCTGATTGCAACCCCGGAGGCGCCCATAGACTCGGCTGCATGCGTTCCTATCTGCTCGTTCTTGGAGAGCGCCAGGCCCTCGCCTGGGTTCTGCGTCATCAGCGAATGGCCTTCCCTGCCCGTCGGTGGACCGAAGCGCGACGGCTCGAACTCGGGGACGAGTTGTTGCTATATACGACGCGCAGCTGCTGGCACAACCCCAACCGGGACCGCGGGCGGGTCATTGGTCGCGCGTACGTCACCTCTCAGGTGACGCTCCTTGACGAACCAATCGAGATCGCAGGCCGGGCGTTCATGTCTGGCTGTGCCCTCGATGTCCGAACGCTGACTGCATATCGCACGGGTGTGGAACTGGCCCCGCTGGTCGACTGCCTCGCAGCTTTCCCTAAGAAAGAGACCTGGAATATCTGGCTCCGGCGGCCTCTGTTGAAACTGTCGTCTGCCGACGCAACTTTGGTGCGCAATAGACTGGCAGAGGAGGAATTCCCTGCAGTCGAGCAGGTGCCCATTTATTTGGAAAACATTAGGTCGGTAGCAGCAGGAGGCTTGACTCAGAGCTAAAGCTTTAGCCTTTTATGTGAGACCGATCGCGGATCCAGTAAGACGTCCGAGGCACGCGGCGGCTTACTGCCGCTTAGCCTGTGACCTGCGTGGATGCCGGGACTAGTTGTCATCATCTGTCAACGCCGGTTCGCCTCGGGCGGCCCAGAGAAGGCCCCGGAGCCGGTGTCACGTCTGACGCCTGCGGCGCTTGCGCTTTGAGGGCTTGGACTGCTCCGACGTGACGTCATGGGCCCAGAGAGTGCCGACCGACGCGACCGGCGGCCTACCAACCGGCACCCGGCGCTTTCGACGCTTGGGCTCAGCCTTGCTCAGCGGCATCGGTTCGGAAGGCGGCCTGGGCTTGTTGGCCCTCAGGCACGGTATGCACCACCACTTCCCTGCGATGGAGCTGGTCGCCTCCCCTAAACATTCATGTCCTTTGCGGCCTCGATGGCTCTGGCTGCACTGACACTTCATGTTGCCCCCAACATCGAGACCAGTAGCCGCAACGGAAGCTTACTTGTACCACCGGCCGTGCTCGCGCGGAACGAGGTCGGCGGAGCGGCTTTTGGGCTGGAGCTGCTTTGGCGCGAGTGATCATGGCCCCGTAAGCTTTCGGCGCGTCGGGCAGTCAGTGGACCTGCCCGGTAAAGCACGACGTTGGGGCCATGATCTTCGAGGCTCGCGCCAAAGTGGCTGCCTAAAAGCCGTGGAGCCGACCGCCCCAGCCACGACGTGTTCTGACCTCATGCCCCGTGTGCCTGCCTCTTGGCGGGCGTGGGCGGCCGGCGGTGCCGAGCGGGGCGGAGACATGAGCGCGGGCGCCGCCGGCCGCCCGCGCCGCCCGGAGGAGCGAAGCGACGACGGGTGCTTGAATCCGTAGAGAAGGTTGTAACTCAGTGGGATTCAGGCGTCGGTTGACTAGTCGGCGGGCTGGCTGCTGTGATCCTGCGCGCCTGTTCCGCGGCACGTTGAAGTGCCTGGGCCACCTGATCGGCGTCGTCGGCGCTCAGCAGGATCTCTTGTGTCCAGGGGATCGAGAGCCTGACCGTGCCGTCGTGCAGGTGTACGGCTACGTCGACTTCTGTGTCGTGGCCTGCTGCGTCCCGGATGTCGTCCAGGCCTGGGTCGCTTGCGAACGCGCTCATGCTCCGATGTTCCACAGCGGGGCGTCGTACTGGTCCGGTCGGCTGTGGATGAGGAGCCGGCGTAGCTCGTCGCGCTGGGAGCCGTTGAGGTTCAGTGCCTCGGTGAGGTGGCGGAACGTGGTGTGGGTGATGCCGCGGGCGCGGGCGTCTGCCTGGAACCGGTCGAGCTGGGAGAGGACGTCTTCGGGGGTGAGGGGGACCGGTGGCTGGTCCTTGAGCCAGGCCGCCTTGTTGCGTTCGTAGTCGATTTCCGAGAAGCCGCAGATCTCGCGGCTGTACGCCTCGGCCTCGTCCAGGGTGGCGGTCGTCATGATGGCGCGGGCCAGGCTGTTGCGGCTGACCGCTTCGTCCAGGTCGACTTCGTGGACCGCGGGACCTTCGTCGGTGAGGGGGACGGGGAGGCCGGCGTCGCGCACCTCGCAGATGCCGCGGGCTCCTCGGGCTGTTGCGGCGAGCATGGCGGTGGCCTCTGAGGGGTGCCATTCCAGAATGTTGCCGATCGTCTCTACGTCCTCGGCCGTGAAGGTGTGGACGAGGGTGCCGAGCAGGGGGCGCAGGTCGGCGGGGGAGATCTCGCCGTCCAGCCCGGGGCCAGCGACCAGGAGCCGGATCGGGGCGTTTACCTGGCAGCAGGCGGCGAGTGTGAGGGCGTCGGCGAGTGGGCTCTTGAGAGTGGGTTCGTCGCCCTGGGCGAGGATGTCGCCGCCGACGTCGAGCAGATCGATCGATGCCGGCGTCAGATGAGAGACCAGATCTTCGAGCTGACGAGTGATGCCCTCGGCGCCGTGGTGCGGGTCGAGCAGAGCCAGTGTGTGCGGGATCTCTGCCGCGAGCCGGGGGAGTGTGGAGCCGGCCGGGGCGATCGGCTGGGCCTCGGCCGCCACCGACCAGACGGACTGAGTGACGGGTTCGAGTCCCGTGAAGCTGTCGGCTCCTCGCGGTCCCGGGAGTGGGTCGATCAGGAGGCGGTCCCACGCGTACGTGAGGATCACCGCCTGGTCCTCGTCGCCGTAGAGGGCGGCGTGAAGCATGGCGGCGGCGACTGCGTCGCCCCCTCCTCCTGCTGCGACGATCAACCGCGTCATGCGATCAGAGTACGGGTTCACGGGTTGGCCACTCACCCTATAGTGGCCAAAGGCCATAGCCACTTGGACGAGGAAGGGAGGGGAGATGCCGCAGATCGAAGAGGCCCAGCCGAAGTATCTCCAGATCGCCCACTACATCCGTGACCAGATCCTTCGGGGTGACCTGCGGCCGGGGGACGAGGTTCCCTCGGAACGGCAGCTCGCGGCGGACTGGAAGGTGTCCCGGCCCACGGCCGCGCGGTCGTTGGAGGCGCTGAGTCATCAGGGCCTGGTCGAGAAGCGTCAAGGCTCGGGGACGTACGTGCGCAGTCTCGAAGTGAACCGGCGCGCACGGGAGTTGTACGGACGCGCACGGCAGACCGGGAAGATCTACACGCCCGGGGAGTATGCGGTGATCACCTCGACCGGTTGGCTGGAGGCTCCGGACTACGTCGCCGAGGCGCTGGGGCTGGTGAGGGATCGCCGAGCAGTGCACCGCCGGCGGGTGACGAACAACCAGGACGGCCCGATCAACCTGTCCACTTCGTGGTTCGCTGCGGATGTCGGCCAGCGGGCACCCAAGCTCCTGGACCCCGAGCGGATCCAGGAGGGGACGCTCATGTACGTCGAGCGGATGACCGGGCGTCAAGGCAGCTACGCGGAAGACCGGATGTGCGCTCGTGCTGCCACGGACGAGGAGGCGGACGACTTGCAGTTAGAGCCGGGGTCCGCGGTCCTCATCGTCCATCACGTCGTCTTTGACCTCCAGGACCGTCCCCTGGAGTTCGCCGAAGCCACCTACCCGCCGCACCGCTGGGCGTTCGAGCAGGGCTACCCGCTCACCTGACGACGACTCGCCAGTTCCGGCGAACCGCTTGCACCTCTCAAGTGGCTAATGCCACTGTCCAAAAAGTGGCTAAGGCCACTTGAGGAGAAGGGGGCACGACGTGACGAGTCGGCGGCCGGTACAGGGCGCGCGGTTAGCTTGCCGGGGGTGTCGGGGGCGTGGATGGAAGCGCGTCGGCTCCCGAACGGCGCTGGCGCTCTCCACGGCCAACGACCGCGACCGTGCCACGTCGAAGCGGCGCTGCCTCGACTGCGACGGCAGCGGCAAGGAGTGAGCACGCATGGCCTACACGATCGACCGCCACCCCTGTGAGGACTCGCCGCGGCTCGGAGCGATGACCTTGCATCCGGAGCCTGAGTCCGTGTCTCGTGCGCGGCGCTGGTTCCGGAAGTTCATCGCGCCGTTCAACCCGGCCTGCTCGATCGACGACTGCACGCTGATGATCTCGGAACTGGTGACCAACGCCATCTGCTATGGGAAATCGGATGACCCGTGGTTGGTGCGGGTCGAGTGGTACCGCGAGGGAACCTCGCTCCGCGTCGACGTGCACAACCCCGGCTTCCCGGCGAACGTGCGGCTGAGGCATCCGGAGGCGAACGACGCTCACGGACGGGGGCTGCTCCTGGTCGACTCCATCGCGGATTCCTGGCGCTCCGGGCCCAGCCACCTCGGCGGAACGGTCGTCTCCTTCGTGGTCGCTGATGCCTGGCCGGCGTGACGGGATAGCTCACCTCTCCTACTGTCACTGTGAAAGTGTCGCTAGGCTGGTTGACCAGTTGACTTGGCCAATCCCGACGGGCGGCGTTCATGGCGTATGAAGTGGAGCCACCGAAGTACGTGCGCCTCGCGCAGACGCTTCAGCAGCGCATCGAGGACGGCACGTACGCGCCCGGCACCCGCGTACCGAGTGAGAACCAGCTGGTGCAGGCCTTCGGGATGTCCCGCCCGACCGTCGTCCGGGCGCTGGAGCTGCTGAAGCGGGACGGCTGGCTCGAGTCCCGGCAGGGGTACGGCACGATCGTCCGCGGTCGACCGGAAGTCGTCGAGCAGAAGGACCGGCGGGGGCGTGAGGCGCTGGAGCGCGATGAGACGCAGGGTGCGGGGCGGCTGATCGAAGTCGGGCGTGTACCTGTCCCGGCTCGGGTCGCCTCGGCGCTCGGCCTGCCGAAGAAGACCGAAGTCCTCATGCGTCGCTTCCTGGTCGAGGAGGACGGTGAAGCTGTCGAGTTGGTCTCGTCGTACTTCCCCGCCGCCCTGGTCGAGGGAACTGAGCTGGGGACCGACGAGCCTCTGAGTGGGAGTGTTCGCGAACATCTCGAAACGCGGAAGAAGGTCCGCTTCGACCACGTGGTCGAGCGTGTGTCGGCCCGGTTGCCCGAAGCGAGTGAAGCCGAACTGCTGGATCTGCCGGACGGTATGCCCGTGCTGAGTGTCCTGGTCGTCGCCTGTGACGCCTCCGGCCGGTCCTTGCAGGTCGCTGACGTGCTCCTGCCTGCTGACCGGCAGGGACTCGAAGACACCTACCGCCTGAGCTGAGCCCCGTCCGGGAGTGAAACCTCGCGATAGCAGCTTGACAAGTCAACCTGGCATCCTTAGCTTCGAGCTTGCTAAGTCAACTTGTCAGGTCGATGAGTTGATCAACCTTCAGAAGGAGCAATCCCTGTGCGTGTGATCCGCGTTGACGCCTCGGCCGCCACGATCCTGCTCACCGAAGCTCCGGCGCCGAAGGTGCGCGACCGGCAGACCGGTGAGATCGCCAAAGACGCGATGACCGGTGAGGCGCTGATGACCGTCGGCGTCGTCTACATCGACGAGGGCGAGTCGTCACTGATCCAGGTCACCGTCCCGGAGAGCGGCGTGACCGAGGGCCTGACGGTCGGTGCTCCGGTCTCGCTTCCGGGGCTGGTGGCACGACCTTGGCAGAGCGTCTTCAACGGCCGGGAGCGGCACGGCATCGCCTACCGGGCGACCGCCGTCGCTCCGGGCGCCTTCTCGATGGCACAGGCGGGCTGACCGCCATGACGGATCTGTTGACGTGGGCCGAGCTGGGCGGTTCGCTCGCTGCGATAGGCGGCGCCGCCTACGCCCGGCACGCCCACCCGGCGGCGTACTGGTCCACGGTCGGGCTGCCGCTCTCGGTGGTCCGGCTGCTGGCCTCGTACTCCTCGACCATGGACGCCTGCGGCCTGACCGTCGAGCCGTCCCGATGGCGGGCGTTGGCTGTCCGGGCGACCACCCGCCGTGAGGTCCGGCCGGTGTCTCCTCGCCGCGGCGTCATCCGTCCCACCACGACCGGCCTGCGCATGCGGCTGCGGCTGGCTCCGGGGCAGGAGCCGGCGGACGTGGCGGCCTCCGCCGAACGCCTCCGGCACGCCTGGGGCGTCCACGCCGTCCACGTGCGGGACGTCAAGCCGGGCGTCGTTGAACTGCGGCTCGTCGGCTTCGACGTGCTGCGGAAGGTGCGGATGCCCCGTCATCTCGACGGCGGCCCGCTTCGGATCCCGGTGGCGTTACGAGAGGACGCGACCGCGTTCGTACGGGACTACCAGGCCGTGCCGCATGAACTGGTGCTCGGCGCAACGCTCTCGGGCAAGTCCATGTACCTGCGGAACCTGCTGACCGGGCTCGCTGCTCAGCCGGTGGCCCTGGTCGGCATCGACTGCAAGCGCGGGGTCGAGCTGGCGCCCTTCGCGCCCCGGCTCTCCGCCCTGGCGACCGACCCGGACCAGGCCGCCGAGCTGCTTCCCGCGCTCGTGAAGGAAATGGAGGACCGATACGACCTGATCAAGGACCGGCAGGGCATCGCGCCCGGCACTCCGGGAGAACTGATCACCTCGGACGTCTGGGGACTGCCGAAGGACGAACGCCCGGCCCCGATCGTGCTGTTCATCGACGAGGTGGCCGAACTCTTCCTCGTCGCCACGCGGAAGGGGGAGGAGCGGCGGGACGAGATGGTCACCCAGCTCATCCGGCTCGCCCAACTCGGCCGGGCCGCCGGGATCTACCTCGAAGTCTGCGGCCAGCGCTTCGGCTCCGAGCTGGGCAAGGGCGCGACCATGCTCCGCGCTCAGCTCACCGGCCGCGTCTGCCACCGTGTGAACGATGAAGCCTCGGCCAAGATGGCGCTCGGCGACATCGCCCCTGAGGCGGTCCTCGCGGCCTGCGCCATCGCCGCCGAGCTGCCCGGCCTGGCCGTCGTCGGCGACACCTCCGGCGGCTGGTCCCGCATCCGTACCCCCTACCTCTCCCTCGCCGACGCCGCGGCCACCTGCCGTGCGACGGCTGACCTCGCCCCCGACGTACCGGCACTCCACCCCTTCCGGCCGTACGTCCTGCCGATGCCGGTGGAGGCGTCCGGGCCCGTAGCCACGGCCCGCCCGGTCACCGAGTAAGCGCACCCACCCATGGCCGGCACGGCCGTTCCGTGCCACGTCCCTACCCCTCCATGCCTGGAACCGGAAGGAGCTGCGCTGTGCGTGCCCTGTCCGTCCGCATCGACGCCGTACTCGTCCAAGCGCTGATCGCTGCCGCGCTGTCCTTCGCCCACCTGCACGACCTGGCGCTGGCCGCCGGACAGGACGGTTGGAAGGCCTGGGCCTACCCGGTCTCCGTCGACCTGCTGTTGGTCGCAGCCTGGCGGCGGCTGCGCTCCGGTGAGGCGAAAACGGCCGGGTGGTGCTGGTTCCTCGTCGCCCTGACCGCCTCGCTCGGCGCCAACGTCGCCACGGCCGGACTCCTCGACCTCGACGACGTGCCGGACTGGCTGCGCATCCTCGTCGCCGGATGGCCCGCGATCGCCTTCCTAGGCGGAACGCTGCTCGCCCACGGAGCAACCGCGGACGCCTCGACGGGGGAACGCGAGTCGGCCCCGGAGCCCAGCGCGCCCGAAGCGCCCGCCTCTGCACCTGAGTTGCCCGCTGCGAAGCCGGAACCGGCTCCGCCCTCCACGCCCCCGGTCCCGCCGGCGCTCGTCACGCTCGCACGCAAGGTCGCCGACGAACACCGCGCCCGCACCGGAACGCCCATCGACACCTCGACCCTTCGCGCCCGGCTCGGCGTCCCGCTGCCGCTGGCCGAAGCCATCTCCGCCCACCTGACCTGACCCGGAGGACTTTCCCCGTGCGCCCGTCCACGCTCCGAGCGCTGAAGCGCGCCGCCGAGCTGACCCGACAGAACCGCATCACCGAAGCGGTGCTCATCGCCGAGCCCGTGATCCTCGCCGCCGACGAGTACGAGGGCGACGAAATCTTGCGCTGGCTGGCCGAACACGTCACCGACTTCACCGGCGAAGACCCGAAGGAGACCCTCTGATGACCACCAACCGCCGCTTCCGCCGCGTCGTCCGCATCGGCCCCGTGCAGGTCGCCACCTACTACGACGGCCGCGGACGTGAGAAGCACACCGCCGCCTGCACGGCTCCGCGCTGTGGCTTCGCCACGGACTACGACAGCCGCGCCGCCGCCGAGCTGGCCGCCCGTACCCACCGCTGCGCCATCCGCTGAGGGAGCTCCCGTGACCGTCTCGCTGCCGCTCGTCTTCGTCCTGGGCGTCATCGCCCGGGCCGCGATCAAATTCCTCGGCGTCCGGCTCTGGGTCGCCGTCGTGATCGCGCTCTTCGGCTTCTGGCTCTCACACACCTTCCTCGCCCCCGCCATCGAGTCCGGCACCCGCTCCGGGGTCGACGTCGTCAACGGCACCCACGAGTGACAAGGAGATCCGCCGTGTTCCGTCCCAAGCTGCCCGACGTCCCGACTCCGCCGACGACCACCGTCACGCATCAGCAACCGCAAGCTCTGGTTGCCTCGGCCGGTCGTCCGATCGCCCCGTACGTGGGCATCGGTGCCGGCGCGGTCGCCGCCGTGGTCGTCGTCGGGATCGTGCTCACCGCGCTCCTGGCGGCGGTCGCTGTCTCGGCCGTTTCCGTGGCCATCGCCGCCGTGGTCCTGCGCTCGCTCGTCAACGGCGCACACAAGCGCTGACCGGCCGCCGGGGCGGCAACAAGCCGCCAAGCATCCCGCCGCCTCGGGGCCGTCCCTTCCGAACCGTCACGACAGCCGAAAGGAACTCCCATCATCACCCGGCAGACTCCGCCTCCGCTGGCGGAACTCTCCATGCTGGCCTCCCTCGGCACCCTGCCCGAGCTGGGCCGTCAACTGTCCGGCCTGGGCGGCTGCACCCGCCCGGTACGTCTCGACGGCCACCGCACCGAATACGCGGTGGACCGGACGACCGGGGAGATCGGCCGCGTCCTGCACCATCTGGACTCCTCCGCCCTCCCGGCCGGCCAGCTCCTCGTCCGCTGCAACAACCGCCGCGCCACCCGGTGCGCGGCCTGCGCCGAGACCTACCGCCGCGACACCTACCACCTGATCACCGCCGGACTCCGCGGCGGCAAGGGCACCCCCGAACGGGTCGCCACCCACCCGCGCGTCTTCGCCACCTTCACCGCCCCCGGCTTCGGCCCGGTCCACAACCGCCCCTCCGGTGATCGCCCCTGCCGCTGCGGCATCCGCCACGACGGCCAGGACCCGGCCCTGGGCACGCCCCTCGACCCGGACACGTACGACTACGAAGCGGCCGTGCTGTGGAACGCGCACGCCGGGGCTCTCTGGCAACGCTTCTCGATCTACCTCCGCCGGGAAGTCGCCAAGCGAGCCGGCCTCACCCAGCGGGCCTTCCGCGACCATGCCCGGGTCTCCTTCGCCAAGGTGGCCGAGTACCAGAAGCGTGGCGCCGTCCACTTCCACGCGGTAATCCGCCTCGACGGCCCGGAAGGCGGTGAGACCGCGCCCCCGGCCTGGGCGACGGCCGAGCTGTTGACCGACGCCATCCGTGCTGCCGCCGCTGCCGCTCGCGTCGACGGCCCGGAGGTCGACGGCCGGCCGCACACCTTCGTCTTCGGCCGACAGCTCGACGTCCGTACGATCCGCTCTGCCGACTTCGGCGACGGCCAGGACCTGACCGAGCGGGCCGTAGCGGCGTACGTCGCCAAGTACGCCACCAAAGGCGCCGAGAGAGCGACCGGCACCCTCGACCGGCCGATCCGCTTCCTCGCCGAGCTGGCACAAGCGAGGATCACTGACCACGCCCGGCGCATGGTCCGCACCGCCTGGACCCTGGGCGCACGCACCGACCTGTCAGACCTCCGCCTGCGGGCCTGGGCCCACATGCTCGGCTTCCGCGGCCACTTCTCCACCAAGTCCCGCCGCTACTCCACCACCCTCGGCGCCCTCCGGGATGCCCGCGCCGCATGGCGCCGCGCCCAAGCCGATCCGGCCGTCGACACCGCCCAGGAAACGACTCTCGTCCTCGCGCACTGGGTTTTCGCCGGAACCGGCCTCTCCGGCGCTGAAAGCTGGCTCGCCGCCACCCTCGAACCCGCTCCCGGAACGGAAGGAGAACCGACATGGACCGCCGACGCGACGAACTCATGACCGTTCCGCAGATCCTTGCCGAGCTGGGTGGGGTGTCCCGGCGCACCTTCTACCGCTGGCGCGAATTGGGCCAGGGCCCCGCTGCGTTCAAGTTGCCCAATGGGGAGCTCCGGGTGTGGCGGAGTGACTTCACCATGTGGCTGCGGCAGTTGGAGGCGGCGGCGTGAAGTCCCTCGACGTGAAGGTCTGGAGCGTCCGTAAGCGGGACACCAAGACGCCCTCGTACGGGGTTCGCTGGTCTGTTGCGGGCAACGTCTTCTCGGAGTCCTTCCGGACGAAGGCGCTTGCCGACCACTACCGCACGAAGCTCATGCGCGCGATGCGCGACGGCGAGGAGTTCGACACGGAGTCGGGCCTTCCGGCTTCGATGGAAGAGAAGAAGTCGGCCGTGTCGTGGTACGCCTTCGCTCTCAGGTACCTCGCCATGAAGTGGCCCCATGCCGCCCCCAACACACGGGACGGCATCAACGAAGCCCTTACCAGCGTGACGCTGGGGCTCCTCGACGAGCGCGCCGGACGGCCGTCCGACGAGGTGATTCGCAGAGCACTGCGCAACTGGGCCTTCGTGCTGCCTGGGCCCGATGACCGGGAAGTCCCGGACGACGTGCGGAACGTTCTCCACTGGGTGTCCAAAGCGTCCCGGCCGCTCGCCGATCTTGCAGAACCGGCCACGGCTCGCGCGGTCCTCGATTCGCTGAAGCTCAAGCTCGACGGCACGGCGGCAGCGGCGGAGACGGTGCGGCGCAAGCGTCGGACGCTCGTCAACGCCGCGAATTACGCCGTCGACCTGGGGGAGTTGCGGGAGAACCCGATCACGGCTGTCCGCTGGCAGAAGCCGAAGGTGTCCAACCAGGTCGATCCGCGGGTCGTCGCCAACCCGGAGCAAGCACGAAACCTGCTGGCGGCGGTTTCCTACGTGGGCGGGTACCGGCGTGCCCGTGGTCGTCGCCTCGTGGGTCTGTTCGCCGCCATGTACTTCGGCGGTCTCCGGCCGGCGGAAGCGGTCGGCCTCGTCGAGACGGACCTGAACCTTCCCGGGCAGGGCTGGGGCTCGGCGCTGCTCCACCGGACCCGTCCGTCCGTCGGCAAGCAGTGGACCGACTCGGGGGAGACCCATGACGACCGCGGGCTGAAGAACCGGCCGACCGAGGACGTGAGGCGGGTGCCGATCCCGCCCCACCTCGTCGCCGTGCTCCGCGAGCACCTGGCCACCTTCGGCACGGCGGACGACGGGCGGCTGTTCTTCAGCGAGAAGGGCTCGGTCGTCCCGTCCTCGACCTACTACCGCGTGTGGCAGGAGGCCCGGCTCCTCGCGCTTCCGCCGGCCGTCGCGGCCTCGCCGCTCGCGAGTCGGCCGTACGACCTCCGGCACTCGGCGCTGTCGACGTGGCTCAACGCCGGCGTCGACCCGACCGAGGTGGCCGAACGCGCCGGCAACAACGTCGAGGTCCTGCTGACCCGCTACGCGAAGTGCCTCGACGGACGGCAGGACGTCGCCAACCGGCGTATCGAGGATCTTCTGCGCGAGTACGAGTAAGACGGACTGCACCGACACTGAGGCCCCGGGCATCCCGCCCGGGGCCTCCCTCGTGCCGAGTTTTATGTGTGGTGCGGTTCCAAGCGAGGGAGCCAAGTCGCCGCGTCGCGCGCTTCGCAGTTCTGTGGTCTCATGCTCCTGCGATGGGGATTTCGCCAGTGTTGCTGCAGGAGCAGGGGGCGTCTTGTGGGAGCTGAGTTTCACGCGCTGGAAGTGGTACAGGAATGATCGCCTGTGTGCGCACCGGCCTGGTGAAACCGCGGTCACGACGTGCTTCCCGGCAGGACTCGGCGTAAGTCACGGTAGTTGCCTGCTGACTTCCGTCCATGCCTGAGCCGCGCTTGCATACCTGTCTTCTCGCGCCGGATTTGTCATTTTTAGCAGGATTTTTGAGAGGTCGATAGACAATTCCTCCTTGGCTGCCAGGCGCAAGTCGTCTGCCGCCCCTTCAAAATATTCAGACCCAAGAGCGGCCTGCAGCATCGTGACTCCGAGTTGATAGAGATCCACGTCAACGTCCCACGTGACCCCCAAGCCGTCCGGCGGATGATAGCCGGGGGTGGCACTGCGGGTGAGAATCTGCTCCGAAGCCCGCACGGAGATGTTGAAGTCAATCAGAACCGCGCCGCGTTCTGAAATGATGACGTTCTCCGGCTTAATGTCTCGGTGAATGAACCCGTGTCTGGCTTCCTCGAGACGGATGAGGTCACGGGCGCTGATTTCGTTATGCCGCCGAAGTTGCTGTACCAGGACATCATCTGGGTGGAACTCTCTCATTGCTGACAACATGTCTCTGAGCCACTTCATGCAATCATTTTCACTAGCCCTGGTGGACCTTGTGCAGAAGTGCCTAAGAGGCTTGCCGCTCAGCAACTCCATCGCCATGTAGACGGCGCCGTCATCGCTCTTCCCGTGGTCAATGACACGCACCACGTTCGGATGGTCGATCTCTTGGAGAGGTTCAACTTCACGCTGCAGAGCGCTGAGTAGGCCGTTGTCGAACACCTTGAGAGCAACTCTTTCGCCGCCGGTGGACGTACGGGCCTCGTAAACCTTCGCGAATCCTCCTGGAGAACCAATTGAGGAAATGATCTCATAGCTGTCAACCCTGGAGCCAGGGGGCAAATGCTTACTCGTCGGCTCCGCGGCTCTGCGCTCCTTTTGCTTCTGCAGGAATGTCTGCAGAATTTCAATCTGTAGACTTGTGCAACTTTCAGGGTTTACGCAAATCCCGTAACCCACCAAGTGGGCTGTATCCTTAGGGAACGCCGTCACACATTCTCTGAATTCTCCAATCCTTCCGTGAGCCAGGAGCTCCAGCAGGTAGTACTCGTCCTCGTACTGCTCCTCAAGAATCGCCACGATCTGACTGAGTAGTGAACTCTTCTCTACGAGAAACCTGTCGATGGCGGATACGACATCCGCCTGTGTGACACTGAATTTTACGTCTCCCTCGGGCCGGGCGGAATGAATGATCGAGCCTAGCGACCTAACCAGGGCAGGGTGTCCGCCTGTTGCGCTAGCCAGCCTCTCCAACGCTGCGGTTTCCCAGCTGAGTCCCATTTTGTGCCCGAGGGTAATGAGGAGGGCATCCACCTCATCCTTTGCCAATGGGTGCAAATATTGCACCTTGAAGTAATTGTATACCGGGTTCTCGCGCCCTCCGATAGTGCTCACCTCGAACGCGCTGGGGTTGGTTCCGGTCACAAAGTAACTCAGCCTGTTAGGGAATTGCTGATCCAATCCGCGTAGCAACCGCCAGATCCGCACGAAGGAAGAGCCCCATTCCGATCCCGGGGTGGATGGAGAGAGTAGCTCGACCTCGTCGAGCATCATGACGATGGATCGGCTCGTCTTTTGGACGATCTCCCTAATGTCGTGATCAAACAACTCGAATACCGCACTCTTGTCTGGAATCGACGAGAAAAGTCTGTATCGTCCAAAAAGTTGGAGCGTGGTGATGTTCCGAATGTGGCGATGGGAATCGTAGATCGACTCTCCGAGACTCCACAGGAGATTTTCTGCGGACGGTTCGATGGCGTCGATTCGCTCGATGTCGACGTGCCCGATGTAGGAATCTCCAGTTGTTTGCAGCGTAGAGCGGAGCTTGTAAAGCATAGAAGTCTTGCCGATCTTACGCAGACCGAATAGTCCTACGTGTCGGCCACCGCGCCGCAGGCTGGTTGCGATCTCGCTCACCATTCCGCGACGGCCAAAGAAGTCTTCAGCCCTTGTGACGGCCGACGGTAGGTCGTAAAGATCTCGCACGTAAAGTCTACGCTGCATGGCTTCGATGAAGCTAGACGGCCCGTACGGTGAGTAAGAGGAAAAATCTTCTGCGTCAAATCCGAGGAAAATTGTGTCCAGAGTTTCTGCCGTCTCCGATACGTGACGCATCGTGTTGGAGTCCAGGGTTACGATGATCGCGAAATCTTCGCAGAGTCGAGGCCGCTCTTCGCTGATGATTTGCTCTGCTTGCGTGACAGTTCTGGCCTGAAACTCGGAGGATTCTACTACCCACACCAAGACCTCCCTTGCAGTTCCAAAGAGGTCCCTCAAGCGTTGGGGCAGTTTCAGAAAAAGAGACCAACGCTTCCCTTCGGCCTCTTCGTTGACCCACACGATATTGAAGCCTGCGGCCCGAAGCACGTTTGCGATCTTGGTGCGCAGTTCGCTCCGGCTGAGGAACCGAGCGATCCTCTGCTGGTCGACGGCCATAGTCCCCCCTGTGGACTCCAGTGGCACAAGCCAGATGTATGCAGATTCTTGCCCATCCAAGAGCCTTTGACCACAGCCTCTCTGCAGGAAGGATTTATGGCCTGGGCTCCGGTTGCCGAGGCCGGCGGCGAGGTCCGCGGGGGGAGGGGCGCCGAACGCACGGCAGCATGCTCGACGGAGGGTCCACGACTATGGGGCTGACCACATCCGGTGAACGGTCGCACTCCGGTGCTCTCGGAAAACTAGGCCGAGCGAGCAGGACGTGAACGTTCAGTTCGTCACCGATCTCCTCGGTGAGGTGCTGTGGGTCTCGTCCGCGCTACCGGGCCGAGCGCACGAGTTCACCTCGGTCCGCACCCACCACGTGCTACGGATCGAAGAGCGACAAGGTGTATCGGCTCGCCCGTTGCCGAGGTCCCTCGCACCCTGTCTAAGGTCCTTCCAGTTCCCAGGCCTACCTGCGGCGATGCGCCAAGATCCCGTCCACGCCTCGTCCACAGATCCCGGCATACGCCCGCTCCGGGCCGCACATGCCTGCACATACGCGAAGACCCCGCTCTCAGCGTTTCCGCTGGTGACGGGGTCTTTGGGCACCTAATCCGTGGTGCCCCCGGCAGGATTCGAACCTGCGCACACGGCTCCGGAGGCCGTTGCTCTATCCCCTGAGCTACGGGGGCGTGTCGGTCGCGGTGATCGCGGCGACGGGTAGAACACTACCAGTTCCGCGGGGGTGGTCATGAACCACTTTCCGCGCCGGCCGAGGTCGGTCCGGTGTGCAGCCGGTCGCCCTGCCGACGGCGGTCCGACGTGCGGCGCGTCGCCCGGACGGGGTGGAAGTGGGGAAACGCCGGACGCGGTGGCCGGTCCCGACCTACTCTCGAGTCGTGCCGAGCACTTCGGGCCGGGTTCTTGTGGTCGACGACAACAAGGTCATCCGGCAGTTGATCAGGGTCAACCTCGAGCTGGAGGGCTTCGAGGTGGTGACCGCGGCCGATGGTGCCGAGTGTCTGGAAGTCGTGCATCAGGTGCGGCCCGACCTCATCACCCTGGACGTCGTCATGCCCCGCCTCGACGGGCTCAGAACCGCCGGGCGCCTGCGGTCCGATCCCCGTACCGCCCACGTCCCCCTCGTCGTCGTCAGTGCCTGCACCCAGCACGAGGTCGAGGGCGGGCTCGACGTCGGCGTCGACGCTTTTCTCGCCAAGCCCTTCGATCCGCAGGAGCTTGTCCGGCTCGTCCGCGCGCTCGTCGCAGATCCTTTCGGGCGCGTGCGCGGGCCCGGTGACGCCGAGGCCGCCGCCGGGCACGCCGGCAGCTGAGAACCGCAGGTCCGGCCGTGTCCACGTGCGTCCACATCCCGGGACAGGCGCCAAACCTGTTCGCCTACCCACCCCCCTCCTCGCCTACGCTGGTCCCGTGACCCCCGTCGAGCTCTCCCGCACCGTGCTGCACGCGGTGCGCCGTGCCGTCGACGAGGGAGACCTCGCCGTGGCCGTGCCCGAGCGGGTCGTCGTCACGCCCCCCGGGCCCGGAGGCTGCGGCGACTACGCCACCAACGTCGCCCTCCAGCTCGCCCGCCCCGCCGGGCAGCCCGCCCCCGCCGTCGCCGAGCTGCTACGCACCCGACTGCTCCGTACCGACGGGATCAGCGACGTCGTCGTCTCCGGGCCAGGGTTCCTCAACATCTCCCTCGGGAGCGCCGCGTCCGTCGAGGTCGTGCGTGAGGTGCTGAGGTGCGGGGGCCGGTACGGGCACGGAGACTCCCTCGCCGGGGAGGGAGTCGTACGGCTGGTCGCGGCCCGCGAAGTGCGCGCTGTCGTTCAGCTCGATGCCATCGCCCGGGTCCTCCGGTCGCAGGGCGCCCTCGTGCACACCGAGTGCGTGGGGCCGCTCCCGGCCGAGTGGGGGAGCGTGCTGGACGTACATGTCGACGGCGTCCGCGGCGAGAACGCCGCGGTCGGTGTCCGGCCCGTTCCCGCGCCCTCCGATCCGCTCCCCCTCGGTCGTGACGCCGCCCGCTGGGCCCTGCTGCATCCCGCGCCGCACGACCGGCCCCGCATCGGGGACGAGCATCTGGTGCAGCGTGAGAGCAACCCTCTGTTCCGGGTGCGGTACGCGCATGCCCGGAGCCGGGCGGTTGTGCGTAATGCCGCCGATCTCGGGTTCGGGGCAGAGCCGGGCGTCGTGGCGGACCAGCCGGCGCTGTACCAGGCCCTCGCCGACCACCCCCGCGTCCTCGCCGCCACCGCCGCGCACCGCGCCCCCGACCGGCTCGCCCGGCATCTCGTCGCCGTCGCCGACGCCCTCGCGCCGCTGCTGCCCGTCATGCTGCCCCTCGGTGAGGAGAAACCCTCGGCCGCCCACCGTGCCCGGCTCGCCCTCGCCGAAGCCGCCGGGACGGTGCTGGCCGGCGGCCTGTCCCTGCTCGGCATCGACGCACCCGAACATCTCTAGGAAGCCCAAGACCTGCCATGAGCCGTTCCGCACACCCCGCCGGGCCCCGTCACGCCGACGTCC
Source organism: Streptomyces sp. CNH189 (assembly GCF_000527195.1). Classification (NCBI taxonomy): domain Bacteria; kingdom Bacillati; phylum Actinomycetota; class Actinomycetes; order Kitasatosporales; family Streptomycetaceae; genus Streptomyces; species Streptomyces sp. CNH189. The sequence continues at coordinate 207,488 of NZ_AZUS01000006.1, forward strand.
TCCCCGAGGGGCACTACTCCGCGCCGCCCGCCGACCTCAACGCCCTCGACCCCAAGGTGTGGGCGCAGACCGTCACCCGTGACGCCGACGGCGTGCTCACCGTCGGCGGGATCGACGTCAAGCGGATCGCCGAGGAGTACGGCACCCCCGCCTACGTCCTCGACGAGGACGACTTCCGCTCCCGGGCGCGCGCCTGGAGCACCGCCTTCGGCGAGAACGCCGACGTGTTCTACGCGGGCAAGGCGTTCCTGTCCCGCGCCGTCGTGCGGTGGCTGAACGAGGAGGGGCTGAACCTCGACGTCTGCTCCGGCGGCGAGCTGGCCACCGCCCTGTCCGCCGGCATGCCCGCCGAGCGCATCGCCTTCCACGGCAACAACAAGTCCGTCGCCGAGATCCGCCGGGCCGTCGAGGCCGGCGTCGGGCGGATCGTCCTCGACTCCTTCCAGGAGATCGTCCGCGTCGCCCACATCGCCCGCGAGCTGGGCACCCGGCAGCGGGTGCAGATCCGTATCACCGTCGGTGTCGAGGCGCACACCCACGAGTTCATCGCCACCGCCCACGAGGACCAGAAGTTCGGCATCCCGCTGGCCGGCGGGCAGGCCGCGGAGGCCGTGCGGCGGGCGCTCCAGCTCGACGGGCTCGAGGTCATCGGCATCCACTCGCACATCGGGTCGCAGATCTTCGACATGTCCGGCTTCGAGGTCGCCGCGCACCGCGTGGTCGGGCTGCTCAAGGACATCCGCGACGAGCACGGCGTCGAGCTGCCGGAGATCGACCTCGGCGGCGGCCTCGGCATCGCCTACACCAGCGACGACGACCCCCGCGAGCCGCACGAGATCGCCAAGGCGCTCACCGAGATCGTCACCCGCGAGTGCGAGGCCGCGAAGCTGCGCACCCCCCGTATCTCCGTCGAGCCGGGGCGCGCGATCGTCGGCCCGACCGCGTTCACGCTCTACGAGGTGGGCACCGTCAAGCAGCTCGACGGGCTGCGGACGTACGTCTCCGTCGACGGCGGCATGTCGGACAACATCCGCACCGCCCTGTACGACGCCGAGTACAGCGTCTCCCTCGTCTCCCGCTCCTCCGACGCCGAGCCCATGCTCACCCGGGTCGTCGGCAAGCACTGCGAGAGCGGTGACATCGTGGTGAAGGACGCGTTCCTGCCGGGTGACCTGGCACCGGGTGACCTGATCGCCGTGCCGGCGACCGGGGCGTACTGCCGGTCCATGGCCAGCAACTACAACCACGTGCTGCGGCCGCCGGTGGTCGCCGTCAAGGACGGTCAGGCGCGGATCATCGTGCGGCGGGAGACGGAGGAGGACCTGCTCCGGCTCGACGTCGGCTGAGACGCCCCCGAACGGGGCCCCGAACAGGGCGTCCGCGCCGGCGGAAGATCTTTCGCCGGCGCGGTCATGGAAATGAAATAGATGTCTCACGATCCGGACTTCGCGCAGAAAGTCCCGTTCGGTGAGTGAGACTGGTGCAACCGAGACGGTAATCAGGAAACGAGGTCGGATGATGCGTACGCGTCCGCTGAAGGTGGCGCTGCTGGGCTGTGGAGTGGTCGGCTCAGAGGTGGCGCGCATCATGACGACGCACGCCGACGACCTCGCCGCCCGCATCGGGGCCCCGGTGGAGCTCGCCGGGGTCGCCGTACGGCGCCCGGACAAGGTGCGCGAGGGCATCGACCCCTCCCTGGTCACCACCGACGCCACCGCCCTGGTCAAACGCGGCGACCTCGACATCGTCGTGGAGGTCATCGGCGGCATCGAGCCCGCCCGGACCCTCATCACCACCGCCTTCGAGCACGGCGCCTCCGTCGTCTCCGCCAACAAGGCCCTCCTCGCCCAGGACGGCGCCGCGCTGCACGCCGCCGCCGAGGAGCAGGGCAAGGACCTCTACTACGAGGCCGCCGTGGCCGGCGCCATCCCGCTGATCCGCCCGCTGCGCGAGTCCCTCGCCGGCGACAAGGTCAACCGGGTGCTCGGCATCGTCAACGGCACCACCAACTTCATCCTCGACAAGATGGACAGCACGGGGGCGGGGTATCAGGAGGCCCTCGACGAGGCCACCGCGCTCGGGTACGCCGAGGCCGACCCGACCGCCGACGTCGAGGGCTTCGACGCCGCCGCCAAGGCCGCCATCCTCGCCGGGATCGCCTTCCACACCCGCGTGCGCCTCGACGACGTCCACCGCGAGGGCATGACCGAGGTGACGGCCGCGGACTTCGCCTCCGCCAAGGAGATGGGCTGCACCATCAAGCTGCTCGCCATCTGCGAGCGGGCCGAGGACGGCGCGTCCGTCACCGCGCGCGTGCACCCGGCGATGATCCCGCTCAGCCACCCCCTGGCCTCCGTGCGGGGCGCCTACAACGCCGTGTTCGTCGAGTCGGACGCCTCCGGCCAGCTGATGTTCTACGGCCCCGGCGCCGGCGGCGCGCCGACCGCCTCCGCGGTGCTCGGCGACCTGGTCGCCGTCGCCCGCCACCGGATCAACGGGACCACCGGTCCCGGCGAGTCCGCGTACGCGGCGCTGCCCGTCTCGCCGATGGGCGAGGTCGTCACGCGCTACCACATCAGCCTGGACGTGGCCGACAAACCGGGTGTGCTCGCCCAGGTCGCCACCGTGTTCGCGGAGCACGGTGTCTCGATCGACACGGTCCGCCAGCAAGGCAAGGACGGGGAGGCGTCGCTCGTCGTCGTCACCCACCGTGCGTCCGACGCGGCCCTCGGCGGGACCGTGGAGGCGTTGCGCAAGCTCGACACCGTGCGTGGTGTCGCCAGCATCATGCGGGTTGAAGGAGAGTAACCAGCAATGACCCACCAGTGGCGCGGAATCATCGAGGAGTACCGGGACCGGCTTCCGGTGTCGGACACCACGCCGGTCGTGACGCTCCGTGAGGGCGGTACGCCGCTCGTGCCCGCGCAGGTGCTCTCCGAGCGCACCGGCTGCGAGGTCCACCTCAAGGTCGAGGGCGCGAACCCGACCGGGTCCTTCAAGGACCGCGGCATGACCATGGCCATCTCGCGGGCGAAGGAGGAGGGCGCCAAGGCGGTCATCTGCGCCTCCACCGGCAACACCTCCGCCTCCGCCGCCGCGTACGGCGTGCGCGCCGGCATGGTCTCCGCCGTGCTGGTGCCGCAGGGCAAGATCGCGCTGGGCAAGATGGGCCAGGCCCTGGTGCACGGCGCGAAGATCCTCCAGGTCGACGGCAACTTCGACGACTGCCTCACGCTGGCCCGCGCGCTGAGCGACAACTACCCGGTGGCGCTGGTCAATTCGGTCAATCCGGTGCGCATCGAGGGGCAGAAGACGGCCGCCTTCGAGATCGTGGACATGCTGGGCGACGCCCCCGACATCCACGTCCTGCCGGTGGGCAACGCGGGCAACATCACCGCGTACTGGAAGGGCTACAAGGAGTACGCCGTCGACGGCGTCAGCACCCGGACCCCGCGTATGTGGGGCTACCAGGCGTCCGGCAGCGCGCCGATCGTGCGCGGCGAGGTGGTCAAGGACCCGTCGACCATCGCCACGGCCATCCGCATCGGCAACCCCGCCTCGTGGGACTTCGCGCTCGCCGCTCGCGACGAGTCGGGCGGTCACATCGAGGAGGTGACGGACCGTGAGATCCTGCGCGCCTACCGGCTGCTGGCCTCCCAGGAGGGCGTCTTCGTGGAGCCCGCGTCCGCCGCGTCGGTGGCCGGTCTGCTGAAGGCGGCCGAGCAGGGCAAGGTCGATCCCGGACAGAGGATCGTCTGCACCGTCACCGGCAACGGTCTGAAGGACCCCGACTGGGCCGTCGCCGGCGCCCCGCAGCCGGTCACCGTCCCGGTCGACGCCGCCACGGCCGCCCAGCGGCTCGGTCTCGCCTGACCCACGGCGGCCCTGGCTCGTCCCGCCCACGGCGACTTGCCTCGTGCGGCCCACGGCGGCCCGGGCTCGTCCGGCCCGTGCGAATCCGCGCGCTCCCGGCGACGCGGATCCGCGCAACCGGCGTAAGGACGCGCCTGCCTGGGGACGCTCACCACAGGGGGTGCACAGGGGGCTTTCGACACGCATCGTGCGCCTCCTGTGCGCCCTATGTCGCAGGTGAACCTTCCTTCGATAGGCTGTACTGAACCCGCCCGCCGCATATGCCGCGGTAGTGCGTCGTCCCCGTGGTCCCCGCCAGTGACCCGGGGCGGCCCGCAAGCGGCCGGCCAGCCCGGCCGGCGGCGGCCCCAGGGTTCTCGTACGCCATCGAATGTCCATCGAACGTCATTCGACAGTCCACGCAGCTCAAGGAGAGTCTTCGAGCGATGGCCGGTCCCGCGTTCCGCGCCGCCGCCGTCCGGGTGCGCGTCCCCGCCACCAGCGCCAACCTCGGCCCGGGCTTCGACGCCCTCGGCCTCGCGCTGGGCCTCTACGACGACGTCGTCGTCCGGGTGGCGGACTCCGGGCTGCACATCGACATCGCCGGTGAGGGCAGTGAGACCCTCCCGCGGGACGAGCGCCACCTTCTCGTACGCTCCCTGCGCACCGCCTTCGACCTGCTCGGCGGACAGCCGCGCGGGCTGGAGATCGTCTGCGCCAACCGCATCCCGCACGGCCGGGGCCTCGGCTCCTCGTCGGCCGCCATCTGCGCCGGGATCGTCGCCGCGCGCGCCGTCACGATAGGCGCCGACGCCAAGCTCGACGACACCGCGCTGCTGGAGCTGGCCACCGAGATCGAGGGCCACCCCGACAACGTCGCGGCCTGCCTGCTCGGCGGGTTCACCCTGTCCTGGCTGGAGGGCGGCGCCGCCCGGGCGATCAGGATGGAGCCCGCCGAATCCATCGTTCCGGTGGTCTTCGTGCCCGCGAAGCCGGTCCTCACCGAGACCGCGCGCGGACTGCTCCCGCGCACCGTGCCGCATGTCGACGCCGCCGCCAACGCGGGCCGGGCGGCCCTGCTCGTCGAGGCGCTGACCCGGCGCCCCGAACTGCTGCTGCCCGCCACCGAGGACCGTCTGCACCAGGAGTACCGCGCCCCGGCCATGCCGGAGAGCGCCGCACTGGTGGAGCGGCTGCGCGGGGACGGAATCCCCGCCGTGATCTCCGGCGCCGGACCCACGGTGATGGCGCTGGCCGACGCGGGCACGGCCGACAAGGTCGAAGCACTGGCCGGCACCGACTGGGCCGCGAACCGGCTCGGGCTCGACGTCCAGGGAGCGAGCGTCCTTCCGCTCGCCACCTGACACGGTTGCCGGATTTGGAGAGGGGGAATGTTTGTTGGATCCGGTAGTGTTAACCTCAGGTCTGCACCCGACCCCACCATGGCGAGGTGCCTCGTGTCCCCGTCCGGGACAGACATTCTTCCGGGAGCCCCCCAAGCCGCACTGTGCTCACTGCGACGTACGCAGGCCGTACGTGGTACGCGAACACTGAACGGCCCGCCAGTGGGGGTACCCCCTCTGGGGGAGCTTCGGAACCGGTGCGACCGCGCCACGTGACACTGGGTGCCACGGCTCGAGGTAGCGCCATCACCAGATATCTCTTCCGCCGCTGAGGCGGACCACCGCCCCGGCACGGTCCACACACCAGGGAACGATGCCGGACAGCACAACCGGTCGCCGAGCCAGACAGGCCGACGTCCGCTCCAGGGAAGGACCCTTCGTGAGCGACACCACCGATCTGATGGGCGCACGTGTCGAGGAGACCGCTGCCGCGCCCGCCACGGACGCTTCCGCGCCTGCCACCGGTGCCGGCTCCCGGCGGCGCCGCGGTACCGGCCTCGAGGGCATGGTGCTGGCCGAGCTGCAGCAGGTCGCATCCGGCCTCGGTATCAGGGGCACCGCGCGGATGCGCAAGAGCCAGCTGATCGAGGTCATCAAGGAGGCGCAGGCCGCGGGTTCGGGTGCCCCCTCCGCGGACGCCCCGGCCAAGGCCGAGGCCGCCGGCGAGACCAAGCCCAAGCGCCGCGCCACCTCCCGCACCCGCACGGGCGACACGGCCGAGAAGGCGGAGAAGGCCGGCAAGAAGGCCGAGGCCAAGGACGAGCAGGCGCCCGCCGACAAGGCCGCGGCCCAGCAGCAGATCGACATCCCCGGCCAGCCCTCGCCGAAGGCCTCCGACACCGAGCAGGCCGCCGAGAGCGCCCCCGCCGAGCGTCGCCGCCGTCGCGCCACCGCCGAGGCCGGCGCCCCGTCCGCCGCGACCGAGACGATCACGGCCGAGGCGAAGACCGACACCAAGAACGACAGCCCGGCGCAGCAGCAGGGTGAGGGCAAGTCCGACCAGGACGGCGGCGAGGGCCGCCGCCGCGACCGGCGCGACCGCGGCCGCGACCGTGACCGCGGCGACCGAGGTGACCGCGGCGACCGAGGTGACCGCGGCGACCGAGGTGACCGCGGCGACCGAGGTGACCGCGGCGACCGAGGTGACCGCGGCGACCGTGGTGACCGTGGTGACCGCGGCGACCGCCGGGGCAAGGGCGACGACCAGCAGCAGAGCCAGGGCGGCGGCCGTCAGCAGAACCAGCAGGGTGGCGGGGGCCGTCAGGACGACGGGTACGACGACGACGGAAGCGGCCGCCGTGGCCGTCGTGGCCGCTACCGCGACCGCCGTGGCCGCCGTGGCCGCGACGAGGTGCAGGAGCCGCAGATCAACGAGGACGACGTCCTGATCCCGGTCGCGGGCATCCTGGACATCCTCGACAACTACGCCTTCATCCGGACCTCCGGCTACCTGCCCGGCCCGAACGACGTGTACGTCTCCCTCGCCCAGGTCCGCAAGAACGGTCTGCGCAAGGGCGACCACATCACCGGTGCGGTCCGCCAGCCCAAGGAAGGCGAGCGGCGCGAGAAGTTCAACGCGCTGGTCCGCCTGGACTCCGTCAACGGCATGGCGCCCGAACACGGCCGTGGCCGCCCGGAGTTCAACAAGCTGACCCCGCTGTACCCGCAGGACCGGCTCCGTCTGGAGACCGACCCGGGCGTGCTGACCACGCGGATCATCGACCTCGTGTCGCCGATCGGCAAGGGCCAGCGCGGTCTGATCGTGGCCCCGCCGAAGACCGGCAAGACCATGATCATGCAGGCGGTCGCCAACGCGATCACCCACAACAACCCCGAGTGCCACCTGATGGTCGTCCTCGTCGACGAGCGTCCGGAAGAGGTCACCGACATGCAGCGGTCGGTGAAGGGCGAGGTCATCTCCTCGACCTTCGACCGCCCGGCCGAGGACCACACCACGGTCGCCGAGCTCGCCATCGAGCGCGCCAAGCGCCTGGTGGAGCTGGGTCACGACGTCGTCGTGCTGCTCGACTCGATCACGCGCCTGGGCCGTGCGTACAACCTCGCCGCCCCGGCCTCCGGCCGCATCCTGTCCGGTGGTGTCGACTCGACCGCCCTGTACCCGCCGAAGCGCTTCTTCGGTGCGGCCCGCAACATCGAGGACGGCGGCTCGCTGACCATCCTCGCCACCGCCCTGGTGGACACCGGGTCCCGCATGGACGAGGTGATCTTCGAGGAGTTCAAGGGCACCGGCAACATGGAGCTCAAGCTCGACCGGAAGCTCGCCGACAAGCGCATCTTCCCCGCGGTGGACGTCGACGCGTCCGGCACCCGTAAGGAAGAGATCCTGCTCGGCAGCGACGAGCTGGCCATCACCTGGAAGCTGCGCCGGGTGCTGCACGCGCTCGACTCGCAGCAGGCGATCGAACTGCTTCTCGACAAGATGAAGCAGACCAAGTCGAACGCCGAGTTCCTGATGCAGATCCAGAAGACGACGCCGACGCCGGGCAACGGCGACTGACGTCACCCCTTCTCGGGCCCTCGCGCGGGCACGACGAACGGCCGTCCCTTCACGGGACGGCCGTTTTTCGTGCACAGATGTGGTCGGACAGGTGTACGATCACGCTGCTCCGGGCTCTCCTTGAACAGGATTTAGAGCCCGAACTCAGCATCCCGAGGGGGGAATTGCATGGATACACCCATGTCCGGACCCGGCCGTCGCAGACGCCGGTTCGCCGTCGTCGCGGCCGGTGCCGCCGCGGCCGTCGGCGCGGCGCTGCTGTCGGCGCCGGCCGCCCAGGCCGCACCCGCGCCGCCGCGGCCGACGGTCGCTCCGGCGATGGAGTCGCCGTCCCAGGCCGAACTGGTCCGCCGCATCGTCGGCTCGATGGCGGCTGACGAGGCCGCGCGCGCGAAGGACAAGGCGCCGCTCACCACGAGCGGCAAGACCGGGTCCGGCATCGACGCGAAGATCATCGGTGGCACCACCACCACGATCGCCTCCGCGCCCTGGATGGCGCAGCTGCACTACTACGACCCGGTCAACGGCATCAGCTTCTTCTGCGGCGGCACCGTCGTCGCGCCGACGAAGATCCTCACCGCCGCGCACTGCGTCAAGGGCTACAACTGGTACCAGAACGGCGCCGTCGTCACGGGCACCGCCCAGCTGCCGTCCGCGGGCGGCGACCTGCACGGCGGCACCGCCACCGGTGTCTGGCGGCAGTGGAACAACCCGGCCTACAACGCGGACACCATCGACAACGACATCGCGCTGCTCACGCTGCCGGTGCCGGTGAAGGCGACCCCGCTGCGCATGACGACCGCGGGCGACACCGCCTCGTACGCGGCCGGCACCACCGCCCGGGTCTACGGCTGGGGGCGCACCACCTCCACCAACGACGAGATCTCCGAGGTCCTGAAGACGGCGTCGCTGCCGATCCAGTCGGACGCCACCTGCGGCGGCGCCTGGGGCAGCGACTACGTCCGCGGCCACATGGTCTGCGCGGGCAACCCGGCCACCGGCAGCGACGCCGGTACGACGACGGCCTGCAACGGCGACTCCGGCGGCCCGCTGGTGGTCAACAACCGGATCGTCGGCGTCGTCTCCTGGGGCGTCGAGGACTGCGTGGCGAGCGGCGCCTACGGCGTCTTCACCAAGGTGACCAGCTACGTCGGCGTCACCTACCCGCGCATCGACGACACCGACATCAACGGTGACCACCGCGCGGACCTGTGGGCCCGCAAGAAGTCCACGGGTGTCGGCTACTCACGGAACTCGCTGACCTCCAAGTTCGCCGCCCAGGAGGAGTGGGGGGACTGGAGGGGCGTCAACGTCGTCCTGCAGACCGACCTCGACCGCGACGGCTACCAGGACCTCGTCTACCGCGCCACCGACGGGACCCTGTACTGGGCGCACTACGTGATCTCCAGCAACAGCTGGGCCACCAAGCGGCTCAGCACCGGCTGGAAGTCCGTCCGCCAGATCGTCACCCCCGGTGACGTGACCGGCGACTACGTGCCCGATCTGCTGATGGTGGACTCCGCGGGCGTCCTGTGGACGTACCCGGGCAAGGGCAACGGCACCTTCTCGGCCCGTCTGAAGACGGGCACGGGCTGGGCCGGGTTCGACGTCCTGCGCGGTCACGGTGACTTCACCGGCGACGGCCGCACGGACCTCGTGGCCCGTGTCCGCAGCACCGGCGACCTGTACCTGTACAAGGGCACCGGCAAGGCCGGCTCCGGCTCCTTCACCGGCCGGACCAAGCTGGCCACGTGGAAGAGCACCACGTACAACGCGATCGTCACGGTCGGCGACGTCAGCGGCGACGGCAAGGCGGACCTGCTGGCCCGCACGCCGAGCGGCACGCTGTACGCCTACCGCGGCACCGGCCGCAACGCCGCGCCGTTCTTCTCGGCGCGGGTCTCCATGGGCACCGGCTACCAGAATTACGACCTGCTGGGCTGAGCCTCCGCCCGTCCGTGAGCACCACGGGGGTGGCCCCGGGAATGATCCCGGGGCCACCCCCGTTTTGGGAGACGGCGCCAGTCCTGGCAGACTGGTACGTCGGCCCCGGTTCACGCCCCGCATCCCGCGGATGCGACCCGGTGCCCTCCCGGAATTTAGGAGACACCTTGAAGCGCGACATCCACCCCGAGTACGTCGAGACGCAGGTCAGCTGCACCTGTGGCGCGTCGTTCACCACCCGCAGCACGATCACCGGCGGCAACATCCGCGCCGAGGTCTGCTCCGAGTGCCACCCGTTCTACACGGGCAAGCAGAAGATCCTCGACACCGGTGGCCGTGTGGCCCGCTTCGAGGCCCGCTTCGGCAAGGCTGCCGGCTCCAAGAAGTAGCGAGCCTCCAATCGCCGGTCCACGGCCACGCCCCCCGCCCGGGGGCAGGCCGGGACCGGCGTTTTTGGTCGCCCGCCCTTCACCCACGTACCAGCAGGAGCCCAAGATGTTCGAGGCCGTCGAGGAACTCGTCGCCGAGCACGCCGACCTGGAGAAGAAGCTCGCCGACCCGTCGGTCCACGCCGATCAGGCCAACGCGCGCAAGCTGAACAAGCGCTACGCCGAGCTCACCCCGATCGTCGCCACGTACCGCTCCTGGAAGCAGCACGGCGACGACATCGAGACCGCGCGCGAACTGGGCGCCGACGACCCGGAGTTCGCCGCCGAGGTCAAGGACCTTGAGGCGCGGCGCGAGGAGCTCACCGAGAAGCTGCGGCTGCTGCTGGTCCCGCGCGACCCCAGCGACGACAAGGACGTCATCCTCGAGATCAAGGCGGGCGCGGGAGGCGACGAGTCCGCCCTGTTCGCCGGTGACCTGCTGCGCATGTACCTGCGCTACGCCGAGCGCGTCGGCTGGAAGACCGAGATCATCGACGCCACCGAGTCCGAGCTGGGCGGCTACAAGGACGTCCAGGTCGCCGTGAAGTCCCGCGGCCAGATCGAACCCGGCCAGGGCGTGTGGGCCCGGATGAAGTACGAGGGCGGGGTGCACCGCGTGCAGCGGGTGCCCGCCACCGAGTCGCAGGGCCGCATCCACACCTCGGCCGCGGGCGTCCTGGTGACCCCCGAGGCGGAGGAGGTCGACGTCGAGATCAACCCGAACGACCTGCGCATCGACGTCTACCGCTCGTCCGGCCCCGGCGGGCAGTCGGTCAACACCACCGACTCCGCCGTGCGCATCACGCACCTGCCGACCGGTGTCGTCGCCTCCTGCCAGAACGAGAAGAGCCAGTTGCAGAACAAGGAGCAGGCACTGCGTATCCTGCGCTCCAGGCTCCTCGCCGCGGCGCAGGAGGAGGCGGAGCGGGAGGCCGCCGACGCCCGCCGAAGCCAGGTCCGCACCGTCGACCGCTCCGAGAAGATCCGCACGTACAACTACCCGGAGAACCGCATCTCGGACCACCGCGTCGGCTTCAAGGCGTACAACCTGGACCAGGTCCTGGACGGCGACCTCGACTCGGTGATCCAGGCCTGCGTCGACGCGGACTCGGCCGCCAAGCTCGCCGCCGCGTAAGAACCCGAAGACAGTCCGGAGGACCAGCGTGCAGCAACACATTGGGGGGCGACCCCCAAACCCCCGCGGCGTGCTGCTCGCCGAGGTGGCCCAGGCCACCCAGCGGCTCGCCGACGCGGGCGTGCCCTCGCCGCGCACCGACGCGGAGGAGCTCGCCGCGTTCGTGCACGGCGTCAAGCGCGGCGAGCTGCACACGGTGAAGGACTCCGACTTCGACGCCCGGTACTGGGAGGTCATCGCCCGCCGTGAGGCCCGCGAGCCGCTCCAGCACATCACCGGCCGGGCGTACTTCCGCTACCTGGAGCTCCAGGTCGGTCCCGGGGTGTTCGTGCCCCGCCCGGAGACCGAGTCGGTGGTCGGGTGGGCCATAGACGCCGTGCGCGCGATGGACGTCGTCGAGCCGTGCATCGTCGACCTGTGCACCGGCTCCGGCGCGATCGCCCTCGCGCTCGCCCAGGAGGTGCCCCGGTCCCGCGTGTACGCCGTGGAGCTGTCCGAGGACGCCCTCAGGTGGACCCGCAGGAACATGGAGGGGTCCAGGGTCGAACTGCGCCAGGGCGACGCCCTGACGGCCTTCCCGGACCTGGACGGCCAGGTCGACCTGGTGGTCTCCAACCCGCCCTACATCCCGCTCACCGAGTGGGAGTACGTCGCCCCCGAGGCCCGTGACTACGACCCCGAGCTCGCGCTGTTCTCCGGTGAGGACGGCCTGGAGCTGATCCGGGGCCTGGAACGCACCGCGCACCGGCTGCTGCGCCCCGGCGGGGTGGTCGTCGTCGAGCACGCCGACACGCAGGGCGGCCAGGTGCCGTGGATCTTCGCCGAGGACCGCGGCTGGACCGACGCGGCCGACCACCCCGACCTGAACAACCGCCCCCGGTTCGCCACCGCACGCAAGGCGCTGCCGTGACCGGCACGGCGCATACTTCTTCCCCCCAGCAGCACGTGTACGAGGAGGCCCGCTAGATGGCTCGGCGATACGACACCAACGACGCGACCGACCGCACGACCGGTCTGCGCGAGGCCGCGTCCGCCGTGCGCCGGGGCGAGCTCGTGGTGCTGCCGACCGACACGGTGTACGGCATCGGCGCCGACGCGTTCAGCTCCGAGGCCGTCGGCGACCTGCTGCAGGCCAAGGGCCGCGGCCGCAACATGCCGAGCCCCGTCCTCATCGGCTCCCCGAACACCTTGCACGGCTTGGTCACCGACTTCTCGGAGATGGCCTGGGAACTGGTCGACGCGTTCTGGCCGGGCGCGCTGACGCTGGTCGCCCGCCACCAGCCGTCGCTCCAGTGGGACCTCGGCGACACCCGCGGCACCGTCGCGGTGCGCATGCCACTGCACCCCGTGGCCATCGAACTGCTCACCGAGGTCGGCCCGATGGCCGTCTCCTCCGCCAACCTCAGCGGCCACCCGGCGCCGGAGAACTGCGACGCCGCGCAGGAGATGCTCGGCGACTCCGTCTCCGTCTACCTGGACGGCGGGCCCACCCCGGGCAACGTGCCGTCGTCCATCGTCGACGTGACCCGCCCGGTGCCGGTGCTGCTGCGCGAGGGCGCCCTCTCGCCCGACGAACTGCGCAAGGTGGTACCCGACCTCGAGGTGGCGAATTGACGGCCCCTGAGGCGGGGCGTGGCATAGGCAACGGGGAATCCGACGCGGAGGTGACGACGACCTTCGGGTTTCCGCGCGACAGCTTCCGCATCCTCCACGTCAGCACCGGAAACGTGTGCCGCTCGCCCATCACCGAGCGGCTGACCCGGCATTTCGTGCACCAGCGCCTCGGTGTCCTGGGCGGCGGGCTGATCGTCGAGAGCGCCGGCACCTGGGGGCACGAGGGCGCGCCGATGGAGTCCCACGCGGAGACCGTGCTGGGGGAGTACGGCGCGGACGCCTCCGGCTTCACGGGCCGGGAGCTGCTCGACGAGCACGTCATCCGCGCCGACCTCGTGCTGACCGCGACCCGCGACCACCGCGCCCAGGTCATCTCCATGGGCCACTCGGCGGGGCTGCGCACCTTCACGCTGAAGGAGTTCACCCGCCTGGTCGACGCGATCGACCCGGCGACCCTGCCGCCCCTGGAGGACGGGCTGGTCATGCGCGCCCGCGCCCTGGTCCGCGCCGCCGCCGCCCTGCGCGGCTGGCTCCTGGCGCCCACGGCCGAGGCGGACGAGGTCCACGACCCGTACGGCGCCCCGCTGTCCTTCTTCCGCTCCATCGGCGACGAGATACACCAGGCGCTGGACCCGGTGGTGACGGCGCTGACCGGAGTGCCGGCGCGGACCTGAGCGGCCGGCCGCCTCCCGGACGAAGCGACGGGCCGCCTCCGACGACGGGTGCAGGAACACGGGCGCACCGGGACGGGCGGGCCTACATTGGTCGTACGTCAGTGCCGACGTCCGGGAGTCCACGATGACGGTCACCCATGCGCTCGAGGCCGATGTCCTGCGCCGGCAGGACCCCGAGCTCGCCGAGGTGCTGCTCGGCGAGCGCGAGCGGCAGGCGGCCACGCTGCAGCTGATCGCCGCCGAGAACTTCATGTCACCGGCCGTGCTGGCCGCCCTCGGCTCGCCGCTGGCCAACAAGTACGCCGAGGGCTACCCGGGCAACCGCCACCACGGCGGCTGCGAGATCGTCGACGTCGCCGAGCGCCTCGCCGTGGACCGCGCCAAGGCGCTGTTCGGGGCCGCCCACGCCAACGTGCAGGCGCACTCCGGCTCCTCCGCCGTGCTCGCCGCCTACGCCGCCCTGCTGCGCCCCGGCGACACCGTCCTCGCCCTCGGCCTGCCGTACGGCGGTCACCTCACCCACGGCTCGCCGGTGAACTTCTCCGGCCGCTGGTTCGACTTCGTCGGCTACGGGGTGGACGCGGAGAGCGGCCTGATCGACCACGAGCAGGTGCGCACCCTCGCCCGCGCCCACCGCCCCAAGGCGATCGTGTGCGGCTCCATCGCCTACCCCCGCCACATCGATTACGCGTTCTTCCGCGAGATCGCCGACGACGTGGGCGCCTACCTCATCGCGGACGCGGCGCACCCGATGGGGCTGATCGCCGGGGGAGCGGCGCCCAGTCCGGTGCCGTACGCGGACATCGTGTGCGCGACCACGCACAAGGTGCTGCGGGGGCCGCGCGGCGGGATGATCCTCTGCGGCGAGGAGCTGGCCGAGCGCGTGGACCGGGCGGTGTTCCCCTTCACCCAGGGCGGCGCGCAGATGAACACCATCGCCGCCAAGGCGGTCGCCTTCGGCGAGGCGGCGACCCCGGCGTTCGCCGCGTACGCCCACCAGGTGGTGACCAACGCGCGGGCGCTGGCCGCCGGGCTCGCCGCCGAGGGGCTGGTGGTCACCACCGGCGGCACCGACACCCACCTGATCACCGCCGACCCGTCCCCGCTCGGCGTCGACGGACGCACCGCGCGGGGCCGGCTGGCGGCGGCGGGCCTGGTCCTTGACTGCTGCGCCCTGCCGCACGACGACGACCGCGGGCTGCGCCTGGGCACGGCGGCGGTCACCACACAGGGCATGGGCACCCGCGAGATGACGCTGGTCGCCGGGCTGCTGGCGAGCGTGCTGCGCGGCGGTACGGATCCGGCGCGGGCCCGGGAGGACGTGCGGGAGCTGGTGGCGGCCTTCCCGCCGTACCCCCGCTGAGCGGGGCCGGACGGGGGGAGCGGCCGCGGGCACGGCCGTCCGTGCAACCATCGTCGGTACCCGGAAGTCCCCACTCCTATGCGCCCCTCGCTAGGGTGTGGGGCTGTGAAGGCCAGCGAGATCTGTGGGGAAGCCCGTGCGTGAATACCTGCTGACGCTCTGCATCACGGCCGCGGTGACGTACCTCCTGACGGGACCGGTGCGGAAGTTCGCGATCGTGGCGGGGGCGATGCCGGAGATCCGGGCACGTGACGTGCACCGGGAGCCCACTCCGCGGCTCGGCGGGATCGCGATGTTCTTCGGTCTGTGCGCGGGCCTGCTGGTCGCCGACCACCTCACCAACCTCGACCAGCTCTTCGAGAACTCCAACGAGCCACGCGCGCTGCTCTCCGGGGCCGCGTTGATCTGGCTGATCGGTGTGCTGGACGACAAGTTCGAGATCGACGCCCTGATCAAGCTGGGCGGGCAGATGATCGCCGCCGGCGTGATGGTCATGCAGGGTCTGACGATCCTGTGGCTGCCGATCCCGGGTGTCGGCTCGGTCGCGCTCACCCAGTGGCAGGGCACGCTCCTCACCGTCGCCCTGGTCGTCATCACCATCAACGCGGTCAACTTCGTGGACGGGCTGGACGGTCTCGCGGCCGGCATGGTGTGCATCGCGGCGGCCGCGTTCTTCCTGTACGCCTACCGCATCTGGTACTCGTACGGCATCGAGGCGGCCGCCCCGGCGACGCTGTTCGCGGCCATCCTGATGGGCATGTGCCTGGGCTTCCTGCCGCACAACATGCACCCGGCGCGGATCTTCATGGGTGACTCCGGCTCGATGCTGATCGGCCTGGTGCTGGCGGCCGGCGCGATCTCCGTCACGGGCCAGGTGGACCCGGACGCGCTGAAGCTGTTCGCCGGTTCGGAGAAGGAGGCCGTGCACCAGACGGTGCCGGTCTACATCCCGCTGCTGCTGCCGCTGACCATCATCGCGGTGCCGGCGGCCGACCTGATCCTGGCGATCGTCCGGCGCACCTGGCGCGGGCAGTCGCCGTTCGCGGCGGACCGCGGGCACCTGCACCACCGGCTGCTGGAGATCGGCCACTCGCACAGCCGGGCGGTGCTGATCATGTACTTCTGGTCGGCGCTGATCGCCTTCGGCGCGCTCACCTACTCGGTGAACTCCGCGTCGATGTGGATCGTGCTGAGTGTGGTGATCCTCTCCACCCTCGGGCTGGTGCTGCTTCTGCTGCCCCGCTTCACCCCGCGTGCCCCGCGCTGGGCGGAGGCCGTCGTGCCGCCGCGCTACCGGCGCAGGAGGACGGCCGGGACCGAGGGGAGCGAGGACGCCCCGGAGCCGGGCGGAGAGCCCGCCCAGGGCCCGGAGGAGGCCTCCGAGGCCCGTACGCCGGTGGCGGCGGGTGTCGCCGGTGTCAACGGCGCGAGTGCCGTGGGACCCCGCGCACGCCTGGCCGACCGTTCACGGGCAAGGTAAGAATCCGACTAGAGCATTGCCAAGTCGTGGTGCTTCGATGGGGCGGCGTTGGGGTCACGAATCGCGCCAATATCAGACATTCGGTTGCCTGTCGCGCTCAGACGCGCACGTTGCCCCTCATGTGTGACTCCACGCACACCTTTCAGGTAAAGACTGCATCAAATAGTTTGTGATACCGTTCACGAGAACCCCGGAAAGAGCCGACGAGCCGCCCTGCGACGGCTCACCGGTGCGGTGAATTCGCACCCGGCCCGGGGGTTTACGCTCGTCCATGACGACACACTGCCCCCTGTGAATTGCGGAGTTGCCGCCATGCCGTCCAATGACGTCCGGATCCTGGCCCAGGCCGCCGTGCCCACGGCTGCCGTTGGTGCTGTCGCCGCCGTCATCAGCGCTGTGGTGGCCGGCGGCAAGGGGGCGGTCGGAGCCGTCGTCGCGACCGTGGTGGCGATGCTCTTCATGGGGATCGGTCTCTACGTCCTGCAGCGCACCGCCAAATCGCTTCCGCATCTTTTCCAGGCGATGGGCCTGATGCTCTACGCGGCACAGATCCTGCTGCTGTTCGTCTTCCTCGCCGTCTTCAAGAACACGACGCTGTTCAACCCCCGGGCCTTCGCGATCACCTTGGTCGCCGTCACGCTGGCATGGATCGCGGCGCAGACGCGGGCCCACATGAAGTCCAAGATTCTCTACGTCGAACCCGAGTCGACGACGGACACGAAGTCCGAAAAATCGGGGCACTCGTCGTGACGGGTAGGGGCGGGATAAAGAGGCCGGCAAGACCCTGCTATCGTCCGGTGCCAACTGCGGCATCGCGGGCGCGGGCATCCCTGCTGACGCCTGCTCAATCGCGAGGCGAGATGCCCCCCAGCCGCCCCCACATCCGTAACACCAGTCCCGTGCCGAACCGCGGCTCAGCGCCGCGCCGACACAACGAGGTTGCCGTACCTATGCGCCACGCTGAAGGAGCCCGCGGTGAGTGCTGACCCGACGCAGGTGCTCGCCTTCGAGACCGACTGCCACATCTTCGACGGCTGTGGCTTCCCGGCTCCCGGCCTGCACTCGTTCCTGTTCGAGCCCCTCTGGGGCGACGCGGACAGCAACCTGTACTTCAACAAGCCGATGCTGCTGGCCCTGCTCGGCTCGCTCGTCATCATCGGCTTCTTCTGGGCCGCCTTCCGTAAGCCGAAGGTCGTCCCGGGCAAGCTCCAGATGGTCGCCGAGGCCGGATACGACTTCATCCGGCGCGGCGTCGTGTACGAGACCATCGGCAAGAAGGAAGGGGAGAAGTACGTTCCGCTGATCGTCTCCCTCTTCTTCTTCATCTGGATGATGAACCTCTGGTCGATCATCCCGGTCGCCCAGTTCCCGGTCACCTCGATCATCGCCTACCCGGCGGTCCTCGCGGCTGTCGTGTACATCCTGTGGGTCTCGCTGACGTTCAAGCGGCACGGCTTCGTCGGCTTCTTCAAGAACGTCACGGGTTACGACAAGTCTCTCGGCCCGGTGCTGCCGCTGGCCATGCTCATCGAGTTCTTCTCGAACCTGCTGGTGCGGCCCTTCACGCACGCCGTGCGTCTCTTCGCGAACATGTTCGCGGGCCACACCCTGCTGCTGCTCTTCACGATCGCCAGCTGGTACCTGCTGAACGGCGTCGGCATCGCTTACGCGGGCGTCAGCTTCATCATGACGATCGTCATGACGGCCTTCGAACTTTTCATCCAGGCCCTTCAGGCGTACGTCTTCGTGCTCCTCACGTGCACGTACATCCAGGGCGCGCTCGCCGAGCACCACTGAGCGCACCCCGCACCACCACCCCCTGATCGTCCGGTGGCCAACCCCCACCGGTCCGTAAAGAAAAGGAAGAACTGGCATGTCCCAGACCCTTGCCGCTGTTTCCGGCTCGCTCGGCTCCATCGGTTACGGCCTCGCTGCCATCGGCCCCGGCGTCGGCGTCGGCATCATCTTCGGTAACGGCACCCAGGCCCTCGCCCGCCAGCCCGAGGCGGCCGGCCTGATCCGCGCCAACCAGATCCTGGGCTTCGCGTTCTGTGAGGCGCTCGCCCTGATCGGTCTGGTCATGCCGTTCGTCTACGGCAAGTGATCGCGGATCAACTTCCCGCCGACTAGACGAAAGGCAAACCCATGAGCCCGATGCTCACGATCGCGGCCGAGGAGATGGAGAATCCCCTCGTCCCGCCGATCCCCGAGCTCGTCATCGGCCTGATCGCCTTCGTCATCGTCTTCGGCTTCCTCGCCAAGAAGCTCCTCCCGAACATCAACAAGGTTCTGGAAGAGCGGCGCGAGGCCATCGAGGGCGGTATCGAGAAGGCTGAGGCCGCGCAGACCGAGGCCCAGAGCGTCCTCGAGCAGTACAAGGCCCAGCTCGCCGAGGCCCGGCACGAGGCCGCGCGTCTGCGCCAGGAGGCGCAGGAGCAGGGCGCCACGCTCATCGCCGAGATGCGCGCGGAAGGCCAGCGGCAGCGCGAGGAGATCGTCGCCGCCGGTCACGCCCAGATCGAGGCCGACCGCAAGGCCGCCGCGTCCGCGCTGCGCCAGGACGTCGGCAAGCTCGCCACCGAACTGGCCGGCAAGCTCGTCGGCGAGTCCCTCGAGGACCACGCCCGGCAGAGCCGCGTGATCGACCGCTTCCTCGACGAGCTCGACCAGAAGGCCGAGGCCGCACGATGAACGGAGCGAGCCGCGACGCCCTGGCAGCCGCACGCGAGCGTCTCGACGCGCTGACGGACTCCACGTCCATGGACGCCGGCTCGCTCGCCGGTGAGCTGGCCGCCGTCACCGCGCTGCTCCACCGCGAGGTGTCGCTGCGTCGGGTCCTCACCGACCCGGCGCAGGCCGGTGACGCCAAGGCCGACCTGGCCCGGCGCCTCCTCGGCTCGCAGGTCAGCGGTCCGGCCGCCGACCTGGTGGCCGGCATGGTGCGCTCCCGCTGGTCGCAGTCCCGCGACCTGGTGGACGCACTGGAGGAGCTGGCGAACACCGCCGACCTCACCGCCGCCCAGAAGGCCGGTGCGCTCGACGACGTCGAGGACGAGCTGTTCCGGTTCGGCCGGATCGTCTCCTCCAGCACCGAGCTGCGCGCCGCGCTCACCAACCGCAGCGCGCCCGCCTCCTCCAAGAGCGAGCTGCTGCGCAGCCTGCTCGGCGGCAGGGCGAACGCGGCCACCGAGCGTCTGGTGACGCGACTGGTGACCGCGCCGCGTGGACGTAGCCTGGAGACGGGGCTCGAGTCCCTGTCCAAGCTCGCCGCCGACCGCCGGGACCGCATGGTGGCCGTCGTCACCTCCGCGGTACCGCTGAGCGACAGCCAGAAGCAGCGCCTGGGCGACGCCCTCGCGAAGCTCTACGGCCGGCGGATGCACCTCAACCTCGACGTCGACCCCTCGGTCGTCGGCGGGATCCGGGTGCAGGTCGGTGACGAGGTCATCAACGGCTCCCTGTCGGACCGGCTCGAGGACGCGAGCCGCCGGCTGGCGAGCTAGGCACCACATTCTTCATAAGCAGTAAGCAGTAAGCAGTACGCACTTACGGCCCTGGTTGGGCCGTGAAGAGGATTCACCTCATATTGGGGGGAGTCCCCATACCCCCCAAGTGAAACTTCGGGCCCAACAAGGAGAGCAGGGAACTCAGATGGCGGAGCTCACGATCCGGCCGGAGGAGATCCGGGACGCGCTGGAGAACTTCGTCCAGTCGTACAAGCCGGACGCGGCCTCGCGCGAGGAGGTCGGTACGGTCACCCTGGCCGGTGACGGCATCGCGAAGGTCGAGGGCCTGCCCTCGGCCATGGCCAACGAGCTGCTGAAGTTCGAGGACGGCACCCTCGGCCTCGCCCTCAACCTCGAGGAGCGCGAGATCGGTGCCATCGTCCTCGGTGAGTTCAGCGGCATCGAGGAGGGCCAGCCGGTCACCCGCACCGGCGAGGTGCTGTCCGTCGCCGTCGGCGAGGGCTACCTCGGCCGTGTGGTCGACCCGCTCGGCAACCCGATCGACGGCCTCGGCGAGATCGAGACCGAGGGCCGCCGCGCCCTCGAACTGCAGGCCCCCACGGTCATGCAGCGCAAGTCGGTGCACGAGCCGATGGAGACGGGCTACAAGGCCGTCGACGCCATGACCCCGATCGGCCGTGGTCAGCGTCAGCTGATCATCGGCGACCGTCAGACCGGCAAGACCGCGCTGGCCGTCGACACGATCATCAACCAGCGTGACAACTGGCGCTCCGGCGACCCGAAGAAGCAGGTCCGCTGCATCTACGTCGCCATCGGCCAGAAGGGCTCCACCATCGCGTCGGTCCGCCGCGCGCTGGAGGAGAACGGCGCGCTGGAGTACACGACCATCGTCGCCGCCCCGGCGTCCGACCCGGCCGGCTTCAAGTACCTGGCGCCGTACACCGGCTCGGCCATCGGCCAGCAGTGGATGTACGACGGCAAGCACGTCCTGATCATCTTCGACGACCTGTCGAAGCAGGCCGACGCCTACCGCGCCGTTTCGCTGCTGCTGCGCCGCCCGCCGGGCCGCGAGGCCTACCCGGGTGACGTCTTCTACCTGCACTCCCGTCTGCTGGAGCGCTGCGCGAAGCTCTCCGACGAGATGGGCGCCGGTTCGATGACCGGTCTGCCGATCGTCGAGACCAAGGCCAACGACGTCTCGGCGTTCATCCCGACCAACGTCATCTCCATCACCGACGGCCAGTGCTTCCTGGAGTCGGACCTGTTCAACGCCGGTCAGCGCCCCGCGCTGAACGTCGGTATCTCCGTCTCCCGAGTCGGTGGTTCCGCGCAGCACAAGGCGATGAAGCAGGTCTCCGGCCGTCTGCGCGTGGACCTCGCCCAGTTCCGTGAGCTGGAGGCGTTCGCCGCCTTCGGTTCCGACCTGGACGCCGCGTCGAAGGCTCAGCTGGAGCGCGGTCAGCGCATGGTCGAGCTGCTGAAGCAGGACCAGTACCAGCCGATGTCGACCGAGGACCAGGTCGTCTCCGTCTGGGCCGGCACCACCGGCAAGATGGACGAGGTGCCGGTCGTCGACATCCGTCGCTTCGAGAAGGAGCTCCTGGAGTACCTGCACCGCAAGGAGCAGGGCCTCATGACCTCCATCCGCGAGGGCGGCAAGATGTCGGACGACACCCTGCAGGCCGCGGCCGACGCGATCGCCGAGTTCAAGAAGCAGTTCGAGACGAGCGACGGCAAGCTGCTCGGCGAGGACGCCCCGTCCGCCGCCAAGTGACGTAAGGAAGGGACCTGACTCATGGGAGCTCAGCTCCGGGTCTACAAGCGTCGCATCCGATCCGTCACCGCGACCAAGAAGATCACCAAGGCGATGGAGATGATCGCCGCCTCGCGCGTCGTCAAGGCGCAGCGCAAGGTGGCGGCCTCCACGCCGTACGCGCAGGAACTCACCCGCGCGGTCACGGCGGTCGGAACCGGGTCGAACACCAAGCACCCGCTCACCACGGAGGCGGACAACCCGAGCCGTGCCGCGGTCCTGCTCCTCACGAGCGACCGCGGTCTGGCCGGCGCCTTCAACGCCAACGCCATCAAGGCGGCGGAGCAGCTGACCGAGCGCCTGGAGCGCGAGGGCAAGCAGGTCGACACGTACATCGTCGGCCGGCGCGGTGTGGCCCACTACAACTTCCGTGAGCGCACGATCGCGGAGACGTTCACCGGCTTCACCGACGAGCCCTCGTACGCGGACGCCAAGAAGGTCGCGGCTCCGCTGATCGAGGCGCTGCAGTCGGAGACCGCGGACGGCGGCGTGGACGAACTCCACATCGTCTACACCGAGTTCGTGTCGATGATGACGCAGACGGCGGTCGGCTCCCGGCTGCTGCCGCTGCGCCTCGAGGAAGTGGCCCAGGAGAACGCCGTCAAGGGCGAGATCCTGCCGCTGTACGACTTCGAGCCCTCGGCGGAAGACGTCCTCGACGCGCTGCTGCCGCGGTACGTGGAGAGCCGTATCTACAACGCGCTGCTCCAGTCGGCCGCTTCGAAGCACGCCGCCACGCGGCGCGCGATGAAGTCGGCCACCGACAACGCGGGCGAGCTGATCAACACGCTCTCCCGTCTTGCCAACGCGGCCCGCCAGGCCGAAATCACCCAGGAAATCAGCGAGATCGTCGGTGGCGCCAGTGCCCTGGCCGACGCGACCGCGGGGAGTGACAACTAATGACCACCACTGTTGAGACCGCGACGGCTACGGGCCGCGTCGCCCGGGTCATCGGCCCGGTCGTCGACGTGGAGTTCCCCGTCGACGCCATGCCGGAGATCTACAACGCCCTGCACGTCGAGGTCGCCGACCCGGCGAACGAGGGCCAGCTCAAGACGCTGACCCTGGAGGTCGCGCAGCACCTGGGCGACGGCCTGGTCCGCACCATCTCCATGCAGCCCACCGACGGTCTGGTCCGCCAGGCCCCGGTGACCGACACGGGTGCCGCCATCTCCGTGCCGGTCGGTGACTTCACCACGGGCAAGGTGTTCAACACCCTCGGTGAGGTGCTGAACACCGACGAGGAGTACACGGGCGAGCGCTGGCCGATCCACCGCAAGGCGCCGAACTTCGACGAGCTCGAGTCGAAGACCGAGATGTTCGAGACCGGCGTCAAGGTCATCGACCTTCTCACCCCGTACGTCAAGGGTGGAAAGATCGGCCTGTTCGGCGGTGCCGGCGTCGGCAAGACGGTGCTCATCCAGGAGATGATCTACCGCGTCGCCAACAACCACGACGGTGTGTCGGTGTTCGCCGGTGTCGGTGAGCGCACCCGTGAGGGCAACGACCTCATCGACGAGATGAGCGAGAGCGGTGTCATCGACAAGACCGCGCTCGTCTTCGGCCAGATGGACGAGCCCCCGGGCACCCGTCTGCGCGTGGCCCTCGCCGGCCTGACCATGGCGGAGTACTTCCGCGATGTGCAGAAGCAGGACGTGCTGTTCTTCATCGACAACATCTTCCGCTTCACCCAGGCCGGTTCCGAGGTGTCGACCCTGCTCGGCCGTATGCCCTCCGCGGTGGGTTACCAGCCGAACCTGGCCGACGAGATGGGTCTCCTCCAGGAGCGCATCACCTCGACCCGTGGTCACTCGATCACCTCGATGCAGGCGATCTACGTCCCCGCGGACGACCTGACCGACCCGGCCCCGGCCACCACCTTCGCCCACCTCGACGCGACGACGGTGCTCTCCCGTCCGATCTCCGAGAAGGGCATCTACCCGGCCGTGGACCCGCTGGACTCGACGTCCCGGATCCTGGACCCGCGCTACATCGCGCGGGAGCACTACGACGCGGCCATGCGCGTGAAGAACATCCTGCAGAAGTACAAGGACCTGCAGGACATCATCGCGATCCTCGGTATCGACGAGCTCGGCGAGGAGGACAAGCTCGTCGTCCACCGTGCCCGTCGCGTGGAGCGCTTCCTGTCCCAGAACACCCACGTCGCCAAGCAGTTCACCGGCGTCGACGGGTCGGACGTCCCGCTGGACGAGTCGATCGCGGCCTTCAACGCGATCTGCGACGGCGAGTACGACCACTTCCCGGAGCAGGCGTTCTTCATGTGCGGTGGCATCGAGGACCTGAAGAAGAACGCGAAGGAGCTGGGCGTCTCCTGACCCCCGCGCTCTGACGTGAGCCGAACGGCTCACCCTTGAGGGGGCGGGCACGTCCCGCCCCCTCTGCCACGCCCACTAGACTTGTAACCAACACCCGGCACAACCGCCGGGTGGTGACCCGAGGAGCCACCTTGGCTGCTGAGCTGCACGTCGCGCTGGTCGCGGCCGACCGAGAGGTCTGGTCCGGCGAGGCCACCCTGGTCGTCGCGCGCACCACGTCCGGCGACATCGGCGTCATGCCCGGTCACCAGCCGCTGCTCGGTGTGCTGGAGTCGGGCCCGGTGACCATCCGTACGCCCGAGGGCGGCACGATCGTCGCCGCGGTGCACGGCGGATTCATCTCGTTCGCGGACAACAAGCTGTCCCTGCTGGCCGAGATCGCCGAGCTGTCGGACGAGATCGACGTCCAGCGCGCGGAGCAGGAGCTCGCCCGCGCGAAGGCGGAGGACGACGCCGAGGCCCAGCGCGCCGCGGACGTCCGTCTGCGGGCGGCGACGGCGGGGCGCTGATCCCGGCGCGGTGAGATGACGTCACTCAGCCGCGGCCGGCACCGGAGCGATCCGGAGCCGGTCGCGGCTGAGGCAGATCTGGATGATTTTTCCGTTCCGTTACCTAGGAGACGAGGAGGTCGGTGTCGATGGTCCTCGCTCTGACTGTGTGCGGAATCGTCGTGGCCCTCGTGGTGGTGGGGCTCTTCGTCTTCGGCCTGCGGCGCCGCCTCATCCAGCGCTCCGGCGGCACCTTCGACTGCAGCCTGCGCTGGGACGCCCCCGAGAAGAGCGACACCGGCGGCAAGGGCTGGGCGTACGGGGTGGCCCGCTACAACGGCGACCGGGTCGAGTGGTACCGGGTCTTCTCCTACGCCCCCCGTCCCCGCCGTGTCCTGGAGCGCTCCGCGATCGAGGTGGCCGGCCGCCGCGTCCCCGAGGGCGAGGAGGAGCTGGCGCTGCTGTCGGACGCGGTGATCCTCGCCTGTCTGCACCGGGGGACGCGACTGGAGCTCGCGATGAGCGAGGACGCGCTGACCGGTTTCCTCGCCTGGCTGGAGGCGGCGCCTCCGGGGCAGAGGGTGAACGTCGCCTGATCGTCCGACGTCCGTGAAGCACATCGCCCCTCCTCCCGGCCGGGAGGAGGGGCGATGTGCGTTGCCGGTAGGGGGAGTGGTTACCGCAGTCCGGCGTCGACGGCGCTCGCCAGCTCACCGTTGCTGGTGTCGCCGCTGAACTCCCAGTAGAAGGCGCCGCCGAGGCCCTGGGCCTTGGCCCACGCCATCTTGGAGTTGATGGTGGCGGGGGTGTCGTAGGACCACCAGTTGGTGCCGCAGTGGGCGTACGCGGTGCCGGCGATCGTGCCGGTGGCCGGGCAGCTGTTCTTGAGGACCTTGTAGTCCTCGATGCCCGCCTCGTACGTGCCGGGCGCGGCGCCCGTCGCGGTGCCGCCGGGGGCGGACTGGGTGACGCCGGTCCAGCCGCGGCCGTAGAAGCCGATGCCGAGCAGCAGCTTCTTGGACGGGACGCCCTTCGCCTTCAGCTTGGCGATGGCGTCGGCGGAGTTGAAGCCGGCCTGTGGGATGCCCGCGTACGACGTGAGCGGCGAGTGCGGGGCCGTCGGGCCCTGCGCGTTGAAGGCGCCGAAGTAGTCGTAGGTCATCACGTTGTACCAGTCGAGGTACTGGGAGGCGCCGCCGTAGTCGGCCGCGTCGATCTTGCCGCCGTTGGAGCCGTCGGCGGTGATGGCCGCGGTCACCAGGTAGTTCTGGCCGAACTCGTTGCGCAGCGCCTGGGAGAGGTTCTTGAACGCCGCCGGGCCGGAGCTGTCACAGGTCAGGCCGCAGGCGTTGGGGTACTCCCAGTCGATGTCGATGCCGTCGAAGACGTCGGCCCAGCGCGGGTCCTCCACGACCTGCTTGCAGGACCGGGCGAACGCGGCGGGGTTCTGCGCGGCCTGGCCGAAGCCGCCGGAGTAGGTCCAGCCGCCGAAGGAGTACAGCACCTTGATGTGCGGGTACTTCGCCTTCAGCTGGCGCAGCTGGTTGAAGTTGCCGCGCAGCGGCTGGTCCCAGGTGTCGGCCTGGCCGCTGACCGACTGGTCGGCGGTGTAGGCCTTGTCGTAGGCGGCGTACGTGTCGTCGACGGTGCACTGCCCGTTCTTCACGTTGCCGAAGGCGTAGTTGATGTGCGTGATCTTCGAGGCGGTGCCCGAGGTCACCAGGTTCTTGACGTGGTAGTTGCGGCCGTAGACGCCCCACTCGGTGAAGTAGCCGAGCTTGACCTTGTCGCCGGTGGGCGGCGGCTCCTCGGTGTTGCCGGTGGTGCGGACCCGCACCGCGCCGCCGGCCGGGCCGGTCTGGTCGGCGGTGTCCCGGGCCTGCACGGTGTAGGAGTAGTCCGTGCCCTTGGCCAGGCCGCTGTCCGTGTACGAGGTGCCGGTCACGGTGGCGACGCGGGAGCCGTCGCGCAGCACGTCGTAGTTCTTGACGCCCTTGTCGTCGGTGGCCGCGGACCAGGACAGGCGCACCGAGGTGTCGGTGACGTTCGAGGCGGTGGGGGTGCCGGGGGCGCTCGGCGGGTTGTCGCCGGGGTTGGTGGTGCCGCCGTCACAACTGCCGCCGTTGAGCTTGCAGTTGGCGGGGGAGCCGGAGCCGCTGCCGTTGAAGCCGAAGCTGATGGAGGCACCGGGGGCGAGCGTGCCGTTCCAGGACTTGTTCTTGGCGGTCCAGTGGGTGCCGGAGGAGGTGACGTCGGCGTCCCAGGCGGAGGTGACCGAGGTGCCGGAGGGGAAGTCCCACTCGACGGTCCAGGAGCTGAGGCTGGTGGTGCCGGTGTTCTTGACGGTCCACTTGCCCTCGAAGCCGGAGCCCCAGTCCTGGGTCTTGACGTAGGTCGCGGTCGCCGACGTCGCCGCCTGGGCGTTGCTCGCGAGGCCTACGAGGCCGGCGAAGGGGAGCACGAGGGTCGCGATCCCTGCCGCGACTCTGTGTCTGAAGCGCATACCGCGCCTCCTTCTGGGGGATGGGGGCACGACTGAGCCTTCGTGCCCACGGTGCGGCGAGAATAGAAAGGTCTGGACCACGGGTCAATAGGTCTGGACCACTGAGCGCAGTTGTTTGTGAATAAACCTTTACAGCCCCAACTCCTGGGCCAGAACCGCCGCTTGCACCCGGCTGCGCAGCTCCAGCTTGCCCAACAGGCGGCTGACGTGCGTCTTCACCGTGGCCTCGGCCATGTCCAGGCGCTGGGCGACGGCGGCGTTGGACAGTCCTTCCCCGAGGCAGGACAGCACCTCCCGCTCGCGCCGGGTGAGCGCGTCCAGCACCGACGGGTCGGCCGTCACCGGCCGGGCCGGCTTCGCCGCGAACTCGGCGATCAGCCGCCGGGTCACGGCCGGGGCGACTATCCCCTCACCGCCCGCCACCGTGCGCACCGCCTCGATCAGGTCCTTCGCCTCCGTGTTCTTCAGCAGGAACCCGGCCGCGCCGGCCCGCAGCGCCCCGAACACGTACTCGTCGAGGTCGAACGTGGTCAGCACCAGCACGTCCGCGAGGTTCTCCGCGACCACCTTCCGGGTCGCCGACACCCCGTCGAGACGCGGCATCTGCACGTCCATCAGCACGAGGTCGGGCCGCAGTTCACGGGCGAGTTCGACCGCCCGCTCACCGTCCTCCGCCTCTCCCACCACCTCGATGTCCGGCGCGCTGCGCAGGATCAGGACCAGTCCCGCACGCACGGCGGACTGGTCCTCGGCGACCAGGACGCGGATCATCAGGCTTCTCCTTGTTCGACGTCGGTGACGGGAAGGGTGGCACGTACCACCCACAGCGTGCCGTCCGGGCCGCTCTCCGGCCCGGCCTCGAAGGTGCCGTCCAGCAGGGCGGCCCGCTCCCGCATGCCGACCAGTCCGGCCCCCGACCCCGGCGCGCGCGGGGTGTCCCGGTCTCCGTGGACGCTGGTCACCCGGATCTCCAGGGCGTCGGCCGGGCGCCGCAGGCACACGGTGACCGGACCCGCCGAGGCGTGCTTCAGCGCGTTGGTCAGCGACTCCTGCACGATCCTGTACGCGGCCAGCTCGACCGGCGCGGGCACGGCGCCGTGCCCTGCGTCCAGGGTGACGTCGAGGCCGTTGGCGCGGGCGCCCGCCACCAGGGCACCCAGACCGTCGAGGGTGGGCGTCGCGGACGGCTCCCGGTCGTCGGCGCCGTCGCGCAGGATCCCGATGAGCCGCCGCATCTCGGCCAGCCCCTGCACGCTGTTCCGCCGGATCACCGTCAGCGCCTCCCGGGAGGTGCCGGGGTCGTCCAGGGAGAGGGCGGCGGTGGAGTGGATGGCGATCGCGGAGAGGTGGTTGGCGACCATGTCGTGCAACTCGCGGGCCATCCGGGCGCGTTCCGCGGTCACCGCCTGGACCCGGTCCATCTCTGCCAGCAGCGCGGTCTGTTCGGCCCGCAGCCGGGCCGCGTCGGCGGCGTCCCGGTGGTTGCGCACGATCAGGCCGGTCGACGCGGGCGCGAACGTCACCGCGCCCGCCACCAGCCCGAACAGCAGGGCCTCGGGCACCCGCCACACCGCGTACGGCACCAGCGTCGCCATGACGGTCACGACGCCGGTGATCCACGGCAGCCGGCGTGCGGTGGCGGGCGTGCCGTAGACGACGGCGGCGTACACCAGGTCGGTGTACATCACGATGGTGGCGATGCTGCCCTGCGTCACCGTGTCCGCGGCCAGCGCCAGCGTGCCGGCCAGCACCGCGGTACGCGGGGCACTGCGGCGCAGCAGTTCGCAGCAGGCCATCACGGCGAGCGGCACCAGGAGCGCCCACCGGCCGTCGAACAGCACGATCGGGTCGTCGCCCGGCCGCACCCCCAGCCCGAAGCCCCACAGCAGCAGTCCGCCCAGGAGCCCGGCGAGCGCCACCGACACGTCGAAACGGGGCGGACGGAGCTGTCGTAGGGCCATGCCCCCATCTAAGCCGACCCGCCGGACGGTCCGAAGGGGCGCGGGGGCGCGTCGACCGCGGGGCACCGCCCCCTTCGGGTCCTGGTCCGCCTCAGCCGGCGAGCGCCTGGATGCCGAGCGTGGTGATCAGCTCGCCACCGGGCCGCCTGGGCCGCCACGGTCGCCGGCCCGGACCGGGGACTGCGACTTTCGATGTACCGCGGGTTCGTCGTCGGCGACGACGCGACGGGCCGCTCCGCACGGAAGCCTGGAAGGGTGACCGAGAGGAGCGAACCGTGATCGTCGCCTTGATCATCGCCTGCGAGGTCGGGTTCTGGGTGCTGCTGGCGGCCGGACTGGCCTTCCGGTACCTGCTGCGGATGCGGCGCACCGGCATGGCGCTGCTGTTGTGCGAGCCGCTGCTGGAGCT
Organism: Streptomyces sp. CNH189; assembly: GCF_000527195.1. Classification (NCBI taxonomy): domain Bacteria; kingdom Bacillati; phylum Actinomycetota; class Actinomycetes; order Kitasatosporales; family Streptomycetaceae; genus Streptomyces; species Streptomyces sp. CNH189. The sequence goes on from NZ_AZUS01000006.1 coordinate 236,876, forward strand.
CGTGCTGCTGGCCGCCACCGTATGGGACCTGAAGAACGGCGCGGAGCCGGACTGGACCCACGGGCTCGCCGCGCTCTACATCGGCTACACGGTCGGCCACGGCCACCGCACGGTGAAGTGGCTCGACGGGCACGCGGCGCACCGCTTCGACGGCCGCCCCCTGGTGCGGCCGCCGCGCTACGGACTGGCGCGCGCCCGTCACGAGACCACGGTGTGGCTCGGCACCCTGGTGGCCGCCGCCGTGGCGACCGCGCTGCTCCAACTCGCCATCTGGTACGTCGACGACCCGGGCCGCTCCACCTCCCTGGAGGTTTGGCGCTTCACCGCCTGGCGGGCGGCCGGCATCCACGGGCTGGTGGCGCTGGCCTACTGGGTCTGGCCGAAGAAGGCCCCCAAGGGCGGTGACGAGAGTGTGCGGGACACCGCCGGCGCCGAGGAGCGGGAGCGGGTGGGCCGGTGAGCACGGCGTACGGCACCCTGCTCGCGGGCGTCCTCACGGCGCTCGCCGGGCTGCTGCTGTGGCGGTACGCCGGGGGAGTGGACCTGCCGGTCGTCACGCCCTCCAAGGCGGGCGTGGCGCTGGTGTGCGTCGGGGCCGCCGAGGCACTGCTCGGAGCGTTCCGCGCGGTGCGCGGCACGCAGGGGCGGCGGCCCCGCTGAGTGCTGGGGTCTTCGCTCAGCGCTCGCCGCCCGGCACCCACAGCACGTCGCCGGTCTCCTTGTTCGCGATGCGGGCCAGGATGAACAGCAGGTCGGAGAGGCGGTTGAGGTAGGTGGCGGTGAGCGGGTTCATCGTCTCACCGTGCACCTCCAGCGCGGCCCAGGTGGAGCGCTCGGCCCGGCGCACCACCGTGCAGGCCTGGTGCAGCAGCGCCGCGCCCGCCGTGCCGCCCGGCAGGATGAAGGAGCGCAGCTTCTCCAGCTGTTCGTTGAAGCGGTCGCAGTCCTCCTCCAGCCGGTCGACGTAGAACTGCTCGACCCGCAGCGGCGGGTACTTCGGGTCCTCCACCACCGGCGTCGACAGGTCGGCGCCCACGTCGAACAGGTCGTTCTGCACGCGCGTGAGGACCGTGACGACCTCCTCCGGGAGCCCGCCCAGGGCCAGCGCCGTACCGATGACCGCGTTCGCCTCGTTGGCGTCGGCGTAGGCGGAGATGCGCAGATCGGTCTTGGCGACCCGGCTCATGTCACCGAGATGGGTGGTGCCCTTGTCGCCGGTCCGTGTGTAGATGCGTGTCAGGTTGACCATGAGGTCAGCCTAGTGACGCCCCGGCGGCCCGGGGCACGCGTGTGCGGACCGTCACGGCGCGGTCCCGGACGGCACGGCACCGTTACGGGTGCGGCGGGCACGGCGCGGCACCCGCGCGGTCCCGCACGGCACGGCACCGTCACGGGCGCGGCGGGCACGGCACCGTCACGGGCGCGGTCCCGCACGGCACGACGTTCACCGGGCGGTCCCCTACGGGGCGGGCGGCGGCGTGAGCAGCAGCACCATGAGCCCCTGGACGCGGGTGCCGTCCTCCGCCTCCCAGGCCCCGGCGACATGGCCCGCCGCGCCCGGCTCCGCCTGCGGTGTGCCGTCCGGAGCGGGGTGCAGGATGCGCAGCACCCGCAACACCGTGCCGTCCGGGGCGGTGAGCTCGGTGTGCTCCCCGGTGTCCGTGACGGCCGGGAACTCCGCCGGCACCGGGCCCTCGCCCGCCAGAGCGCGGGTGACCTCCCGGTCGGGGGTGTCGCTCGCGCTCTGTGCCTGCGGCTCCGCCCGGCCCTCGACCAGCGCCGCCAACTCGGCGACGGCCACCGGGTCGTGGCAGGCGTCGTAGACCCAGCGGCGGCCCAGCACGCCGTGTTCCGTGGTGCCGACGAGCCCCGCGTCCGCCCCGTCGAGCGGTGCGCCGCGGTAGGTGAGCGGCACGAGGTAGGCGGCCGGCGCGGAGCCGGAGGCGTCCGTGGCGACCAGGAACTCGATCCCCACCTCGCCCTGGGGGTCGTCGAGGCGGAAACCGCCCGCCCTGGTGAGCCGCGGGCCCTCCGGGGCGCCGTGGTACCAGGGGCGCGACGGCAGCCAGGCCGTCAGGAGCTCCAGTTTGGTCGGCTCGAGGGTGGTGCGGTGGATCACGGCCATGCCGGGCTTCTCCTTCGTCGAGCGGGCACCGGGACCCCTACCCTCGCACCCGCCCGCGACGCGGCGCGACGGCTTCGCGCCCGCAGTCCCCGCCGCCTGACGGTCCGTCGGCTCTCCGTGCGTGTGCCGCCGGTGTGATGTCCGTCATGTGAGACGTGACGCGCGTTACTTACCGGTCACAGGGCCCCTCACGCCCGCTAATGTCCGCTCCTGGAGAACATGGACAGCGCGTATCAGGGGAGTCGCACAGTGGCACGCAAGCTCGCCGTCATCGGGGCCGGTCTCATGGGGTCCGGCATCGCCCAGGTCTCCGCACAGGCGGGCTGGGAGGTCGTCCTGCGTGACGTCACCGACGAGGCGCTGACGCGGGGCACGGACGGGATCAAGGCGTCGTACGACAAGTTCGTCGCCAAGGGGAAGCTGGGGGCCGAGGACGCCGAGGCGGCCCTCGCCCGCATCACCACGACCACCGACCTCGACGCCTGCGCGGACGCGGACGTCGTCGTCGAGGCCGTGTTCGAGAAGCTCGAGGTCAAGCACGAGATCTTCCGCACGCTCGACAAGCTGGTGCGCGAGGACGCCGTGCTCGCCTCCAACACCTCCGCCATCCCGATCACCAAGATCGCGGCCGTGACGGAGCGCCCGGAGCGGGTCGTCGGCACGCACTTCTTCTCGCCGGTGCCGATGATGCAGCTCTGCGAGCTGGTCCGCGGCTACAAGACCAGCGACGAAACCCTCGCCAAGGCACGGGAGTTCGCCGAGTCGGTCGGCAAGACCTGCATCGTGGTCAATCGCGACGTCGCCGGCTTCGTCACCACCCGCCTCATCTGCGCCCTCGTCGTCGAGGCCGCCAAGCTGTACGAGTCGGGCGTGGCGAGCGCCGAGGACATCGACCTGGCCTGCAAGCTGGGCTTCGGCCACGCCATGGGCCCGCTGGCCACCGCCGACCTCACCGGCGTGGACATCCTGCTGCACGCCACGGGCAACATCTACACCGAGTCGCAGGACGAGAAGTTCGCAGCTCCCGAGCTGATGCGCCGGATGGTTGACGCCGGTGACATCGGGCGCAAGAGCGGGCAGGGCTTCTACGAGCACTGAGACCGCGATCACCCCGGCGTGCGTCACACGCCGGGGTGAATTCGGTATCGGTTCGCTCACAGGTAGCAACCTCCACGGTCGTTATGCAGTCAGAGGTTGCAATACCGGCCGACAGAACACCGCGGAGCACGAGACGCATCACGGGGAGCGCATATGCACATCAGGGGCGACCACGCCGAGCTGGTCGTCGGGGGCCGCCTCGACGTCCGCAGCGCGGCGGACGCCCGTACGGTCCTTCATTCGGCCGTCGACGACGGCGCCGGCGACCTGGTGCTGGACCTGTCCGAACTGGACTCCTGGGACGCCACCGGACTCGGGGTGATCATGGGGGCCCACCGACGAGCCGGCCGCTGCGGCCGACGCCTGGTGCTGCGCGACGTACCGCCGCAGATGCAGCGCCTGTTGGTGGCCACCCGGCTGCACCGGATCCTGGCGATCGAGGGGGGCATCGGGGTGGACACGCTGCCCCGCGTGTAGGGGCGTACGGGGGCGCAAAGGACGAGCGGAAGGACCCGGGCCGACGCCCGCGAACCCCTCCCCGCGCGCACAATCCTCACGAGACCGTGACCACTCGGACGCCGTGGTACCCCGGACTGTCGTGGATACTGACCGAAGGTTTAGGGTTCGGCTGCCCGCTGCCTTGCAACCCTCGAGCGGGCCCGGACCAGAAGCGACAGCGCGGTGTGCAGCGAGGCCGGGGAGGGCTTCAGCCACGACGCTTTTGGGGGGCTAGGACCTATGGACCCGAACCACACGGGACCCGAGGAGTACGGCCACGGCGGTGACGGCGACGCGCCGCGCCAGCGCCCTCCCAGGGAATCCCTCACGTCCGACTTCGGACAGCACACGCCCGTGCCCGCCCGCACGGTGCAGCTCGTCTCCGGCGACTTCCTGCTGACCGTCAACCCCGTCGACGGCAGCGAGATCGAGCCCTGCCCGCCCGCGGAGCGACCGGACCGGCCCGCGAAGCTCACCGAGGCCGAACGCGCCGAGGTGGAGCGCGCCGCGACCCCGCCCGTCCCCCCTGGCCCGGCGCAGCCCGCGCTGCCGCTGCTGGCCCGGCAGGACGAGCGGGAGAACCTGGTGCGGCTGCTCGCCCGGGGCCGCTCGGTGCGCCTGGTGGGTCCCGGAGGCTCGGGCCGCACCCGGCTCCTCGACGTCGTCGCCGAGGACTGCGCCGACCTGGCACCCGACGGCGTCGTCCGCCTGAGCGGCCACCGGCGCTCCTCCGACGACGTGCTGTACGACCTCTTCCACGCCGTCCACGACGCCCCCCTGCACCGCCCGGACCGCGACGAACTGCTCACCCTGGTGCGCGAGATCGGCGCCGTCGTCGTCCTGGACGACCTGGAGTTCGGCGGGGCCGCGCTCGACCAGCTGCTGGACGCCACCCCCGAGTGCGCCTTCCTGTTCGCCGTCACCCCGGACGTGGCCGACCCCTCCGCCGACGCCGGCGTCGAGGACGTCGAGCTGTCCGGGCTCGACCGCGCGGCCGGCCTCGACCTGCTCGGCCACGCCGTCGGCCGCGGCCTCACCGACGAGGAGGCCACCTGGGCGGGCGACCTGTGGTTCGAGTCCGAGGGGCTGCCGCTGCGCTTCGTCCAGGCCGGCGCCCTGCTGCGGCAGCGCGACCGGCTGCGGGCCGGCGCCGGTGCCGTCGACGAGTTCGGCGTCTTCGAGGACGTACGGCCCGACGAGGCGCCCTACGACCCGGTCGACGAGGACGAGGTGCCGCTGCCCGCGCTCGGCGAGGCCGCGGCCCCCGCGCCGCTGCTCGCCTCCCGGCTCAGCGCCTCCGCCCGCGCCACCCTGCGGTTCGCCGTCGCGCTCGGCGGCGAGGTGCCCCACCAGGCGCACCTGCCCGCCCTGGTGGGCGACACCCACGCCGACGCCGCCCTCGGCGAGCTGGTCGCCTGCGGACTGGTCTCCCCGGTCGGCGCCCGCTACCGGCTGGCCGCCGGTGTGCCGGCCCAGCTGGAGGCCGCCGGGTACGCCGACGACGCCGACGAGCAGGCCCGCGCCGCCGCACAGCACTACGCCTGGTGGACCGGTCATCCCTCGGTCACCCCGGAACGGGTCAGCGCCGAGTCCGACGCGGTCCTCGCCGCGCTCACCGCCCTCTCCCCGCTCGCCCCGGGCTCCGCCGAGGGCGAGCCGAGCACGGCCGTGCAGCTCGCCCGCACCGCCGCGCCCGCCTTCGCCGCGGGCATGCACTGGAGTGCCTGGGAGCGGGCGCTGCGGGCCGGTGCGGAGGCGGCGCGGACCGCCGGGGACGTGGCGGAACAGGCCTACTTCCACCACGAGCTCGGCATCCACGCCCTGTGCGCCGGACAGCTCGACCGGGCGCGCGCCGAACTTGAGGCCTCCATCGGCCTGCGCGGCGCCCTCGCCGACAAGCGCGGCACGGTCGCGGGCCGCAGGGCGCTGGCCCTGGTCGCCGACCGCTCCGGCGTCCCGCTCGCGATCGCGCCGACCGCGGGGGAGGAGGTGCCCGAGGCCCATGTCGAGGAGTCGGCGTCCCCGCCCCGCGGTGTGCCGATGGCGTTCCCCGACCTCCAGCCCCCGGCCGACGCCGGCCTGGTCGTCACCCGCGGGGTGCCGGCCTCGGTGCCCCCGCCGGCGGACAAGGCGGGCGTCGGCGGCGGGCTGAAGGGGCTGGCCCGGCGCAACCTGGTCGCGGCCGGCGCGGGCGCGCTGCTGGTCGCCGTGCTGGGCACCGTCGTCACCCTCGGCGCCACCTCCGGGAACGACCCGGCGACCCCGTCCGAGAACGTGGGCGTCAACCCGTCAGCCAGCCAGGGCGCCGACGACGACGGCAGCCTCGACGCGGACCCGGCGTCCGGAAACAAGGGCGACACCGGGCCGGCCACCAGCCGGCCGTCCGACCCGGGCCCGGACGGCACGCTCGGCACCGCGGACGACCCGACGCCGACGGCGACCGAGGCCGAGCCGACGGACGAGGAGACCGGCACCAAGAAGCCGGGGGAGCCGACGAAGTCCACCTCGCCGGGCACCAGGCCGACCAAGACGCAGAAGCCGCCCACGTCGAACTCGCCCGACCCGACGGAGTCGGAGACGGAGGAGCCCACCGGCTCGCCGTCGTCCCCCGACACCGAGGAGCCGACGGACCCGGGCACCACCCCGGGCGAGCCGACCACCAGCGACTCCGCCAGTGGTCCCGCCTCCTCCGCCCCCATCGAGACCTCCGCGAGCGCGGACGAGAGCACAGACCCGGGCACGCCCGGCGATGACGAGACGCTGATCTGACCCGCCTGACCCGCCTGACAGGCCGGGGGGCCGGGGTCCTGTACGGAACCCGGCCCCCCGGCCTGTCGTCGTGGCCCGCGGCTCAGAACAGGCGGAGCTTGTCGTCCTCGATGCCGCGCAGGGCGTTGTAGTCGAGGACCTGGCAGCCGATGCCCCGGTCGGTGGCGAGCACCCGGGCCTGCGGCTTGATCTCCTGGGCGGCGAAGACGCCGCGCACCGGCGCGAGGTGCGGGTCGCGGTTCAGCAGCTCCAGGTAGCGGGTGAGCTGTTCCACGCCGTCGATCTCGCCGCGCCGCTTGATCTCCACCGCGACGGTCTGCCCCTCGGCGTCCCGGCACAGGATGTCGACCGGTCCGATCGCGGTCATGTACTCGCGGCGGATCAGGGTGTAGCCCTCGCCGAGGGTCTCGATGCGGTCGGCGAGCAGCTCCTGAAGGTGTGCTTCCACGCCGTCCTTGATCAGGCCGGGATCGACGCCGAGTTCGTGCGAGGAGTCGTGGAGAACTTCCTCCATCGTGATGATGAGCTTCTCGCCCGCCTTGTTGACGACGGTCCAGACGCCCTCCTCATCGCCGGTGCCCTCCTTCAGGGTGCAGGGCGGCGACATCCAGTTGAGGGGCTTGTAGGCCCGGTCGTCGGCATGGATCGAGACGCTGCCGTCCGCCTTGACCAGGATCAGACGGGGTGCCGACGGCAGGTGCGCGGTGAGCCGCCCGGCGTAGTCCACGGAGCAGCGGGCAATGACGAGACGCATGGTCGGCAACGCTACTCGACCGGCCGGGGTCTTCGCGATCCGCCCTCACAGGCGCCCCGCCGGGCTCGCGGGGCGCGTCCTGTATCTCCTGGAAAACGCGTGTTGTGCGGTGGCCGATTACCGGCCTACAGGAAGTTCCGCATCCGAGCATTCTCCTGGTGCGGTCACGGTCCGTTGCTTACGGTATTGAACGGGAGGTCGCGAACTGTGTACGCAGCGTGCCCGTTTTCGCGCACTCCCTTATCTGTCAGGCAACCCCTGTGCGTTGGGGGTGCGAGAGGAGAACCCATGTCGCTCGACGTCTCACCGGCCCTACTCGAACAGGCCGAGCGAGGCGAGGTCGACGAAGCTGACTTCGTCGACTGCGTCCGGACCTCCCTGCCCTATGCGTGGGAGATGATCAGCTCCCTGGTGGCCCAGCTGAAGGTCGACGGCGGAGCCTTCGCCGACAACCAGACGCCCCCGCCGGACGAGCAGGCACGCGGTCAGCTGCTGCGTGCGCTCGCGAGTGACGCGATACGCGGCGCGCTGCAACGGCACTTCGGTGTTCGGCTGGCCTTCCAGAACTGCCACCGGGTGGCCGTGTTCCCGCTTGACTCCTCGGTCGACGAGACGCTGGCCCGCTTCACCTCGGTGCGCAACCAACTGCTCAACCAGTCGCCGGAACTTCGCGACTGCTGACGCTCCATCGACAGCTTGCCGCTCCGTACGCGGGAGGTGCGGTCTGTACCGGGGCGGCAAGCGTCCCTGGAACGTCCATGATCGTCAGGCGAGCTGGGGGAGCACCTCGGCCCCCAGCCGCCGTACGTTCTCCTCGGTCGCCGCCAGGTCGCCGGAGCCCTCGACGAGCAGGGCGAAGCGGGAGATCCCGGTCCGCTCGCTGGTCGCGGCGAGCCGGTCCGCGCACAGCCGCGGGGTGCCCACCGGGTGCAGCCCGCAGAGGAGTTCGGTGTACGCCAGCGGGTCGCGCATCCGGCGCTCCCGCCCGTCCACCGTCACATGCGCCTCCAGCCCCTGCTTCAGCCAGCCCGGCATCGCCTTCATCAGGGCCTCCGCCGCGTCCGTGCGCCGGTCCGCGATCTGGCAGACCCCGGCCGAGACGTGGGCCGCGGCGTCGATCTGCGCGGCCGGCCGCCCGCAGGCGCGCGCGTGGCGCCGCCACAGGGCGACCATCTCGGCCTTCTCCTCGTCCCCGACGTGCATGCCGAGCAGCATCGGAAGCCCGCGCTCGGCGGCCAGCCGCACGCTCGACGGGGAGGTGCAGGCGACCACCACCTCCGGGCCCTCGGTCTCCGTGAGCGCCTCCGACGGGCGGGGGACCACGGGCACCTCACGGAACCGGTACCGCTCGCCGTCCGCCCCGACGGACGGTTCGCGCAGCCAGCGCATCAGCAGATCGAGCGCTTCCGGGAACCCCTTCTCGTACGCCTCCAGGCCCGCCCCGAACACCTCCAGGTCCACCCACGGCCCGCCCCGGCCGAGGCCGAGGGAGAACCGTCCGCCGCTGGCGACGTGCAGCAGCGCGGCCTGTTCGCCGAGCGCGACGGGATGGACGGTGGGCAGCACGCTGACCGCCGTGCCGACGCGCAGCCTGCGGGTGCGGCCGAGCAGCATCGCCGCCAGGGTGACGGCGGACGGACAGGTGCCGTAAGGCACGAAGTGGTGCTCGGCCAGCCAGACCGTGTCGAGCCCCGACTCCTCGGCCACCTCGGCCGAACGGACCGCGCGGTGCAGCGCCTCCCCCTCGCCCTGCCCGGGGAACTGGGCGGCCAACACGAAACTTCCAACGCGCATTGCTTTTTCCTGCTTCCTTGGCTCCGACGCGGAGCTCCCCCGCAGGGCATAACCGCCCGACACGTGCCGAGGACACGGTCGGGCGAGCGATTTTGCGGATTGTCTGCAGAATGGGCCGCTCACGAGGGGCCGCCACATGCCAGGGAGTGACTTGTGGCGAATGGTGCCGTACGGGTACCCCGGCGTCCGCCGCGTAGGCTGGACGCGGTCCGTGCATCCTGTATAGCCCCGTGAGGTGTCCTGTGTCCCCGCGTCGCAACCGACCCAAGGGAGCCGGTTCGTCCGGCCGGAGCGCCGAGGACGACCGCTCCGGGCGCTACGGCGGCTGGCAGTCCTCGGAGGACTGGCACGGCGAGTCCTGGAGCGTGCGGCACGTGGCCGGCGCCAGCGCCCAGGGGAAGGCCTACCGCTGCCCGGGCTGCGACCAGTTGATCCCGGACGGGGTGCCGCACGTGGTGGCCTGGCCGGAGCACTCGGGTGTCGACGAGCGCCGGCACTGGCACAAGGCCTGCTGGAACGCGAAGGACCGCCGCACCACGCGGGTGCAGCGGTCCCGTAACGCGCCGAGGTTCTGAGCGGTTCCTAGACGTCCCGCTTCTGCAGCAGGGCGAAGGCCCCGCCGAGCGCGGCCGCCGTGACGACCAGCATGATCCACAGCGGGTCCCACCCCGACGGACCGGAGTCCGACAGGGAGTTGGCGTAGAAGATGCTCATCTGGTTCGGGATGGAGTACTCGAACAGCGCCTGCTGCACGTCCTGCAGCGAGGTGGAGAACATGAACAGCGCGATCACCAGCGGGGCGAGCACCGCGCCGATCATGATGGTGATGGCGCCCGCCGAGTGCCGCACGATCGACCCGATGGCAAGCGACAGGGTGCCCAGCAGCGCCAAGTAGAGCGAGATGCCGACCGTGCCCTTCAGCCATTCCTCGCCGGAGGGGGACTTGCCGTTGTACCCCTCCAGCAGCGACACGTGCACCAGGCCGACGAGCGTGGCGCACACCAGCGTCACCACGAAGGCGAGCCCGAAGAACACCAGGGCCTTCGCCGCGAGCACCCGGCCGCGCGTGGGGCAGGCGACCATCGTCGTGCGGATCATGCCGGTGCCGTACTCGGAGGCGGTGGTGAGCACGCCGAGCGTGATGAGGCACATCGAGCCCAGCAGCAGTCCGAAGAAGCCGAGCGACAGCGGGCTCTCGCCGCCCAGGTCGGGGTCGGCGCTCGCGACCACCAGGCCTGTGAGCGCACCGATGCCGACCACGAGCGCGACGAACACGCCCGTCGTCCACAGGGTCGAGCGCACGGACTTGATCTTCGTCCACTCGGAGGCGAGCGCGTGCCCCAGGTGGGTGCGCACCACCGGGATCGGCGAGGTGTAGCCGGGATACGCGGGCGCGGACGGTGCGGTACCGGGGGCCGCCTGCCACGCGGGTGCGGCGCTCTGCGGCATCGGGGGCTGGGGCGTGCTCATCGGGCGTCCTCGGACTCGGTCGGCTCGGCGGAGGGGGCGGACTGGGGAGCGGCGGCCGGGGGAGCGGCCGGAGCCGGGCCCTGGGGCGCCTGCGCGTACGGGTTCGGCGCGGCGGCGCCCGGAGCGGCTCCCGGGGCCGCCGGTGCGCCGTAGGGGCCCGCGGGGGCGCCCTGCGGCGGGGCGAACGGCTGCCCGCCCTGCTGGGGCGGCGGCGGGGCGTACCAGCCGGGCTGTCCCTGCCCCGGCACCGGCAGCGGCGGCTGCGCGCCGGGCGGCAGCGGCTGCTGCAGCCCCTCCTTCTGGTCGATGGTGGAGCGGTAGTCGACGGCGCCCTGCGTCATCCGCATGTACGCCTCCTCCAGGGAGGCCTGGTGCGGCGACAGCTCCCACAGCCGTACGTCGTGCTCGTGGGCGAGGTCGCTGATCCGCGGCAGCGCCAGTCCCGTCACCCGCAGCGCGCCGTCCTGCTCCGGCAGCACATGACCGCCGGCCTCGGTGATCGCCGCCGACAGCTTCTCCCGCAGCTGCGGCTCGCTGTCGGGGGTGCGCACCCGCGCGAAGCCGGCGGAGTTGGCGGAGATGAAGTCCTTCACGCTCATGTCGGCCATCAGCTGCCCGCGGCCGATCACGATGAGGTGGTCCGCGGTCAGCGCCATCTCGCTCATCAGATGCGAGGAGACGAAGACGGTGCGGCCCTCGGCGGCGAGCGACTTCATCAGGTTGCGCACCCAGAGGATGCCCTCGGGGTCGAGACCGTTGACCGGCTCGTCGAACAGCAGCACCTGCGGGTCGCCGAGCAGCGCGGCGGCGATGCCGAGGCGCTGGCCCATGCCGAGGGAGAAGCCCTTGGACCGGCGGCGGGCGACCTCGTGCAGGCCGACCACGCCCAGCACCTCGTCCACCCGGCGGGCCGGGATGCCCGACAGCTGGGCCAGGCTCAGCAGGTGGTTGCGGGCGGTCCGGCCGCCGTGCACCGCCTTGGCGTCCAGCAGCGCGCCGACCTGACGGGGGGCGTTGGGCAGCTTGCGGTAGGGGTAGCCGCCGATCGTGACCCGGCCCGCCGTGGGGTTGTCCAGACCGAGGATCATCCGCATCGTCGTCGACTTGCCCGAGCCGTTGGGGCCCAGGAAGCCGGTGACGGCACCGGGACGCACCTGGAAGGAAAGGTTGTACACAGCGGTCTTGTCGCCGTACTGCTTGGTCAGGCCGACTGCCTCGATCATGCTCCGCACCCATCGAAAGGTTCAGGACAGCAGGGCGCACGCCCCCGTAAGGGTTAGGAGCTTATCGGGACACTGACGGTTCCGCTCAAGGCCGGACGAGAACCGGTCCGGTGCGGTCGCTCACTGGGCGTCGCGCCGCTTCAGCAGCACGTAACCGCCGGCGACCGACGCGATCACCCACAGTGCCATGATCCCGAGGCCGCCCCAGGGGCCGTACGGGGTGTCGTCGTCCACCGGGGTCACCACCCGCATGATCCGGCTGCCCGCCTGGTCGGGCAGGAACCGGCCGACCTTCTCCGTGGCGCTGACGTTGCCGAGGATGTTGGAGATCAGGAAGAAGAATGGCATCAGGATGCCCAGCGACAGCAGGGGGGAGCGCAGCATCGCGGCGACGCCCATGGAGAACAGCGCGATGAGCGTCATGTAGAGCCCGCCGCCGATGACCGCGCGCAGCACCCCGTCGTCGCCGATCGACGTGCCGAGGTCGCCGAGCATCAGCTGGCCCAGGAAGAAGGTGGCGAAGCTGGTGGCCATGCCCACCACGAACGCCAGCGCGGTGGCCACGGCCAGCTTGCTGAACAGGAACGTGCCGCGCTTCGGCACGGCCGCCAGCGAGGCACGGATCATCCCGGTGCTGTACTCGTTCGACACCACCAGCACACCGAACACGATCATCGCGAGCTGGCCGAGGCTGGTGCCGGCGAAGCTGATGAACGTCGGGTCGAAGGAGAGCCGCTCCCGCTCGCTCAGGTTGCCGAACTCGTTCTTCGACAGGGCCGAGATCAGCATGCCGAGGGCGATGGTGACGACCACCGCGGTCGACAGCGTCCACACGGTGGACGCCACCGACCGGATCTTGGTCCACTCCGACCGTACGGCCTGGGTCGTCGCCATGCTCAGTCCTTCGTCCAGGTCGTGCCCCACTGCTGCGGGGGAACGGGCGCGCCCGTGTGGGCGTGGTACTCCACCGACTCGGCCGTCAGCTGCATGAACGCCTCCTCCAGGGACGCCTGTTGCGGGCTCAGCTCGTGCAGCACGACGCCGCTGCGGGCGGCCAGTTCCCCGACGGTCTCCGCGCTGGAGCCGTCCACCTCCAGCGTTCCGTCCGTGCCGTCCACGGCGGTGATGCCGGCCCCGTGCAGCAGGTCCAGCAGCAGTTCCCGCTGCGGGCTGCGCACCCGGACGTAGGAGCGGGAGTTGCGCTCGATGAACTCCGCCATCGAGGTGTCGGCGAGCAGCCGGCCCTGGCCGATGACAACGAGGTGGTCGGCGGTCAGCGCCATCTCGCTCATCAGGTGGGAGGAGACGAAGACCGTGCGGCCCTGGGCGGCGAGCGACTTCATCAGCGTGCGGATCCAGTGGATGCCCTCGGGGTCGAGCCCGTTGACCGGCTCGTCGAACATCAGGATCCGCGGGTCGCCGAGCAGCGCGGCGGCGATGCCGAGGCGCTGGCCCATGCCGAGCGAGAACCCCTTGGCCTTCTTCCGCGCCACCGCCGTCAGGCCGACCTCGTCCAGCACCTCGTGGACCCGCCGTTCGGGGATGCCGTTGCTCTGCGCGAGCCACAGCAGATGGTTGTAGGCGCTGCGCCCCGGGTGCACGCCCTTGGCCTCCAGCAGGGCGCCGATGTTCGTCAGCGGGTCCTTCAGCCGGTCGTAGTGCGCGCCGTCGACGCGCACGTCCCCGGACGTGGGGTGGTCGAGGCCCAGGATCATCCGCATGGTGGTCGACTTGCCGGCGCCGTTCGGACCGAGGAAGCCCGTGACGATGCCAGGCCTGACGGTGAAGGTCAGGCTGTCCACCGCCACCTTCTCGCCGTACCGCTTGGTCAGCCCCTCGAGCTCGATCATGCGGCAACGCTAAAACGGGACAAAGCCCTCTGCCACCTCAGTGGCAGAGGGCTTCGCCGGGGTCCGGTCGCCCTGTCCGGGGGTGTTACCGGGACTGCTGGGCCGGGACGCCGCGGGAGATCGGCTCGTCCTCGGTGGCGGGCGCGCCGGTGGCGGCGACCGCGGCACCCGTGAGGGTCGCCAGCATCTCGCGGACGTTCGTCAGCTGGGCGTTGATCGAGTCGCGGCGGTTGGTCAGCGCGGCGAGCTCACGCTCGGACTCCGAACGGATCCGGTCGGCCTTGGCGTTGGCGTCGGCCACGATGTCCTCGGCCTGGCGCTGGGCGGTCTCCACCGTCTGGCGGGCCCGGCGCTCGGCGTCGGTGCGCAGCTTCTCGGCCTCCAGGCGCAGCTGCTCCGCGCGGTGCTCGATCTCCGCGAGGCGCTTCTCCGCCTTGGCCTGACGCGAGGCGAGGTCGCGCTCGGACTGCTCGCGCCGCTTGGCCAGGTTCGTCTCGAAGTCGGCCGCGGCCTGGGCGGCCTTGGCGCGGGTCTCCTCGAAGAGGGCGTCCGCCTCCTCGCGCTTGGACTGGGCGTCCTTCTGCGCATCGGAACGCAGCTGGGAGGCCTCGCCCTGGGCCTTCTCGACGATCCGGACGCCCTCGTCCTCCGCCTTGGACTTACGCTCGGCGGCGTAGGCCTCGGCGTCGTTCCGCACCTGCTGGGCGGCCGACTCGGCGAGCTCGCGGTGCTGCTCGGCCGCGCGCCGGGCCTCCTCGCGCAGGTCCTTCGCCTCCTCCTCGGCGAGGCGGAGGATCTTCTCCACGCGCGCGCCGAGACCCGCGTACGACGGCTCCGCGTCGTTGACCTGGGCCTGGGCGTTCTGCGTCTCGAGGTGGAGCTCTTCGATGCGCTTTTCCAGAGCGGTGATGCGGGCGAGAGCGCTGTCACGGTCGGAGACGAGCTTGGAGATACGTTCGTCCACCTGAGCGCGGTCGTACCCACGCCGCACAAGCTCGAAGCCGTAGGGGGAAGTGTCGCTCATGGGGTTCCTGTCGAATGAGACCGGTGAGGTGATAGGTGGAATCCTAGGGGCCGAAGCGCTGTGTCATCGAGCGGATGCACGTTTGATACGGAAGATGACACCCCTTTTGAGTGGCTCGCCGCCGGAAGCCTTGCCAAAGTCATGGTCAAAGCCCTCACCGTACAAGGGAATTCGCCCGGTTTGCTAGCTGTCGCCTGACTTGCCACCCGTACGGGTAGCGCCCGCCGCGGCCCCCGCCTTGACGCCGTTGTCCTTGCCGCCGCCCGGGGCCTCGAAGGACTCCAGGGCCTCCAGGACGTCCTGGACGCGCGAGATCTCCGCGTTGATGTCCTCCCGGCGCCGCACGAGGACCTCCAGCTCGCGCTTGCCCTCCTCGACCGTGCGCCGTGCCTCGCGCACCGCCTCGGCCTTCAGCTCCTCGGCCTCCTTCACGAGCGTGGCCTTCTTCTGCTCCGCCTCCTTCAGAAGACCCTCGGCCTTCTTCACGGCGGCGATCCGCACCTTGCCCGCCTCGGAGTTGGCCTCGGAGACGATCTCCTTCGCCTTGGCCTCCGCCTTCGCCAGCTGCTCCTCGGCCGCCTTGATCAGCGCGTCGCAGCGGTCGCCGGCGGACTTCATCGTCTCCGCCGACTCACGGCGGGCCCGCTGGTGCAGCTCCTCGATCTCGTTCGTGATGCGGTCGCGCAGCTCCTCGGCGCGCTCTCGGATCTGCGTCGCGTCCCGGCGCGCGCCGACCAGCAGCTCGTCGGCGTCCGTACGCGCCTTCTCCACCAGCGAGTTGCCCTCGATCCGGGCCTCGGACACCACCCGGTCGGCCTCGCTGCGGGCCGCGCCGACCATGGTGTCGGCCTGCGACTCGGCGTCGGCCGTGGTCTTCAGCGCCTGCTGCTGCGCCTCGGTGAGCAGCTTGTCCGCCTCGGCGGTGGTCTCCGTGATGAGGGTGTCGACCTGCTCGGCCGCCTCCGAACGCCGCTTGTTGGCCTCCTTGCGGGCCTCGTCCAGCGTCCGCTCGGCCTCCTCGCGCGCACCGGACACCAGCCGCTCGGCCTCCGTCTCCGCGTCCGTCTTGACCCGCTCGGCGTCCCGCCGGATCCGCTCCGCGTGCTGCTGCGCCGACCCGACCGTCTCCGCGGCCTCGGCCCGCAGCCGCTCCGCGTCACCGGTGGCGTCCGCGATCAGCTTCTCCGCCTTGGCGACCGACTCCGACCGCACCCGCTCGGCCTCGGCGACCGTCTCGGTACGCAGCCGGTCGGTCTCCGTGATCGTGTCCTCGGTGAGCCGCTCCGCCTCGCTGCGCGCCTCGGTGATGAGCCTGTCCGCCTGCGTCGCCGCGTCCGAACGGATCCGGTTGGCGTCCTCGCGGGCGTCCGCCCGGGTGCGCGCGGCGGCCTGCTCGGCCTCGGCGACCGCGTCGGACGCCTCGGTACGCATCCGCTGCGCGTGCTCGGAGACCTCGGAACGGATCCGGTCGGCCTCCGTGATCGCCTCCGAGACGGTCCGCTCGGCGAGCGCCTTGGCGTCCTCCGTCTCCTCCTGCGCCTCGCGCCGCAGCCGGCTCGCGTCCTCGCTCGCCCGCTCCCGCTCCGCGTAGGCGTCGGTGCGGACCCGGTCCGCCTCCTCCTCGGCCTCGCGACGGGTGCGGTCCGCCGCGTGCTCGGCGGCGCTGCGCAGCCCGGCGATCTCCTCCTGCGCCTGCTCGTGCAGCCCCGCGACGGAGTCCCGCACCTGCTGCGCGTGCTGCTCGGCCGCCGACACCATCTCCGTGGCGCGCCGGTCCGCCTCCTCGACCAGCCGTACGGCCTCGGCCTGCGCCTCCTCGACGCGGGTACGCGCCGACGCCAGCAGCTCCTCGCTCTGCTCCCGGGCCCGCCCGCGCTCCTGGTCGGCCTCCTCGCGGGCCGCACCGAGGAGCTCCTCGGCCTCCCGGCGCCGCCGGGCCGCCTCCTCCTGCGCCGCCGCCAGCGTCTCGGACGCCTCCGTGCCGATCCGCTCGGCGGCCGCCTGCGCCTCCGCGCGCACCCGGTCGGCGCTGTCCTGCGCCTCCGACTTCAGCCGCTCCGCCTCCGCCGCGGCCTCCGACCGCAGCCGCACGGCGACGGCCTCACCCTCCGCGCGGGACGCCGAGGCGTCCGCGGCGGCCTCGTCGCGCAGCCGCTCGGCCTCCTGCTCGGCCTGCTGACGGAGCGTACGGATCCGCTCGGCGGCCTCGGTGCGCAGCCGCTCGCTCTCCTCGGACGCCTCGCGGCGGATCCGCTCGGCCTCCTCGCGCGCGTCGCTCAGCGCCTGCTCGGCGGTGGCGAGCCGCTCCTCCGCCTCGGTGTGCAGCCGCGTCAGTTCCTCGGCCGCCTCCGCGCGGCGCGCCTCGACGGCCCGCTCGGTCTCCTCGCGCAGCTCGCGGGCGGCCCGCTCGGCGTCCTCCTTGAGGGCGTCGGCCTGCTCCGACGCCTCCGCGCGGTGCCGCTCGGCCTCCTTGCGGGTGCGCTCCAGGGTCTCCTCGGCCTGCCGGCGCAGCGTCGTGGCGCGCTCGATGGCCTCGGTGCGGACCTTCTCGCTGTCCGTCTGCGCGGTGGAGCGCAGCTCGTCGGCGTCCGCCTTGGCCTTGGCGAGCAGCTCCTCGGCGGACTTGGCCGCCTCCTCGATCTGCGCCACGGCCTCCTTGCGGGCCTCCGCGCGGATCTTCTCGCCCTCGGCGACCGCGTCGGCGCGCAGCTGCTCGGCCTCGCCGCGCAGCCGGCGCGCCTCCTCCTGCAGCTCGACCGTCTTGGCGCGGTACTCCTTGGTGTCGTCCTTCGCCGCGCCCTTGAGCTGCTCGGCGATGTCGTGCGCCTCGGCGCGCAGCCGGTCCGCCTCGGCCTCGGCCTCCCGGCGGATCCGCTCGGCCTCCTCGGCCGCCGCGCGGGTGGTCTGCTTGGCCTCCTCCGAGGCCTTGTTGAGCACGTCCTCCGCGGTCTTGGCCGCCTTGGACAGCTGGGTGGCGGACTCCTCCGCGGTGAGCGTGCGGGCCTTCTCGGCGGCCTCCGCGACGATCTTCTCGGCCTCGGCGCGGGCGTCGGCGACCAGCTGCTCGGCGTCCGCCTTGGTGGACTCGGCCTCCTTGGTGGCCTCGCTGACCAGCCGCGCCACCTGCTCCTTGGCGGTGCGCGTACGCGTCTCGTTGGCGGCCTCGGCGGAGGAGAGCGCCTTGGCGGCGGCCTCCTTCGCCTCGGTGAGGACCTTCTCCGCCTCGGAGCGCGCCTCGCGCAGCGCGGTCTCGGCCTCGGCCATCCGCTCCTCGGCGGTCCGGCTGAGCTCCTGCGCCTGACGGCGCGCCGACTCCGACTCGCTGACCGTGGAGGTGCGCAGCTGCTCGGCGTGCTCGGTGGCCTCCTGCGCCTGCGTGGACGCGGCGTTCAGCAGGCGCTCGGCGTCCGCGCGGGCCCGGCGCAGCAGCTGCTCGGCCTCGCTGCGGGCAGCCTCCGCGTCGCTCTGCAGCCGGCGGCGGGCCTCGGCGGTCAGCCGCTCCGCCTCCTCGCGGGCCGCGGTCAGCGCCTGCTCCCGCTCGGCGCGGGTCTCCTCCATCAGACGGCGGGCCTGCTCCTCGGTGCGGGCCCGCAACTGCTCCGCCCACGCCACGTTCTCGTTGACGTGCGACTCGACGGTCTGCCGGCGCTCCGCCAGCTCCTGGTCGAGCTGCTGGCGCCGGGTCACCGCCTCCTGGTGCAGCTCCGCCTGGAGACGGGCCGCCTGCTCGGCGTGCTCCTGGAGGATGCGCTGGGTCTGCGCCCGCGCCTGGCTCAGCTCCCGCTCGGCGTCCGCGCGCAGCTGGTCGGCCTGCAGCTGCGCGTTGCGGAGCAACTGCTCGGCCTGGTAGCCGATGTCGCCGCCGTCGTAGGCGGGCCGGGACATGATGGTGCGCCGCGCCTCGTGCAGCTTGGCGCGCAGCACCTCGACCTGGTAGCCGAGGTCCTCGGCGTGCTGGATCGCCTTTTCCCGCTCGGTCTTCAGCCGCTTCATCTCGGCTTCGAACCGAGAGAGGTGGTCGACGTCAGCCGCCGGCTCTCGCTCCTGGCTCTCGTAGCCCCGCACTGCGCGGTCCCATCCGTCCCCTGGTCGCAAGTCTGGCCGAGCTCCGCCCATCCCGAACGGAGCCCCCGGGGAATGGTGTCAGATCATCGGCGGAGCATGGGCTGCTGCCCCGCGCTCGCCCCCCGCCACCCGGACCCCGGCGATCCCGTCGCCGAACACGACGGGACTCGGTCACCACGCATGGAGCGGCGACCAGACCCAACCCTACCGGCCCTTATGTACGTGGGTCAGTGCTCGGACGACTCAACGGGCGCGGAAGTGACCAGTTCTGTCAGTACGCCGTGGCAGTCCTTCGGATGCAGGAAGGTGATCCGTGACCCCATGGAGCCGCGCCGGGGCTCTTCGTACAGAACGCGTACGCCCTTCTCCTTGACGTCGGCCGCGTCCGCGTCCACATCCGCCGTACCGAAAGCGATGTGGTGGACGCCCTCGCCGTTCTTCGCGAGCCACTTGGCGACGGTGGAGTCCTCGCGGGTCGGCTCGAGGAGCTGCAGGTAGGAGGCCCCGCCGTCCGAGGTTTCGTTGATCTTGAGCATGGCCTCGCGCACGCCCTGCTCCTCGTTGACCTCCGAGTGGAACACCTCGAAGCCGTAGGTGGAGCGGTAGAACTCCACGGTCTTGTCGAGGTCGAAGCAGGCGATCCCGATGTGGTCGATTCGCGTCAGCATGAAATCAGTGCAGCGCCCCCGCGGCGGTTACGCAACGTGCGCGCGATCACACCGAAAGGCCGATGACGGGGTCCACCGCACGTCAGTACATTCGAAGTAAACCCTCGTTCACTCCTCGGCTGTGCAGCCGGAAGGGGACCGCAGCTCATGACTTCTGCATCTTCTGCATCATCCGCAACGAACGGCACGACGTCCGTCATCGTCGCGGGCGCCCGCACCCCGATGGGTCGGCTGCTCGGTTCGCTGAAGTCGTTCTCCGGAGCCGACCTCGGCGGCTTCGCGATCAAGGCCGCCCTCGACCGTGCGGGGATCGGCGGCGACCAGGTCCAGTACGTGATCATGGGGCAGGTGCTCCAGGCCGGCGCGGGCCAGATCCCGGCGCGCCAGGCCGCCGTGAAGGCCGGCATCCCGATGAACGTCCCGGCGCTCACCATCAACAAGGTGTGCCTCTCCGGCCTCGACGCCATCGCGCTGGCCGACCAGCTCATCCGCGCGGGCGAGTTCGACGTGGTCGTGGCCGGCGGCCAGGAGTCCATGACCAACGCCCCCCACCTGCTGCCGAAGTCCCGCGAGGGCTACAAGTACGGCGCGGTGCAGGTGCTCGACGCGATGGCGCACGACGGTCTGACCGACTCCTTCGAGAACATCGCCATGGGCGAGTCGACCGAGAAGCACAACACCCGCCTCGGTATCGCCCGCCCCGAGCAGGACGAGATCGCCGCCCTGTCCCACCAGCGGGCCGCCGCCGCACAGAAGAACGGCATCTACGAGGCCGAGATCACCCCCGTCGAGATCCCGCAGCGCAAGGGCGACCCGGTGCTGTTCAGCAAGGACGAGGGCATCCGCGGCGACACCACGGCGGAGTCCCTCGGCAAGCTGCGCCCGGCGTTCGCCAAGGACGGCACCATCACCGCCGGCTCCTCCTCGCAGATCTCCGACGGCGCCGCCGCCGTGGTCGTGATGAGCAAGGCCAAGGCGCAGGAGCTGGGCCTGGAGTGGATCGCCGAGATCGGCGCCCACGGCAACGTGGCCGGCCCCGACAACTCGCTCCAGTCGCAGCCGTCGAACGCCATCCGCCACGCCCTGAAGAAGGAGGGCCTGGAGGTCTCCGACCTCGACCTGATCGAGATCAACGAGGCTTTCGCCGCGGTTGCCGTCCAGTCAATGAAGGACCTGGGCGTTTCCACCGAAAAGGTGAACGTCAACGGTGGCGCCATCGCCCTCGGCCACCCGATCGGGATGTCCGGCGCGCGGCTGGTGCTGCACCTGGCGCTGGAGCTGAAGCGGCGGGGCGGCGGCGTCGGCGCCGCGGCCCTGTGCGGTGGCGGCGGCCAGGGTGACGCACTGATCGTGCGGGTACCCAAGGCCTGAACCGGTTGTTGCCGACTTCCCTTACGTGAACGGAGCTGTGATGCAGGACGTCTCCACTCTGGTGGCCCAGGCCAGAGAGGGCAGGCCACGGGCCGTGGCCCGGCTGATCTCCCTGGTGGAGGGGGCGTCCCCGCAGCTCAGGGAGGTCATGGCGGCACTCGCGCCGCTCACCGGCAACGCCTACGTGGTCGGCCTCACCGGCTCCCCGGGCGTCGGCAAGTCGACGTCCACCTCGGCGCTGGTGACCGCGTACCGCAAACAGGGCAAGCGGGTCGGCGTCCTGGCCGTCGACCCGTCCTCCCCCTTCTCCGGGGGCGCCCTTCTGGGTGACCGCGTCCGGATGTCGGAGCACGCCTCCGACCCGGGCGTCTACATCCGCTCCATGGCCACCCGCGGCCACCTCGGCGGCCTCGCCTGGGCCGCGCCGCAGGCCATCCGCGTCCTGGACGCGGCCGGCTGCGAGGTGATCCTGGTGGAGACGGTGGGCGTCGGCCAGTCGGAGGTGGAGATCGCCTCCCAGGCCGACACCTCCGTGGTCCTCCTCGCCCCCGGCATGGGCGACGGCATCCAGGCGGCCAAGGCCGGAATCCTGGAGATCGGTGACGTCTACGTCGTCAACAAGGCCGACCGTGACGGGGCGGACGCCACCGCCCGCGAGCTGAACCACATGCTGGGCCTCGGTGAGTCCCGTGGCCCCGGCGACTGGCGCCCCCCGATCGTCAAGACGGTCGCCGCCCGCCAGGAGGGCGTCGACGAGGTCGTCGAGGCGCTGGAGAAGCACCGTGCCTGGATGGAGGAGCGGGGGGTCCTCGCGGAGCGCCGCCAGGCGCGCGCCGCCCGCGAGGTCGAGACCATCGCGGTCACGGCCCTCCGCGAACGCATCGGCGACCTCCACGGCGACCGCCGCCTGGGGGCGCTCGCCGAGCGCATCGTCACGGGTCAGCTGGACCCGTACCGGGCGGCGGACGAACTGGTCGAGGGCCTGACGGGCAACTGACCCCCTTGTCGGCCCTGGCGGGCCTCGTCCTCAAACGCCGGACGGGCTGAAATGAGCCCCTCCGGCGTTTGGGGAGCGGGGCCCGGGCCGGAGCCCCGTGTCAGTCGTCGTCCCGGTCGGTCATCACCGCGCCGGAGCGCAGGTCCACCGTCCACTCCCGCTCGCCACCGCCGGAGGCGCGCGTCTCCGTGTCCCAGCCGCGGTCGTCGCCGTCGTCGTCCAGGTCGACGGAGACCACCGTGCCCTTGGAGGCGGCGGCCTTGGCGGCGTCCTCGGCCGTGACCGTGGCGTTCTTCAGCGCGGCGCGCACCTCGGCGGCGTCGTCCTCGTCGTCCTGGTGGGCGCCCAGCACCTTTCCGCTGTCCGGGGCGATCCTGACGCTCTGCCAGGTGCCGCCGTCCGCGAGTACCTCCACCTCCCAGGAGCCGTCGTCCAGTTCGGCGGAGACGGCCGTGCCCGGCGTGTGCTTCAGCGCGGCGGCGATGGCCTCGGCGGCGGTCACGTCACCGGGGGCGGCGGCGCGGTCCACGTCGTCGTCACGGTCGTCGGAGCGGTCCTCACCGCGGTCCTCCGTCCGCGTCACCGACGTCGAGTCGTCGTCGTCCCCCGCGACCGCGAGGGCCGTCGCCGTACCTCCGCCCACCAGAGCCGCGGCCGTGACGACGGCGATCAGGATGTTGCGCTTCATGTACGTTCCTCCCGAGTCGGTGTGCTTCGCGCTGTACGACATCAATGTCGCCCACCGACGCTGAGCGGAAGCTGAAGCAGCCTGAAGTGATCTTCAGCTTCCCTTTGCGACCCTGGACCGCATGAGACTCCTGATCGTCGAGGACGAAAAGCGCCTCGCTCTCTCCCTCGCCAAGGGCCTCACCGCCGAGGGCTACGCCGTCGACGTCGTGCACGACGGCCGGGAGGGGCTGGAGCGGGCCACGGTGGAACCGTACGACCTGGTCATCCTCGACATCATGCTGCCCGGCCTCAACGGCTACCGGGTCTGCGCCGCCCTGCGCGCCGCCGGACACGACGTGCCGATCCTCATGCTCACCGCCAAGGACGGCGAGTACGACGAGGCCGAGGGCCTGGACACCGGCGCCGACGACTACCTCACCAAGCCCTTCTCCTACGTGGTCCTCGTCGCCCGGGTGAAGGCGCTGCTGCGCCGCCGGCCGGCCGCGGGCGCCTCCCCGGTCCATGTGCACGGCGACCTCAAGGTGGACACCGCCGCCCGCCGGGTCTGGCTCGGCGGCGACGAGGTCGAGCTGACGGCCAAGGAGTTCTCGGTGCTCGAGCATTTGGTGCTGCGGGCCGGCGAGGTGGTGTCCAAGGCGGACATCCTGGAGCACGTCTGGGACTTCGCCTACGAGGGTGACCCCAACATCGTCGAGGTCTACGTCAGCGCCCTGCGCCGCAAACTGCGCGCGGACCTCATCCGCACCGTGCGTGGCGCCGGTTACCGGCTGGAGACGGCGCCGTGAGCCGCCTGTTCGGCTCGGTCCGCTCCCGGGCGACGCTCGGCGCCACCCTCGTCGTCGCCGTGGCCCTGGTCGCCGCCGGCACCGCCGTCCTGCTGTCCCTGCGGGCCAACCTGACCGGTGAGGCGGGCACCCGGGCGGAGCGTTCCGCGCAGGCCGTCGCCTCCGAACTGGCCGTCCGCACACCGCTGGACAAGCTCTCCGGTCTGGACGCCGAGGACGCGCCGGTGCAGATCGTCGACGAGGACGGCACCCTGGTCGCCGCCTCGGAGGACCTGGAGCGGATCACCGGGACGGGCACCGCCGAGGTGACGCCCGCGCCGACAAGGTCCGCGGGGGGCGACGCCCGCGACGACGACGGTGACGACGCCCGCGACGCCCGCGCCGACGACTCCGGCCGCTCCCACGGCGACTTGGGCCGTTCCGACGACGATGACGACGACGACCCCCTCGCCCCCGGCGAGATCGACCGTGGGACGACCTTCGTCAACGGCTCCGCCACCATCGACGGCGACACCGAGGACTACCGCTTCGCCGCCGTGGAGGTGGAGACCCCCGACCGGGGCCGGCTCACCGTGCACGCGGGCGCCCCGCTCGCCGCCGAGCACAGCGCCGTGGACACCGCGCTGACCGCCATGCTCATCGGCTTCCCGCTGCTGCTCGGCGTCGTCGCCGCGGTGACCTGGCTGGTCACCGGCCGCGCCCTGC
Source organism: Streptomyces sp. CNH189 (assembly GCF_000527195.1). Classification (NCBI taxonomy): domain Bacteria; kingdom Bacillati; phylum Actinomycetota; class Actinomycetes; order Kitasatosporales; family Streptomycetaceae; genus Streptomyces; species Streptomyces sp. CNH189. Next base: position 260,762 of record NZ_AZUS01000006.1, read on the forward strand.
GCCCGGTGGAGGGCATCCGCCGCGAGCTGGCCGCGATCACCGCCTCCGAGGACCTGCGCCGCCGCGTCCCCGAACCGGCGACACACGACGAGGTCGCCCGGCTCGCCCGCACCACCAACGCCACGCTCACCGCCCTGGAGGCGTCCGTGGAGCGGCAGCGCAGGTTCGTCGCCGACGCCTCGCACGAGCTGCGCAGCCCCATCGCCTCGCTGCGCACCCAGCTGGAGGTGGCCGCCGCCCACCCCGAACTGCTCGACCTGGACGGCGCGGTCGAGGACACCGTACGGCTGCAGAACCTCGCTGCCGACCTGCTGCTGCTCGCCCGCCTCGACGCGGGGGAGCGGCCCGCCGGCACCCGGGTGGACCTGGCCGCGCTGGCCCGGGAGAAGGCCGCGGGGCGCGCGGGCGTGACGGTGGACGCGGAGTCCGCGGAGGTGTCCGGGTCGCCCGGCCAGCTCGGGCGGGTGCTCGGCAACCTGCTCGACAACGCCGCGCGGCACGCCCGCGCACGGGTCACGGTGACCGTGCGCCGTGAGGGCGCCTGGGCGGTGCTCGCGGTCGCCGACGACGGCGAGGGCGTGGCCGAGGCCGACCGGGAGCGGATCTTCGAGCGGTTCGTACGGCTGGACGCGGCGCGCAGCCGGGACGACGGCGGGGCCGGTCTGGGCCTGGCCATCGCACGGGACGTCGCCGTACGGCACGGCGGCACACTCACCGCGGGCGCGGCGCCGACGGGCGGAGCCCTCTTCGAACTCCGCCTGCCGCTCGCCGGCGCGGACCGGGGCACGCCCCGGGCGTAGGCGTCAGGGGGAGGTCAGAGCCGTCCCCGCTGGCCCCGCAGGTGCTCGGCGATGGGCTTGAGGGCCTTGTCGAGCTCGATCAGCGCCTCGGGGGAGAGCAGGTCGATGAAGTGCCGGCGCACCGACGCCACGTGGTGCGGCGCGACCTTCAGCATCGTCTCCATGCCGTGCTCGGTGAGGACGGCGTACAGTCCGCGGCGGTCGGACTCGCAGTTCTCCCGGCGGACCAGGTGGGCGTTCTCCATCCGGGTGATCTGGTGGGAGAGCCTGCTCTTGGACTGCATGGTGGCGGAGGCCAGGTCGCTCATGCGCATCCGCCGGTCCTCCGACTCGGACAGGTTCACCAGGATCTCGTAGTCGTTCATTGTCAGGCCGAACGGCTGCAGATCCTTCTCGAGCTGGTAGGTCAACAGCTTGTTGACCTCCAGGTGGGTGCGCCAGGCGCACTGCTCCGCATTGGTCAGCCAGCGGGTGGCCGTCTCGGTCTCCATGAATGAAGTCTACCTAAGGAAGTTGAAAGGCGAACTAATAGGGCTTCCGTGTGACGTCACGTGCAGGCGTTCGATGTCACACCCCGCACATTACCGCTCACAGCCCGAAGCGACGCTGGAGGTCCCCCAGCTGTCCGGGAAGCCGCTGTCCGCTTCCGGCCGGTCCGGACCGCGCAGGTCCGCCCCCTCCGGGCACCCCCGGCTGCTGCGGAGGCGCCCCGACGGCCTGCTCCGCCATCAGCGTCTCGGACGACTGCAGCAGCACCGTGCCGGCGCCGACGAACTCGAACTGGTGCTCCTCGCCGGACGCTCCGCCCAGGCCCGTCATCGCACGTAGACCGCCCAGGAGGCCGGTCATGTAGGTGTGGTCGTAGTGGTGGCACGGGGACGGGCAGTCCGCCCAGCCGACCAGCGCCTGCGGGTCCACCCTGATCGGCGGTTCCATGAACACCACCGGTCCGTTGGACGCCGCCACGAACTTTCCGGTTCCGATCAGTGTCAGAAAACCCGGCACGATCGACTGCTTCAGCGACAGACTTGGCTGGAAAGCGAGCAAGTTGCCCGAGCGAATGGTCAGATTGCCGTCGTCCAAGTCGTACGAATTGACGTCGAAGGCCCGGTCGGCGAGCAGCATCTTGCCCGAGCCCTCGGCCACCACCCAGTCGCTCGCGTGCAGTGGCGAATGGAACGCCGTACGGACAAGTCGGTCGAGTCGCCCGTGTCCGATGCCGTTGAACTCGATGGCGCCGTAGTAGGCGATCATCTTCCCCTTCTGCATGAACCACTGGGTGCCCTTGAGCTCCACGCAGAAGGTGTAGTCGTTCACCTTGTCGTCGGAGGGCAGCGTCATCGGGTCGAAGGCCGCCGTGCCGGTGCCCGGCGTTCCGTAGGTGCTCACAGCTTCTCCTCCGAGGCCTGGACGTAGACCGCGCCGCTGCCGCTCAGTTCCAGCTGGAAGGCCTCGCCGGAGCCCCGGCCCACCATGTCCCGCCAGCCGAGCGCCGTCGACAGCTTGTTGCGGACGTCGCCGTGGTGGGCGACGTACGCCTGCGGGTCGACGTACACCGGGCGCTGCGGGGTGATGGGCACCTCGATCACCCCGCCGTGGGCCATCACGGCGACCGCGCCGTGCCCCTTGAGCGTGGTGGTGAACAGGCCCTGACCGGAGACCTGGCCCCGGACCATGCCCATCACCCCGCCCTGGGAGCCGAGGAACACCGTGCCCTGCTCCAGGGTCCCCTCGAAGGCCAGCAGCCGGTCCGCCTCGACGTAGAGGGTGTCCCCGGAGAGGTTGATCACCTGGATGTGGTGGCCGCCGTGTCCGAACAGCACGGTGCCGTTGCCCTCGACGGTCATCAGGGGCGTGTCCTCGTTCGCCACGCGCCGGCCGATCATCGACATCACCCCGCCCTGGCCGCCGCGCAGGTTCGGGGTGAAGCCGACCTCGCCCTTGTACGCGAGCATCGCGCCGCGCTGGCTGAACAGCCGTTGGCCGGGCGCGACCGTCGCCTCGATCATCTTGGAGTTGATCTCCCGGAAGCCCATGTCAGACGTCCCCCGCGACGGTGTTGCGCTCACTGGGCTGGACGTAGACCACCCCGTCGCCCTCGAAGCGGATCTGGAACGCCTCGCCGCCGCCCTCGCCCATGAACGTGCGGAAGGTCACGCCCGACTGGAAGGACTGGCGCAGGTTGCCCTGGTGCGCGACGTACGCGCCGGGGTCGACCGTCAGCGGGTACTGCGGACCGACCCGCAGCAGCACGGCGGGGCCGTCCGACATGATCGCGGCCTGGCCGTGCCCCTCGATCGTGGTCGTGAACAGCCCGTTGCCCTGGGAGGCGCCGCGCAGGCCCGTGAACGTGGTCCCCGTGCGCAGGCCGCCGTCGGTGGCCAGCAGGTTGCTGGACTCGACGTACAGCTTCTCGCCGTTCAGGGTCACGAGGTTGATCTCGGAGGCCCGGTCGGCGAAGAAACAGGTGCCGTGCCCCTTCACCTCCATGAGTGTCATCTGCTCGCCCGTGAGCCGCCGGGTCACCATCCCCCGGAGGCCCTCACCGCCACCCGTCAGCTTCTTGAAGGCCATCTGCCCGTCGTACGCGACCATGGAGCCGTTCTTCGCCTTCACGGCGTCCCCGGTCATGTCGACGGCGAGCACCTTGCTGCTCTGAAGTCGGAACATCGCCACGTGTGAGACGGTAGCGGCCCTTTTGCCCGGCGCACAGATCCCGAAGGGGGAGTCGCACCCTGATCCGCCCCTGACCCGCGCTCCGCGTCCCCTACGGGCGGCCCCGACCCGCTGCGGTGATCGCCCACGGGGTTTGCCACAATGGCTACGCTTGTGCGCGCGTTCACAAGCCGACCGCACCGTCGACGCCGACGTCTCTCCCTTCCGAAGGTGACCCGTGGACATCAAGACCGCCTCCGCCCTCCGCCGCCTGCGCCTGGTCTCGGGCCCCGAAGCGATCTCGTTCCTGCTGCTGCTCGTCTGCTCGGTCCTGAAGCGGACCACCGACTTCAACGCCGTCCCGGTCATGGGCGCGGTTCACGGCTTCCTCTTCGTTCTCTACGTGATCTTCTGGGCGGACGCCTGGAACCGCGCGAAGTGGTCGCTGGGCACCGCGGCGTACTACGCCGTCATGTCCGTCCTCCCGACCGGCGGCTTCTTCGCCGAGCGGCGGCTGAGGCGTGAGGCCGAGGACGCGGTGATCGCGTCCCGCGCCCGCAAGGAAGGGGTCGTGAACGCGTGATCGTCGCTTTTTCCGTGACGCCGCTGGGCGTCGGCGAGGACGTGGGGGAGTACGTCGCCGACGCCGTGCGCGTGGTGCGCGAGTCCGGGCTGCCGAACCGCACCGACGCGATGTTCACCTCGGTCGAGGGGGAGTGGGACGAGGTCATGGACGTGGTCAAGCGCGCCGTGGCCGCCGTGGAGGCCCGCGCGCCGCGTGTCTCCCTCGTCCTCAAGGCGGACATCCGCCCGGGCGTGGAGGACGGCCTGACGTCCAAGGTGGAAACCGTCGAACGGCACCTGGCCGGCTGATCCTCCGTGCGGGGCGGGCGGCAGCGGTGCGACCGCGTGTGCCGTCCGTCCCGCGGACCGAAGGGCGAGACGGGGCTGACCGGCATCTGACCCGCCGGTAGGGTCTGGTCCGTGCCGAAGCCGCTCAGTCTCTCGTTCGATCCCATCGCCCGTGCCGACGAGCTCTGGAAGCAGCGCTGGGGAAGCGTGCCGTCGATGGCCGCGATCACCTCGGTCATGCGGGCCCACCAGATCCTGCTGGCCCAGGTGGACGCGGTGGTCAAGCCGTACGGGCTCACGTTCGCGCGGTACGAGGCGCTGGTCCTGCTGACCTTCTCCAAGTCCGGCGAGCTGCCGATGTCCAAGATCGGCGAGCGGCTCATGGTGCATCCGACGTCGGTGACCAACACCGTGGACCGGCTGGTCAGGTCGGGTCTGGTGGCCAAGCGCCCCAACCCCAACGACGGCCGCGGCACCCTCGCGTCCATCACCGACAAGGGCCGCGAGGTCGTCGAGTCGGCCACCCGCGACCTGATGGCGATGGACTTCGGCCTGAGCGCCTACGACGCCGAGGAGTGCTCGGAACTCTTCGCCATCCTCCGCCCGCTGCGGCTGGCCGCGGGCGACTTCGAGGGGGAGTGACCCCCCGGAAGATCGCCCGGAACGGGCCGTTACGCTCGATGCCATGAAGAAGAGCGTGCTGACCCGCTACCGGGTCATGGCCTACGTCACCGCGGTGATGCTGCTGGTGCTCAGCACCTGCATGGTGTTCAAGTACGGCTTCGGCAAGGGCGAGGACGTCACGCTGGTCGTCTCCCAGGTGCACGGCTTCCTGTACATCATCTACCTGATCTTCGCGTTCGACCTCGGCTCCAAGGCGAAGTGGCCCTTCGGTAAGCTGCTGTGGGTGCTGCTCTCCGGGACGATCCCCTTCGCCGCCTTCTTCGTCGAGCGCAAGGTGACACAGCAGGTGGAGCCCCTCATGGAAAGCCCGGCGCCGGCCGTCGCCAAGGCCTGACGCCCCGCGTCGCACCGCCGTACGGACGAGCGTACGGCGGTCTCCCATCGACATTTACTTGGACGTCCTAGTAAATTCGTGGGTATGGACGCTGACGCCATCGAGGAGGGCCGCCGTCGCTGGCAGGCCCGGTACGACGCCGCGCGCAAGCGCGACGCAGACTTCACCACGCTCTCCGGCGACCCCGTGGAGCCGGTGTACGGGCCCCGGCCCGGGGACAGCTACGAGGGGTTCGAGCGGATCGGCTGGCCGGGGGAGTATCCCTTCACCCGCGGGCTGTACCCGACCGGCTACCGGGGGCGGACGTGGACCATCCGGCAGTTCGCCGGGTTCGGGAACGCCGAGCAGACCAACGAGCGCTACAAGATGATCCTCGGCAACGGCGGCGGCGGTCTCTCCGTCGCCTTCGACATGCCGACGCTCATGGGCCGCGACTCCGACGACCCGCGCTCGCTGGGCGAGGTCGGCCACTGCGGGGTGGCGATCGACTCGGCGGCCGACATGGAGGTCCTGTTCAAGGACATCCCGCTCGGTGACGTCACCACCTCGATGACCATCAGCGGGCCCGCCGTGCCCGTCTTCTGCATGTACCTCGTCGCCGCCGAGCGCCAGGGCGTCGACCCTGGCGTGCTCAACGGCACCCTGCAGACGGACATCTTCAAGGAGTACATCGCGCAGAAGGAGTGGCTCTTCCAGCCCGAGCCGCACCTGCGCCTGATCGGCGACCTGATGGAGCACTGCGCGGCCGGCATCCCCGCCTACAAGCCGCTGTCGGTCTCCGGCTACCACATCCGCGAGGCCGGCTCGACGGCCGCGCAGGAGCTGGCGTACACCCTCGCCGACGGCTTCGGCTACGTCGAGCTGGGCCTCAGCCGCGGACTCGACGTCGACGTGTTCGCACCGGGACTGTCCTTCTTCTTCGACGCGCACCTCGACTTCTTCGAGGAGATCGCCAAGTTCCGCGCCGCCCGCCGCATCTGGGCGCGCTGGATGCGGGACGTCTACGGCGCGAAGTCCGAGAAGGCGCAGTGGCTGCGGTTCCACACCCAGACCGCCGGCGTCTCGCTGACCGCGCAGCAGCCGTACAACAACGTCGTACGGACCGCCGTGGAGGCGCTCGCGGCGGTGCTCGGCGGCACCAACTCCCTGCACACCAACGCCCTCGACGAGACCCTCGCGCTGCCCAGCGAGCAGGCCGCCGAGATCGCCCTGCGCACCCAGCAGGTGCTCATGGAGGAGACCGGCGTCGCCAACGTCGCCGACCCGCTGGGCGGTTCCTGGTACATCGAGCAGCTGACGGACAGGATCGAGGCGGACGCCGAGAAGATCTTCGAGCAGATCAAGGAGCGGGGCCTGCGCGCCCACCCGGACGGGAAGCATCCGATCGGCCCGATCACCTCCGGTATCCTGCGCGGCATCGAGGACGGCTGGTTCACCGGCGAGATCGCCGAGTCGGCGTTCCGCTACCAGCAGGCGCTGGAGAAGGGCGACAAGAAGGTCGTCGGGGTGAACGTCAACACCGGGTCCGTCACCGGCGACCTGGAGATCCTGCGGGTCAGCCACGAGGTCGAGCGCGAGCAGGTACGGCTGCTCGGCGAGCGCAAGGCCGCCCGTGACGACGCGAAGGTACGCGGCGCCCTCGACGCCATGGTCGCGGCGGCCCGCTCCGGCGCCAACATGATCGAGCCGATGCTCGACGCCGTGCGCGCGGAGGCGACCCTCGGCGAGATCTGCGGTGTCCTGCGCGACGAGTGGGGCGTGTACACGGAGCCCGCCGGCTTCTGACCCACCCGGAGACCGGTACCGCCCCGGACGACCGCACCGCCCCGGCAGGCTCCGCGCCTGCCGGGGCGTGGCGCGTTCACGGCTTGCGGGCGACCGCCCCGTACAGGGAGACGACCGCGTGCTCGTCGACGGTTTCCCCGACCGCGAGTTCCGGGTGCCAGTCGGTCAGCCGGACCACCCCCGGCTCGACGGGCTCGAGCCCCTCGAAGAAGCGGGCGATCTCCGCGCGGGAGCGGGGCGCCAGGGTGACGCCGCCCGCCCGGTACATCTCGACCCCGCGGGCCACGGCCTCCGGGTCGAAGTCCGCCGTGAGCTGTGACAGCACCAGATAGCTGCCGGAGGGGAGGGCGTCGACGAGACCGGCCACCAGGGCGTGCGGGTCGTCCCCGTCGCCGAGGAAGTGCGTCAGCGCCACCAGGGACAGCGCCACCGGACGTCCGAAGTCCAGGCTCCGCCGGGCCTCCTCGAGGATCCGGCCGGGCTCACGCACGTCCGCCTGGACATAGTCGGTGGAGCCCTCGGGCGTGCTGCGCAGCAGCGCCTCGGCGTGCTTCAGCACGATGGGGTCGTTGTCCGTGTAGACCACCCGCGCCTGGGGCGCGATGCCCTGCGCGACCTGGTGCAGGTTGGGCTCGGTCGGTATGCCGGTGCCGATGTCCAGGAACTGCCGTACGCCTCCCGGGCCGGCCAGCCACCGGGTGACGCGCTGCATGAACCAGCGGTTGGTACGGGCCACGTGCCGGGCCGTGCCGTCGACCCCCATGATCCGCCGGCCCAGCTCCTCGTCCACGGGGTAGTTGTCCTTGCCGCCGAGGAACCAGTCGTAGACCCGGGCCGGGTGCGGCGTCGACGTGTCGATCCGTGCGGCGACGAATCCGCTCCCGTTCATGCGTGTCTCCCCTGCTGCTCGCGTCCCGTACGTCCCGGCGTGATCAGGATCATCGCAGCGCGTGACAGGAGGGTGACAGACGACTATCGGCCGACCGTGGCGCAATCGGGGCTCTCGCGTCCCGCCCGGCACGGGTTCGGCGGGAGCTGGCCCGGGGTGACCCTCGCGCTCCGCCCGGGTCGGGTTCGGCGAGCGTTGGTCCGGGATGGACCCAGGGGTACCGGGGCCTGGCACACGCTCAGCCCCGCCGGCTCGGCACACGCTCAGCGAGGCGGGCCCGGCACACGCTCAGCCCCGCCCGCTCGGCACACGCTCAGCGGGCGCTCGCGGCGAGGCCCGACAGCAGCACCCGGGTCAGCCCGTGCACCCACTCCTCGTCGGCCGGCTGGTTGCTGACCAGGGTCCGGTGCACCACCGCGCCCGCCACCATGTCGAAGATCAGGTCGACCGCGCGGGCGGACCGCAGCGCGTCGGACTCGGGCGGCAGCTCCCCCCGCTCCTGGGCGCGGGCCCGCCCCGCCACCACCAGCCGCTTCTGCCGGTCGACGATCGACGCCCGGATCCGCGCGCGCAGCGCCTCGTCCCGGGTGGCCTCGGCGACCACCGCCATCAGCCCGCTCCGGGCCTCGGGACGCGCCAGGATCGCGGCGAACTGCAGCACCACGCCCTCCATGTCGGCGGCCAGCGACCCCAGGTCGGGCAGCGTCAGCTCGTCGAACAGCTCCGCGACGGCGTCCACGACGAGTTCGTTCTTGCCGGACCAGCGCCGGTACAGCGTGGTCTTGGCGACGCCGGCGCGCACCGCGACGTCCGACAGGGTGAGCTTGGACCAGCCGAGGTCCACCAGCGCCTGCCGGGTCGCGTCGAGGATCGCGGCGTCGGCCGTGGCGCTGCGGGGGCGCCCGGTGCGGCTGGCTGGATTGCGGCGCTGCATGGCACGACCATAACCGGCGGATTCCGTGCGCTGGTGAGGGAGATCACCGGAAAGCGGTGCCTCGTACCGGCCCCTTGCCATTACGCTACGACTCGTAGCGAAAGCACGCGGGAAACCCGGCGTGCCCGAGCGACGACCACCGCGCCGGGTGGGGACCCGGCGCACCGCACCACACGTACGCCTGGCTTTCCCGGGCGCTTTTCACACTCGCGCGGAGTACGGGGGAGGATAGACGCATGCAGCCACGGAACATGTCCATGAGCGGAGTCGTCGACCTCGCCGCGGTGAAGGCGGCCCAGGAGGCCAAGGCGAAGGCGGAGCAGGCGCGCGCCGAAGCGGCCCGGCAGGGCGGCGGAGGCGCCGTCTCCCCGGCCGATCTCGTCATCGACGTCGACGAAGCCGGCTTCGAGCGCGACGTCCTGCAGCGGTCCACCGAGGTCCCGGTCGTCATCGACTTCTGGGCCGAGTGGTGCGAGCCCTGCAAGCAGTTGAGTCCCGTCCTGGAGCGGCTCGCCGTCGAGTACAACGGGCGCTTCCTCCTCGCCAAGGTCGACGTCGACGCCAATCAGATGCTGATGCAGCAGTTCGGGATCCAGGGGATCCCGGCGGTCTTCGCGGTGGTGGCCGGACAGGCCCTGCCGCTCTTCCAGGGCGCCGCGGGCGAGGCGCAGATCCGTCAGACCCTCGACCAGCTGGTGCAGGTCGCCGAGGAGCGCTTCGGCCTGACCGGACTCGTCGTCGACCCCGACGCCGAGCCGGGCGGCGGCGCTCCGGCCGCCGCCGAGGTCCCCGTCGGCCCTTACGACGCCCTCCTCGAGGCCGCCGCCCGCGCGCTGGACGCCGACGACCTGGACGGCGCCGTGCAGGCCTACAAGAACGTGCTCGCCGACGACCCGGGCAACCCCGAGGCCAAGTTGGGGCTGGCCCAGGCCGAACTGCTGCGCCGGGTGCGGGGCATGGACCCGCAGCAGGTGCGCAAGGACGCCGCCGAGAAGCCGAAGGACGTCGACGCGCAGATCGCCGCCGCCGACCTGGATCTGGCGGGCGGTCATGTCGAGGACGCCTTTGGCCGGCTCATCGACACCGTCGCCCGCACGGCGGGCGACGAGCGGGACACCGTACGTCTGCGGCTGCTGGAGCTGTTCGAGGTGGTGGGCGCCGACCACCCGGCCGTGGTCGCCGCGCGCCGGGCCCTGGCGCGGGCCCTGTTCTGAACCACCCGCACCCAGGCGCCCGTTAACGCCCGTTCTGCCCGTTCCGGGGATCGGTGGGGCCCGAGGTGCCTCTTGGCCGACGGAGGCCGAAGCGGCCGCGCTTTACCAAATCTTGGTAATCGCGGCCGCTGTTACTGCTAGTAAGTCGCAGGCGTTGTTCTGTCTGGTTCTGTCCAGCGATCAACAGATATGCACCCCCCTGTCGTTGCACCCAGCGTCGCCGCTCGGGTCCGGCGGGTCGCCCCGTGGTTATCCGGCCGTTACTAGCGAGTAACGAACCCCCTTGTGCGGGCGGCGAGAATGCACCACGATCGGCGACGCTCGGTCCATTACCCGCACCCCGACAGCCGGTCGGGCCACGGGAACTCCTGGGTCCCCACCGAGCAGGAGCGCCGGCAAGGACGGCGTTCCTTGGACAGGGGGGTCTTCGCCCGCGGGTGAAGCCTGTCCAGCAGGGTTGTGCGTGATGCGTGTCAGGCGCGACCAGTGGTTGTCGCTCGGGGGTGATCGCCGGTGATTCGGGCGCGGTCTCCGCGCCGCCGAGTGCGGGCGCTCTCCTTCCCGAGGACGTAGCACTTCTCCCATCCCTGCCCGACTCGGCCGCCGGTCAAGGCGGCGAGCCAGGACAGGAGATGTACGTCCGAGAAGGAGGAAATATGGAGTCCCAGGTGCGTGGCGGGACCAGATGGAAGCGGTTCGCTGTGGTCATGGTGCCCAGCGTGGCCGCCACGGCGTGCATAGGTGTCGCTCTCGCGCAGGGCGCCCTCGCGGCGTCGTTCAGCGTTTCCGGCCAGTCGTTCAAGGTGACCACGAAGGAGCTCGTCGGCGAGGGCTTCTCGCAGTACGGCGCCATCGACGAGGGTTACACCGCGGACGGCAAGAAGACGGCTCACCCCGTCGCGGTCTCGGCGTTCAAGTCGGCGACCATCAAGAGCCTGTGCCAGTCGGTCGTCACCCCGAACATTCCGGTGTTCGGTAACGTCAGCCTGATCCTGCGGGCCGGCGACGGCGCGCAGCCGGTCGAGGCCAAGAACCTGTACATCGACGTCGCCGAACTGAACGCCGATGCGACGTTCACGAACATCGACATCGGTGTTGCCGCCAAGGACGCCACCAAGGGTCCGGGCATGAAGGGCGGCGGCGAGCAGTCCAACCCCTTCGGGTTCGCGCAGCAGGCCGACAAGGCCGTGCTGAAGGACGTGAAGCAGACGGCGTGGGCGACCACCGCCGGAACCTTCAAGCTCAGCGGCCTGAAGATGTCGCTCTCGACGGGCGTCAAGGAGTGCTACTAAGCACTCGCTGACGGGCGGGGGAGCCGGTGGCGCCCCCGCCCGTCCACCTTCCCGCCGCGCTTTCACGCGCGGCGCACATCACCACCACAGCAACGCCATCCAGGGAGCTGTTTCTCATGAGCGCCGAGACTCCTGCCGCCTCCGGCCAGTTCACTCGCCGACGGCTGCAGTTCCGCGCCTGGCGTGGCCAGCGGCCGTTCTGGGCCGGTCTGTTCATCATGTTCGGCGGACTCCCCATCGCCTACTTCCCGTACGCGAACCTGCGGATCGGTCATCTGACCCTGGCGATGGCGACGACCGCGGGCGCCGGGTCCCTGATCATCGGCGTGCTGCTCGTCGTCCTCGGCATCAGCCTCTGGTTCCAGAAGCACATCCGGGTGTTCGCGGGTGTGGCGGCGATTCTGCTGGCGTTGGTGTCCATCCCCGTGTCCAACCTCGGTGGCTTCCTCATCGGCTTCCTCTTCGCCCTTGTGGGCGGGGCGATGGCGGTGTCGTGGGTGCCGGGCGACCCGCCGGCGCAGGAGCCGCCGGCGGACGAGGCCGGGTACGGCGGCGCACCCGAGGGCGCCCTCCCCGACACCACGGTCACCGGCCCCGCAGAGGGCGCCGCGGCGACGGGTGAGCCGAAGGATCTGTCAGGAACGAGCCCGGCGAACGGGGCGAACGGGAGGCACAGTGCCGGCTGACGAGGTGACCCACGGGGCTGATGTGGAGGCATCCCGTGTGAGAACCGGGCCGCGACACGCGGCACCCAAGAAGCCGCTGTTCACCAGGTTCCACATGCCCGCGGGGAAGGCGATAGCCCTCGCGGCGATGCCGACCGCGGTGCTGATGGGGATGGGCTTCACCCCGACACTCGCCCAGGCCGACGACCAGCCGTCGTCGAGGAATCTCACGGCCGACGAGTTCAAGGAGTGCCTGGAGGCCATCGAGAAGGCGGAGAAGGGGGAGGACGCGAGCGCGTCGCCCACACCGTCCGCCACCCCGAGCGGGACCGCCTCCGAGGACGACGAGCCCTCGGCGGACCCGACCGGTTCGGCCCCCGGCCAGCAGGCCCCGGACAAGGGCACGGACAAGGGCTCGGACTCTTCGCCGGATTCAGGTTCCGACGACAAGGCCGACCCCACGCCGACGCCGTCCGCGACCGCCGGCGGACAGGCCGCGGAGCGGACCGAGCCCACGCCCTCCCCCTCCGAGACCGACCGGAATCTGCTGGAGCAGATCGGGGACGCCATCAAGGACGTCTTCACCCCCGGCGACAAGGAGGAGGAGACCCCGAGTCCCACGCCGTCCGCGTCCGAGTCCGCTCCCGCGAGCGGGTCGGAGGAGAAGGACGACAAGGGCGAGGAGTCCCCGCAGAAGCCTTCCAAGGCCGCGGAGACCGCCGGCACCGGCGAGAAGGCCGGCGAGGCGGTCGAGGACGCCACGGAGAAGGCCGAGGAGGCCGTCGAGGAGGAGTCCGAGGAGCCGGAGGCCACCGCGTCACCGAGCCCGTCGGAGTCGTCCGGGGTCGACCTGGAGGACTGCCCGGTCGCCACCGACGCCGAGGGCGGGGTCGACAACAACGTCCCGCTGCCCGACGACCCGTGGTTCCTGAACGCCAGCTCGCTGCTGCTGAAGGGCGCCGACTACAAGGGCGTCGTCGAGGTGCGGACCGCCAACGGCACCACCAAGAAGGTGCTGAAGTACGTCATATCCGACGGCACCGACATCGGCGACCTGCACCAGACGGTCAAGGACGAGCAGTCCGGCAAGACGTACCACGTCCAGGCCGCCAAGGGGTCGACGTCCACCATCCGCGACGGCGACACGGTGATGTACACCGAGAGCATCTCCGGCAATCTGCTCGGACTGATCCCGATCACGTTCGACCCGGAGCACCCGCCGCCGCTGAACATCCCGCTGATCTACTTCACCAAGGTGACGGTGCAGCAGGCGGGCCAGTTCGGCGGAACCCTGCACATCCCGGGCCTGCACCAGTACGTCACCGGCTGACCGGCTGACCGGCTGACCGGCTGACCGGCCGTCAGGCCGCACACCGGACCCTTCCGGGAGCCGCGACACACCGAGGGCGCCCCCTGCTCGCAGGGGGCGCCCTCGGGCGTGTGGTGGGTGCCGGGTCAGGCGGTCGCCTCGCCGAGGTGGTGGACGCGGACCATGTTCGTGGTGCCGGGGACGCCGGGCGGGGAGCCGGCGGTGATGACCACGATGTCGCCCTCGTTGAAGCGGCTCAGACGGACCAGCTCCTGCTCCACCAGCGCGACCATCTCGTCGGTGCTGTTCACGAACGGCACCACGTGCGGCTCGACGCCCCAGCTGAGGGTCATCTGGTTGCGCGTGGACTCGTCCGTCGTGAACGCGATGATCTGCTGCGCCGCCCGGTAGCGGCTCAGGCGGCGGGCGGTGTCGCCGGACTGGGTGAAGGCGACCAGGCCCTTGCCGCCGAGGAAGTCGGCGATCTCGCAGGCGGCGCGGGCGACCGAACCGCCCTGGGTACGGGGCTTCTTGCCCGGCACCAGCGGCTGGAGGCCCTTGGAGAGCAGCTCCTGCTCAGCCGCCTGGACGATCTTCGACATCGTCCGCACGGTCTCGATCGGGTACGCGCCCACGCTGGACTCGGCGGACAGCATGACCGCGTCGGCGCCGTCCAGGATCGCGTTGGCCACGTCGGAGGCCTCGGCGCGGGTCGGACGGGAGTTGGTGATCATCGACTCCATCATCTGGGTCGCCACGATCACCGGCTTGGCGTTGCGCCGGCACAGCTCGATCAGGCGCTTCTGCACCATGGGGACCTTCTCGAGCGGGTACTCGACGGCCAGGTCGCCACGCGCGACCATCACGCCGTCGAACGCCATCACGACGTCCTCCATGTTCTCCACCGCCTGCGGCTTCTCCACCTTGGCGATGACGGGGACGCGGCGCCCCTCCTCGTCCATCACGCGGTGGACGTCCGCGACGTCCTTGGCGTCCCGGACGAAGGACAGGGCGACCAGGTCGCAGCCCATCCGCAGGGCGAACCGCAGGTCCTCGACGTCCTTCTCGGACAGCGCGGGCACGTTCACGGCGGTGCCGGGCAGGTTGATGCCCTTGTGGTCGGAGATGACGCCGCCCTCGATGACGATCGTCTTGACCCGGGTGCCCTCGACGTCCAGCACCTTCAGCTCGACGTTGCCGTCGTTGATCAGGACCTGGTCGCCGCGGGAGACGTCGCCCGGGAGCCCCTTGTAGGTGGTCCCGCAGATCGTCTTGTCGCCCGGGACGTCCTCGGTGGTGATGGTGAACTCGTCACCGCGCACCAGCTCGACGGGGCCCTCGGCGAAGGTCTCCAGGCGGATCTTGGGGCCCTGGAGGTCGGCGAGGACACCGATGGCCCTGCCCGTCTCCTTGGCGGCGGCCCGGACCCGGTCGTACCGGCCCTGGTGCTCGGCGTGCGAGCCGTGGCTGAAGTTGAAGCGGGCCACGTTCATGCCGGCTTCGATCAGGGCGACAAGCTGCTCGTGGGAGTCGACCGCGGGGCCGAGAGTACAGACGATTTTCGAACGGCGCATGGGGCGATCCTATCGGTTTGTTTCGCTCCGGAATATTCCGTCTGGCGGAATGTACACATGAGGAAGTCGCTGCTCAGTTGTTCTTTCCGACCAGTGCGTATGTCTGCTGTGCGATCTCCATTTCCTCGTCCGTGGGTACCACCGCGACGGCTACCTTCGCCCCCTCGGGCGAGACCAGCCGCGCCCCGCCGCCGCGCACCGCGTTGCGCTCGCCGTCGACCGCCAGGCCTAGCCCCTCCAGGCCCGCCACGGCGGCCTCCCGCACCTCGGCCGCGTTCTCGCCGACCCCGGCGGTGAAGGCCACCGCGTCCACCCGTCCGAGAACGGCGTAATAGGCGCCGATGTACTTCTTCAGACGGTGAATGTAGATGTCGAAGGCGAGCTTCGCCCGTTCGTCACCCTCGGAGATCCGGCGCCGGATCTCCCGCATGTCGTTGTCCCCGCACAGTCCGACCAGACCGCTCTTCTTGTTCAGAAGGGTGTCGACGTCGTCGGCGGACATTCCGCCGACGCGCATCAAATGGAAGATGACGGCCGGGTCCATGTCACCGGACCGCGTACCCATCACGAGGCCCTCCAAGGGGGTGAGCCCCATGGAGGTGTCCACGCAGCGGCCCGCCCGCACGGCCGAGGCGGACGCCCCGTTGCCCAGGTGCAGCACGATCACGTTCACCTCCTCGGGCGCCTTCCCCAGCAGCCGGGCCGTGGCCCGCGAGACGTACGCGTGCGAGGTGCCGTGGAAGCCGTAGCGGCGCACCCGGTGCGCGTCGGCGGTCTCCACGTCGATCGCGTAACGGGCCGCGGACTCCGGCATCGTGGTGTGGAACGCGGTGTCGAAGACGGCGACCTGAGGCAGGTCCGGGCGCAGCGTCGTCGCCGTGCGGATGCCGGTGAGGTTGGCCGGGTTGTGCAGCGGCGCGACCGGGATCAGCCGCTCGATCTCGGCGAGCACCCGCTCGTCGATCACCGTCGGCTCGGTGAAGTACTTGCCGCCGTGCACCACCCGGTGGCCGATCGCGAGGAGCTCGGGGGAGTCGAGGCCCAGCCCGTCCGCCGCCAGCTCCTCGGCCATCGCCTTCAGCGCGGCGTCGTGGTGGGCGACCGGGCCGGTCCGCTCCCGGGTCTCCCCGCCGGACGCCAGCGGGGTGTGCCGCACCAGGGAGGTGCGCTCGCCGATCCGCTCGACCAGGCCGGAGGCCAGCCGGCTGCTGTCGCCCATGTCCAGCAGCTGGTACTTCACGGACGAGGAACCGGAGTTGAGGACGAGGACACGGGAGGGGCTCACTGGGCGGCTGCCTTCTCGCTCGGGGCCGGGGACTGGGCCTGGATCGCGGTGATCGCGACCGTGTTGACGATGTCCTGCACCAGGGCGCCCCGGGACAGGTCGTTGACCGGCTTGCGCAGCCCCTGGAGGACCGGGCCGACGGCGATCGCGCCGGCCGAACGCTGCACGGCCTTGTAGGTGTTGTTGCCGGTGTTCAGGTCCGGGAAGATCAGCACGGTCGCCTGGCCGGCCACCTCGGAGCCGGGCAGCTTGGTCGCCGCGACCGACGGTTCCACGGCCGCGTCGTACTGGATCGGCCCCTCGATCCGCAGGTCGGGCCGGCGCTCGCGCACCAGCTCGGTCGCGGTGCGCACCTTGTCCACGTCGGCACCGGAGCCGGAGGTCCCGGTCGAGTACGACAGCATCGCGATCCGCGGCTCCACGCCGAACCGCGCGGCGGTCACCGCCGACTGCACCGCGATGTCGGCGAGCTGCTCGGCGTCCGGGTCGGGGTTGACCGCGCAGTCGCCGTACACCAGCACCTTGTCGGCCAGGCACATGAAGAACACCGAGGAGACGATGTCCGCGTCCGGGCGGGTCTTGATGATCTCGAACGCCGGGCGGATGGTCGCCGCCGTGGAGTGCACCGAGCCGGAGACCATGCCGTCGGCGAGGCCCTCCTCGACCATCAGCGTGCCGAAGTAGTTCACGTCGGAGACGACGTCGTAGGCCAGCTCCACGGTCACGCCCCGGTGCGCGCGCAGCGCCGCGTACTTCTCCGCGAAGGAGTCGCGCAGCTCGGAGGTGGCCGGGTCGATCAGCTGGGTGTCGCCGAGGTCGATGCCCAGGTCGGCGGCCTTCTTGCGGATCAGGTCGACGTCGCCGAGCAGGGTCAGCTCGCACACGCCCCGGCGCAGCAGCACCTCCGCCGCGTGCAGCACCCGCTCCTCGGCGCCCTCGGGGAGCACCACCCGGCGCAGGCCGGAGCGGGCCTGTTCGAGCAGCTTGTGCTCGAACATCATCGGGGTGACGCGGTCGCTGCTGGGCGCGGACACCGTGCGGGTGAGCTCGGCGGTGTCGGTGTACCGCTCGAACAGGCCGAGCGCCCGCTCCGCCTTGCGCGGGGTGGCCGCGTTCAGCTTGCCCTCCAGGGAGAACAGCTGCTCGGCGGTGGGGAAGCTGTTGCTGGGCACCGACAGCACCGGCGTGCCGGGCGCCAGCCGGTCGGCGAGGGTGAGGATGCGCTCGCCGGGCACCTCGTCCAGGGTCAGCAGCACCCCCGCTATCGGCGGGGTGCCGGCGCTGTGCGCGGCCAGCGAGCCCACCACCAGGTCGGCCCGGTCGCCGGGGGTGATCACCAGGCAGCCCGGCGTCAAAGCGGCGAGCAGGTTCGGCAGCATCGCGCCGCCGAAGACGAAGTCCAGGGCGTCGCGGGCGAGCCCCGAGTCGTCGCCGAGCACCACCTTCGCGCCGAGGGTGTGGGCGATCTGGGACACCGTGGGCGCGGACAGCGCGGGCTCGTCGGGCAGCACGTAGCAGGGCACGGGCAGCCGGGTGGCGAGCCGCTCGGCGATCTCGTCCCGGTCCTCGCGCGCCACCCGGTTGACGACCATGGCGAGCACGTCGCAGCCGAGGGTGTCGTAGGCGCGGAAGGCGTTGCGGGTCTCCGCGCGGACCGCCTCGGCGGTCTGCTTGCGGCCGCCCACCACGGGGATCACGGAGGCGCCGAACTCGTTGGCGAGACGGGCGTTCAGCGACAGTTCGTCCGGGAACTGGGTGTCCGCGTAGTCGGTGCCGAGGACCAGGACGACGTCGTAGTCACGGGCGACCAGGTGGAACCGGTCCACGAGGGTGGACACCAGCTCGTCGGTGCCGCTCTCGGCCTGGAGCGTGGACGCCTCCGCGTAGTCCATGCCGTACACGGTCGCGGGGTCCTGGGTGAGCCGGTAGCGGGCCCGCAGCAGTTCGAAGAGCCGGTCGGGCCCGTCGTGCACCAGGGGACGGAACACACCCACCCGGTCGACCTGGCGGGTCAGCAGCTCCATGACCCCGAGTTCGACGACCTGACGGCCGTCGCCGCGGTCGATGCCGGTCACGTACACGCTGCGGGTCACGCGCGCTCTCCGTTTCGTCGGGGGCTCGTCGGGGGCCGCGAAGGCGACGGCGGGGCCGACGGCCGGGCCACGAAACCGCTCACACAAGTGAGCGGATCCCTCTTGACAATACCTTCGCCGCTGGTTAAGACGCCCGCGTATCCGGCGTCGGCGGTGCCCTGGGGGACGTGAAAGAATCGGCAGTGGCTCACCGGTATCGACAGCGACCAGGAGACACAGCACGATGCGTATAGGAGTCCTCACCGCAGGCGGCGACTGCCCTGGGCTGAACGCAGTGATCCGGTCGGTCGTGCACCGAGCGGTGGACAACTACGGCGACGAGGTCATCGGCTTCGAGGACGGCTACTCCGGTCTGCTGGACGGCCGCTACCGCACCCTCGACCTCAACGCGGTCAGCGGCATCCTGGCCCGCGGCGGGACCATACTGGGCTCCTCCCGGCTGGAGCGCGACCGGCTCCGCGAGGCCTGCGAGAACGCCTCCGACATGATCCACGAGTTCGGCATCGACGCGCTGATCCCGATCGGCGGCGAGGGCACCCTGACGGCGGCCCGCATGCTGTCCGACGCCGGTCTGCCCGTGGTCGGCGTCCCCAAGACGATCGACAACGACATCTCCTCCACCGACCGCACCTTCGGCTTCGACACCGCCGTCGGTGTCGCCACCGAGGCGATGGACCGCCTGAAGACCACCGCCGAGTCCCACCAGCGCGTGATGGTCGTCGAGGTCATGGGCCGGCACGCGGGCTGGATCGCCCTGGAGTCCGGCATGGCCGCCGGCGCCCACGGCATCTGCCTGCCCGAGCGGCCCTTCGACCCGGCCCAGCTGGTCAAGATGGTCGAGGAGCGCTTCGACCGCGGCAAGAAGTTCGCGGTGATCTGTGTCGCCGAGGGCGCCCACCCGGCCGAGGGCACCATGGACTACGGCAAGGGCGAGATCGACAAGTTCGGCCACGAGCGCTTCCAGGGCATCGGCACGGCGCTGGCCTACGAGCTGGAGCGCCGGCTCGGCAAGGAGGCCAAGCCGGTCATCCTGGGCCACGTCCAGCGCGGCGGCGTGCCGACGGCGTACGACCGCGTCCTCGCCACCCGCTTCGGCTGGCACGCGGTGGAGGCCGCCCACCGGGGCGACTTCGGCAGGATGACCGCGCTGCGCGGCACGGACGTCGTGATGGTGCCGCTCGCGGAGGCGGTCACGGAACTGAAGACGGTCCCGAAGGAGCGCATGGACGAGGCGGAGTCGGTCTTCTAGACCGGTCCGTCGCCCCGCAGAGGGTCGCGCCGCGGGCCCTTGGCCCGCGGCGGCCGGGGCGCGCGGCGGCCTTCGCCGCGAGGCCGTCGGCCGTAGGCTGCGGCCTCGCGTGCGGCGAATCGGCCCACCAGGGCCGCCGGCCTCCGAGTGCTTCCCACCGGCCCGAACCGCCGCTTCCGCCGCCGCCCGCACCGTCTGACCGGGCCGCGCCTCCCTGTCCGGTGACGGAGGCCCGCCGCGCCGCCCGGCCGGGTCGGGTCGCTACACCTGCGCCGGGCCGCCCTCCGCCGACGCCGTGTGCCAGAAGTGGTCGACGATGCCGGCGAGGAAGTCGCGGCCCGTGTCGCCCGCGTCGCCGGGGCCGCCGCCCCAGCTGAGGGTGGCGGCCATGTGGCCCTGGTAGTCCTGCTGGAGCCGGTGCAGCACCGTCTCCAGCAGCCGCCGCTCCAGCGGGGCGATCCTCGACACCGGCCGGACATACGCCTGCCAGCGTGTGGTCGCCGCGCCGCGCAGCAGTTCCGCGAGCTGGTCCTCCCGGCCGGTGACGGCGATGACGTCGGCCAGGGACAGGCCGAGTATCCGGGCCAGGGCGGCCGACTGGCGCTCGGTGCCGCGCCACTGACCCGTCTCCTCCATCCGCAGATACGTGTGGAGTTCGTGACCGACGGTGCGGGCGACGTCCTCGGGAGCCAGGCCCCGCGCCACCCGATGTTCCCGCAAGGTGCGCGGGCGCCCGATGAGTTCGCCCGGTGAGCACCACAACACGCCCGCGAGCGCGGTCAGTTCGGGGTGGGAGGGGGACGCCATCCCGCGTTCCCACGCGGCGACGAGGGCCGGAGTGACGTACGGCAGGTCGTAGGAGACGCGTAACGCCTGGGCCACGTGGTCCGGGTCCAGGCCCAGCGCGGCACGCAGCCGCCGTGCGGCGGGGGCGTTGAACGGCGGGGGCGGATGGCGGTCGCTGCGAGGGGGAGGTCGGCGCACGGCCCACAAGCTAGGCCCGTACGCAGGGGCTGACTACGGTCTGTTCGGCCAGGATCACTCGTTGTAGGAACGTACGGCTACCGGCCGGTCGGGTTTCGGTGTCACGGGGCGATCGCGCCGCCCGGGAAACGCCTCGGCACGCGAACGGCAAGCTCAAAAGGCATATGCGTAAGCCCGCGTTGACGGCCCGTGCGCTCCCGGGAGGGAACGCGCACCTGTCACTCGCATCGGCGTACGAGACAGGGGCCCCCTCAGCCCCGCCGCCGGCCCGCGGACCGACGGCGCAAACCCGCCCCATCGCTGCACCGCCTCGTCCGGCGAACCTGCGCTCCGAACCTCACGGACGGGCTCACCGGTCGGTCAGGCTTGGAGAGGGGCGCCACCTACCCCTACCGGTTCTCGCACAGAGTGGAAGTGCACATGCCTTCCCGGTGCCAGGATAAGGGTTGCGGGTGGAGCACCCATGACGAGCACCGGCGGCAGGAGCTCCGCCACTAGTGGCGATCCGTGCTGCATGGGGGATGGCCGAAGTGGCCCTGTGTGGGCTCCGGGGTGTGCGGGACCACAGAAGGAATCGTCATTCCGGTAGTGCGGCGGCCCAGTCGCGGGCTTGGGCGGCTTCGGTGGAGGCGTTGGCGCGGGTGTAGGCGTCGGCAGACCGGAGATAAGCGGCGCGGGCCTCGGCGGGACGATCGACGTCCTTGAGAGTGTGGGCCAGGTTACGAAGGGTCTGTCCCTCGCCGTACCAGTCCTCGAACTCCTTGAATATCTCCAGACCTCTGTCGTAGGCCTCGATCGTCTCGTCCACCCGGCCTACCGCCCGCAGGGCGTTGCCGAGGTTGTGCCAGGCCCGACCTTCGCCGTGGCGGTCTCCGGCGGCCTGCAACAGGTCGCGGGCCCGGGTGTGGGCGTCGATCGCCGTCTCCGCCCGGCTCGCCTCCTGCAGGGCACTACCGAGGTTGTTCCACGCCATGGCCTCGCGGTGGCGATCTTCGGCGGCCTGGTACAGGTCGCGGGCCCGGGTGTGGGCGTCGATCGCTTTCCCAGCTCGGCCCTTCACCAGCAGGGCGTTACCGAGGTTGTTCCACGCCATGGCCTCGTCCAGTCGGCTCCCGGTGAGCTGCGCGGCCTCGAGCGCAGCTTGCGCGACGGCGATCAAGTCATCGAAATGCCGTCGCCAGTCTAGGTACACCCCGAGACGCCAGGCCAGTCGCACAGCCGCGCCTGCGAACCGTTTCGCTCGTCCCCACCCCACCGCCGCGATCAGACCGGCTCGCTCACCGTCCAGCCACGCCAACGCCTCCCCCCGGTCCCCGAATCGCTCCGGTTCATCCATTCCCGGCAGCCACCGCAACCGGAGATCAGCCGCGTCCGCCCACCGCACGTAGAACTCCAGCACCCGCCCCCGCGCCGCCTCCCCCTCCTCCCGCAACCCCGTATCTCCCGCTACCACACCCGCCCCGAACACCCGCACCAAGTCGTGCAACCGCCACTGCATGCCGGAAGCTGTCCCGTTGTCGCCCTTCACCGGGGTGACGAGATATCTCGCGGCCAAATCTTCCATCAGCGCCGGCACCGACTCAGCGCCGTGACCGACAAGAGCGGCGACCGCTTCGGTGCCGATCTCCGTGCCTGGCGCCAGGCAGAGCAGACGCAGCAACCGGGCCTGGCCGGGCGGCAGCCGGCGATACGAGGTCTCCAGAACAGGCCGCAGGACGAGTGGGCGTCCGTACTGGTCGGTTCCGGGACTGCCATGGTCGAGGACAGTGGTCGCGTCCCCGACCTCCCGGATCTCGGCCACCAGAGAGGCGATGTTCCGGTGACGGCGTCGACGCAGCATGCCCGCCGCGATCTGAAGGGCCAAAGGCAAGCGCCCACAAAGGTCGGCCAGCTCGCTCAGCGCCCCGGGTTCACGTGCCGGACGGTCGTCCCGTTCGTCGCTGTCGTGCAGGGCACGGGTCAGAAGGGCGACAGAGTCGTCTGGGGCGAGCGTTTCCACATCGATCAGGCGTACCGGAATGGAGTCGGGGCGGTCCCGGGAGGTAATGAGTACCCGGTGGTGGTCCGTGCCGGGCAGGAGCGGCAGATACTGAGCGGGATGCGAGGCGTTGTCGAGGATCAGCAGCATCCGGCCCCGCCGCGCCGTAAGGAGCGCGCGATATGCGTCGTACTGGCGGTCCGCCGTCGGTGGCAGATCCCCGTCCCGTACCCCCAGCGCGTCGAGCAGCGCCAGGACTGCCTGGTCAGCCGTAACCGGGTCTTCGTCGTATCCACGCAGGTCCACGAAGAGTGTGCCGCCCGGGAACCAGCCCTGCGCACGCGCCCGGTGTGCCGCCTCCACCGCCAGAGCCGTCTTGCCGACGCCGCCCATGCCTGTGACGGCGAAGATGAGGAGCGGCAGCGCGGCCGTGTCGGCCTCGTCGGGGGAGAGGTGCGGGAGCAAGCGGTCCAGTTCCATCGACCGGCCGGTGAAGCCCAGCGGGCGGGGCGGGAGGGTGGCGGTCGCTCGCGGGACCGGGCCGTGGACTGTGCCCCTACCGCTGCCCTCCGCCCTGCTTGCCGGTGACGGGGCCGTAGAAGGTGCCGCCCCAGAAGTCGATGTGGTCTCCGCCGTACGCCGCTCCGCCGTCCCCGCGCCGATGGGGACCCTCCTCGAAGTCGGAGGGAACGGAGGAACTCTCACGGGGCCGGTGCTTGTGCAGGACCGCCACCGTCACCTCCGCAGCTTGCTCGGCGGCGCGCTTCTGCGAACCCTCGCCATCGGCCTTGTGCTTCCCGGCGTCGGCGCGGTCGCTGATGCCCCGGATCACGAGGGCATTCACCTGCCCGTTCAGATGCGCCGCCTGAAGCGCGCCGGAGCCTTCCATCTCGATCGCACCCGCGTCGTTGTAGTTCCCGCGGAGGAATCCGGCGATCTCGGACTCGGCGTCCGCCAGGACCACGTCGCCCGTGGCGATCGGCAGGAAGTGCGTCCGTACGCCGGGCATGTCCCGCACGGCGGAACGGGCCGCCTGTTCGAGCGCGTGCGAGCCGGGCAGGGCATTCGGCCGGACCCTGAAGCCTTCCGGCGTCTGCTTCCCGCCGTGGATCTCGTACACCTTGGTGCCCACGACGACGTCGCCGATCCCGACGTCGTCCTTCAGGCTGCCGGCGACGCCGACGAAGAAGACGGCCTCGGGGCGCAGCCAGTTGATCAGCTGGGCGGTGAGGGCCGCTGCCCGCTCGGCGCCCATGCCGAGCTCGGCGAGCGCGACGTGCCAGGAAGTGCCGGGCAGCGGGCCTCTCTCGACCCGGGTCCCGTCGCGGTGCACCAACTCGTCCCGCTCCTCGACGTGCGCGCGCACGGCGGCGTATTCGAGAGGGAGTGCGGTCAGGACCAGAACAGTGGGCCGGGTCTCCTGCATAGTCATAAGTTACAGCCGGGAGAAGGGGATCGAGTGCCGGAACAGGACGTCACAGTCGGGCAGTTGCTGCTCGCCGAGTACCAGACCGTGAAGGACGAGCAGAAGGCGAGGATCGGGTTCCGGGACAACCTCCTCTACGTGACGTTGGCCGTCGTGGCCGCCGTCATCGCCGCCGCGGCCCAGGCGAAGCAGCCCTCGATGCTCCTGGCGCTGCCGCCGGTGTGCGTGGTGCTGGGATGGACCTACCTCGTCAACGACGAGAAGATCTCGGCGATCGGCCGTTACGTCCGGGACGACCTGGGCCCCCGGCTGGCCGCCCTCGCGGCGCACGGGAGCGGTTTCACGACGTTCGGGTGGGAGGCGTACCACCGGACCGACACCCGGCGCCGCTCGCGCAAGGCGATTCAGGTCGTGATCGACATGACGGCGTTCTGCGCGGTGCCGCTGGCGGCGCTGGTCGTGTTCTGGGCCAACGGCGACGGTGGCAGGCTGATGGTCACGCTGTCGGCGCTGGAGGCGCTCGCCCTGGCGGGGCTCGCCTCGCAGATCGTCCGGTACGCGCGAGCGGCGTGAACGTCCGTCTGGCGCGGCGCTTTTGACGCACTGTCGTGGAAATATCGAAGGGGGCGGGTACGGCGTATGGAAGCGGCACTGCTGGCAGCCCTGGCCGAGGGCGCGGGTGGGGAGGCTGGACGCCGGGCGGTGGAGCGACTTGCACGGGCGGTGGGGCTCGATGCCGACGCGCCCGCCAGGGACATCGCGGAGGCGGCGGAGGATCCGGCACGGGGGGAGGCCCTAAGGGAGTGGGGAGAGACGGTGGCCGGTCTGCTCGCCGTCGACCCGCGGGGTGTCGCCGGTGCCGTCGCGCGGGCCATGGAGCGGTCCGCGCCGGGAAGCGCGGTGTCCTGGTACGACGGCGACCACACCGACTTCCGGGGCGGGGTCTTCCTTCGCGAGGTGGTCGGCGTGCAGGTGGTGATCCAGCAGGGCGGGGCCGCCGTTCCGGAGGCCATGGCCGGCTTGCCACCCAGGCCCGGCGGGTTCATGGGCCGGGAGCGGGAGACAGAGGACCTGTTGCGCGACCTGAACCCGGCCGGGACGCAGTCGGCGGCAAGCCTGGTCGTCGCCGTGTCCGGTCTCGGCGGCATCGGCAAGACCGCACTCGCCGTCGAGACCGCACACCTGGCCCGGGACCAGGGCTGGTTCCCCGGCGGGGTCCTCTTCCTCGACCTGCACGGCTACGACCGGGAGCCCGTCACCGCCGACCAGGCCCTCCAGGCTCTGCTGCGCGCCCTCGGCACCTTGCCGGAACACATCCCCACCACGACGGACGAGCGGGCGGCGCTCTACCGCTCGACGATGGTCTCCCTGGCCCAGCAGCGCGGCGCGGTGCTGATCCTGGCCGACAATGCCTCCTCACCGGGCCAGGTACGGCCCCTCCTACCGGGCGACTCTCGGCACCGCGTGCTGATCACGTCGCGCGACCGGCTGCCCCAACTGGGCGCGAGGCTGGTTCCGTTGAATCAGCTCAGTCCGAGGGAGGCGTACGGACTCCTCGACCGGGCCCTGCGGATCGCCGACCCGGGTGACAACCGGGTGGCCGACGACCCCGGCACGGCCGAGCGACTGGCCGGACTCTGCGGACATCTCCCCCTGGCCCTGCAGATCGCCGTCGCCCTGCTGGCGGAGGACCCAGGGAAGCCGGTGGCCGAACTCGTGGCGGAACTGGCCGAGTCGCACGACCGCCTCGACCACCTCGACGACGGCGAGCGCAGCGTCCGCGCCGCCTTCGATGTCTCCTACCGCCGACTGCCGCCCGAGCACGCACGGTTGCTGCGCCTGCTCGCTCTCGCGCCCGGGCCCGAGGTGAGTGACGAGGTGGTCGCCGCGTTGGTCGGCGCCGTGGAGCCTCCGGTCCGGGCCCAGAGGGCACTGGCCCGGGCCCACCTCGTGGAGAGGGGGAGTGAGCGCGGATGGTGGCGGTTGCATGACTTGGTGCGGGTGTTCGGTGCGGGTGTGGGGGCGGGGGACGAAGGATTGCGCGAGGAAGGGGAGGTGGCCCGGGAGCGGGTGCTGGGGTTCTACTTGCATTGGGCAGACGCGGCTGACAACCGGTTGCGGTGGCTGCCGGGAATGGCGGAGCCGGAGTGCTTCAGGCACCGGGGGGAGGCGATGGCTTGGCTGGACGGTGAGCGGGCGGGTCTGGTGGCGGCGGTGGGGTGGGGGCGGGAGGAGCGGTTTGCGGTTGCGGCGATGGGGCTGGCCCAGTGTTTGGGTGTGTACCTGGACTGGCGGCGGTATTTCGACGACCTGATCGCCGTTGCGGAGGTTGCACGGGAGGCCGCGCAACATACCGGGGACCGGTTGGACGAGGCCACCGCGTGGAGCCATCTTGGCAGCGCCTTGCGGAGCGCGGGCCGGGCGAAGGAGGCGATCGGCGCTCACATTCGGGCACACGACCTGTTCCAGGCCGCCGGGGACCGCCACGACAAGGCCATCGGGTGGGGCAACCTCGGCAACGCCCTGCGGGAGGCGGGTCGGGCGGAGGAGGCGATCAAGGCCCTCATTGAGGCACGCGACCTGTTCCACGCCGCCGGGGATCGCCACGACGAGGCTGGCGCGTGGAACAACCTCGGTCTTGCCCTGCGGAGTGCGGGCCGGGCGGAGGAGGCGATCAAGGCCCTCATCCGGGCACGCGACCTGTTCCAGGCCACCAGGGACCGACATCGCGAGGCCATTGCCTGGAACAACTACGGTCTCTCCCTTCGGGAGGCGGGCCGGGTGGAGGAAGCGGTCGAGGCATATGGCGAGTCCTTGAGACTCCGCCAGGGGTTCGAGGACTGGTACGGCGAGGGGCAGACCTTCCGGGCACTGGCCCTCGCTCACGAGGAAGCCCACCGCCCCGCCGAGGCCCGCGCCGCCTGGCTTCACGCAGTCGACGTCTTCACTCGCGCCAACGCCCCTGCCGAAGCCACCGAAGCCTCAACCCGTGCCGCAGCCCTCGACACCCCCTCCTGCTAGCCATCCTTCTTCACCGCCCGGACCCACCGGTACTGCAACTCCGGCCGGCCCACCGTCCCGTACTGCGGGCGGCGGGCCGCGCGGCCCGCGTCGACGAGGTGTTCCAGGTAGCGGCGGGCCGTGATGCGGGAGATGCCGACCGCCTCCGCGACACCCGTGGCGGTCAGCCCCTCGCCGGCGTCCCGCAGGGCCACCGTCACCCGCTCCAGGGTCGGGCCGCTCAGGCCCTTCGGCAGGGCGGCCGGACGCGGGGCGCGCAGCGCCGCCAGTGCGCGGTCCACCTCGTCCTGGCCGCTCGCCTCGCCGGCCGCCGCGCGGAACTCCGCGTAGCGCACCAGCCGGTCCCGGAGCGTGGCGAAGGTGAACGGCTTCAGCACGTACTGCACGACGCCGAGCGACACCCCCTCGCGGACCACCGCCAGGTCCCGCGCCGACGTCACCGCGATCACGTCCGCGTGATGGCCCGCCGCGCGCAGTGAACGGGCCAGCTGGAGGCCGTGCACATCGGGCAGGTGCAGGTCGAGAAGGAGCAGGTCGACGGGGGTGCGGTCGAGGATCCGGCGGGCCTCGCCCCCGGTGTGCGCCGTGCCGACGGCCTCGAAGCCGGGCACCCGCCCGACGTACATCACGTGCGCGTCGGCCGCGACCGGGTCGTCCTCGACGACCAGCACCCGGATGGGTGGCCCGCTCACCCGGCACCGCCCGTGCCGTGCGCGACCGCGGAGTGCTCCGCGTCCCGGCGGGCGTCCCGCAGCGGGATCCGTACGTCGAACACCGCGCCGCCCTCCTCACCCGAGGTCACCGACAGGGTGCCGCCGTGCCGGGCCACCGCCTGCCGGACCAGGGCGAGGCCCAGGCCCCGGCCGCCCGGACCGGCCGGCTTGGTGGTGAAGCCGAGCCGGAACACGTCCTCCGCGCGGTCCGGGGCGACCCCGGGGCCGGTGTCGCGGACCCGCAGGACCAGCTCCGAGCCGTCCTCCTCGGTCAGCGCCGTCACCGTCACCCGGGGCCGTACCCCGCCCTGCGCCGCGTCCACCGCGTTGTCGATCAGGTTGCCGAGGATGGTGACCAGGTCGCGGGAGGGCAGGGCGTCCGGCAGCAGCCCGTCGTCGAGACGGCTGTCCGGTGACACCACCAGCTCCACGCCCCGCTCGTTGGCCTGGGCCGTCTTGCCCAGCAGCAGCGCCGCCAGCACCGGCTCGCCCACCGCGTCCACCACCTGGTCGGTGAGCGCCTGCGCCAGCTCCAGCTCGGCGGTCGCGAAGTCCACGGCCTCCTCGGCGCGGCCCAGCTCGATCAGCGACACCACGGTGTGCAGCCGGTTTGCCGCCTCGTGCGCCTGGGACCGCAGCGCCTGCGTGAAGCCGCGCTCCGAGTCCAGCTCGCCCATCAGCGACTGCAGCTCGGTCACGTCCCGCAGGGTCACCACCGAGCCGCGCCGCTGGCCGCCGCTGACCGGCGAGGTGTTCACCACCAGCACCCGGTCGGCCGTCAGGTGCACCTCGTCCATGCGGGGCTCGGAGGCGAGCAGCGCGCCCGTCAGCGGAGCCGGCAGGCCCAGCTCCGCCACCGATCTGCCCACCACGTCCTCCTCCTGGTCCACCCCGAGCAGCACCCGGCCGCCGTCGTTGATCAGCGCCACCCGGTACTGCCCGTCCAGCATCAGCAGGCCCTCGCGCACGGCGTGCAGCGCGGCCTGATGGTAGTCGTGCATGTGGCTGAGCTCGGTGGCGTTCATTCCATGGGTGTGACGGCGAAGCCGGGCGTTGATCACGTACGTGCCGATCGCGCCGAGCCCGAGGGCGCCGGCCGCGACCACCAGCAGCGTGGTCAGCTGCTCCTGCACCCGGCGGCCGATCTCGTCGACCCTTATCCCGGCGCTGACCAGGCCGACGATCCGGTCGCCGTCCCGGACCGGGGTGACGGCGCGCACCGACGGGCCGAGCGTGCCGGTGTAGGTCTCGGTGAAGGTGCGGCCCTCCAGCGCCGGACCGGTGTGCCCCTGGAACACCAGGCCGATCTGGGCGGGATCGGGATGGGTCCAGCGGATGCCCCGCGGATCCATGATCGTCACGAAGTCGACGTCGGTGTCCCGCACCACCTCCAGCGCGTACGGCTGGAGCCGCGCCGACGGGTCGGGCGAGCGGATCGCCTCCCGCACGGACGGCGAGTCGGCGACCGAGAGCGCCACCGAGGTGGCCTGCCGGCCCGCAGCCTCCTCGGCCTCGCTGCGGTGGCTCAGGTAGGTGGCCAGCGCGTACCCCGCCACCACGACCGTGAGGAGCACGGCCTGCATGGCGAACAACTGCCCCGCGAGACTGCGGGGCCGGGGGAGGGGGAAGCGCACCCCGCCAGTCTGCCTCGCGGTTCGCCGGTGAACTAAATGAACGGAAGGGTGACCACGCTCACAAGCCGCGACATAGTCGCCGGGTTCCCCCGAACCATCCCCCGGACGTGAGCCGCACGCCGGTGATGCCGACGACGACGTCAAGGAGGGCCGCCGTGACCAGCACCGCCGATACGGCACCTGCCGCACCCAAGGCCAAACGGGACCGCACGCACTATCTCTACATCGCGGTGATCATCGCGGTCGCCCTCGGTATCGCCGTGGGCCTGATCGCACCGGACTTCGCGGTCGAGCTGAAGCCGATCGGCACCGGGTTCGTGAACCTGATCAAGATGATGATCTCGCCGATCATCTTCTGCACCATCGTGCTGGGCATCGGGTCCGTGCGGAAGGCCGCCAAGGTCGGCGCGGTCGGCGGCATCGCGCTCGGCTACTTCATGGTCATGTCGGTCGTCGCCCTCGCCATCGGCCTGGTCGTCGGCAACATCCTGGAGCCGGGCAGCGGCCTCGCGATCACCGACGCGGTCAAGGAGACCGGCCACGCGCAGATCGACGCGGAGGCGAAGGACACCACCGAGTTCCTGCTCGGCATCATCCCGACCACCATCGTGTCCGCCTTCACCCAGGGTGAGGTGCTGCAGACCCTGCTGATCGCGCTGCTGTGCGGCTTCGCCCTGCAGGCCATGGGCAACGCCGGGCAGCCGGTCCTGCGCGGGATCGAGCACATCCAGCGGCTGGTGT
This sequence comes from Streptomyces sp. CNH189, assembly GCF_000527195.1. NCBI lineage: Bacteria > Bacillati > Actinomycetota > Actinomycetes > Kitasatosporales > Streptomycetaceae > Streptomyces > Streptomyces sp. CNH189. Next base: position 290,873 of record NZ_AZUS01000006.1, read on the forward strand.
TCCGGGTCCTCGCCATGATCATGTGGGCGGCCCCGATCGGTGCCTTCGGTGCCATGGCCGCGGTCACCGGCTCGGCCGGCCTGGACGCGCTCAAGAGCCTCGCCGTGCTGATGCTCGGCTTCTACCTCACCTGTGTGCTGTTCATCTTCGTGGTGCTCGGCGCGATGCTGAAGCTCGTCGCGGGCCTGAACGTGTGGAGCCTGTTCAAGTACCTGGGCCGTGAGTTCCTGCTGATCCTGTCCACCTCCTCCTCCGAGTCCGCGCTGCCGCGGCTCATCGCGAAGATGGAGCACCTGGGCGTCAGCAAGCCGGTGGTCGGCATCACCGTCCCGACCGGCTACTCCTTCAACCTCGACGGCACCATGATCTACATGACCATGGCCTCGCTGTTCATCGCCGACGCCATGGGCACCCCGATGTCGGTCGGCGAGCAGATCCCGCTGCTGCTGTTCCTGCTGGTCGCCTCGAAGGGCGCCGCCGGTGTCACCGGCGCGGGCCTCGCGACCCTGGCCGGCGGTCTCCAGTCGCACAAGCCCGCCCTGGTGGACGGCATCGGCCTCATCGTCGGCATCGACCGCTTCATGAGCGAGGCCCGCGCGCTGACCAACTTCGCCGGCAACGCGATCGCCACGGTGCTGATCGGCACCTGGACCAAGGAGATCGACAAGGAGCGGGTGGCCGAGGTGCTGGCCGGCCGCGCCCCGTTCGACGAGCGGACGCTGCTGGACGACCACGGCGCCGACCCAGACGACTCCGTCCCGGCGCCCGGGGCGGGCGGCGAGAAGGAGCTGGCCAAGGCCTGACCGGGCCGATGCCGCCCCCGCGCACCCCGGCCGGCCGGGACACACTTCCCCCGTCGCCCCGGCCGGCCGGTCACCGAGGCCCACCCCCCTGACAGGGCCTCCGCCGCCGGGCGGCCGGACTCCTCCCCCGTGAGTCCGGCCGCCCGGCCTTCCTCCGTCGTGGGACGCCCTTGCGTTGACGCCCACGTCAAGCCTTACGTTCGACGGCATGCGAATCGGCGAGCTGGCCGCACGCGCCGGGACCACCACGCGGACGCTGCGGTACTACGAGTCCCGCGGGCTGCTGCCCGCACGGCGGTCCGGCAACGGCTACCGGACCTACGACGAGAACGACCTGAGGCTGCTGCGGCAGATCCGCACGCTGCAGGACTTCGGGTTCGACCTGGAGGAGACCCGGCCCTTCGTGGAGTGTCTGCGGGCCGGGCACCCGGAGGGCGACTCCTGCCCGGCCTCGCTCCAGGTCTACCGGCGCAAGCTCGACGAGCTGGACGCGCTCATCGGCGAACTGCGCGCGGTGCGGGCGACGGTCGGGCGGCAGCTGGAGCGGGCGGAAGCGGCGCGGGAGGCGCTGGCCGTCGACGCGACGGTCCCGGGAGGTCCGGAACCGGTGTGCGAACTGGGAGGGGGAGCGCGATGAGCGGTGTGCCCGAGGTGACGGACGCGGACTTCGCGGAGGAGGTGCTCGGGGCCGATCTTCCGGTGCTGGTGGAGTTCACCGCCGACTGGTGCCCGCCGTGCCGGCAGATGGCGCCGGTGCTGCGGTCGCTGGCCGAGGCGGAGGAGGGCCGGCTGAAGGTGGTCCAGCTGAACGTGGACGCCAACCCGGCGACGACCAACGCCTACAAGGTGCTGTCCATGCCGACCTTCATGGTCTTCCGGGACGGCGAGCCCCTGCGGTCGATGGTGGGCGCGCGGGCGGAGCGGCGGCTGCGGGAGGAACTGCGGGACGTGCTCTGACGCCCGCGGCCTCGCGCCGCGCGGACACGGAAAAGCCCCCGGGCAATTGCGCCCGGGGGCTTTCTCTGCGTATATTCGTGAATTCGCGACTTCGTTATGGGAAGTCGCGGAGAAGTTCAGTGAGCACAGTATATCCGGGCGGGAGCGGAATTGTCAAACACCGAATTTCCGGACGATGAATTGCGGCAGGAACAGGAATTCATCGACGGACTGTACGCACGGGTGGACCTCCTGCGCGGCGACGCCGAGGCCGGTGTGGCGGACGCCCTCGCCCAGGGCCACACCCCCCGGCAGGCCCGGCTGGAACGGGACATCCTGGTCGCCGAGCGCTCAGGGCTGCTCGCCGCGCTCAACGCGGTGGACGGTTCCCTCTGCTTCGGCCGGATCGACCTCACCTCCGGGCAGACCCACCACATCGGCCGCATCGGCCTGCGCGCCGAAGACGCCGAACGCACCCCGGTCCTCATCGACTGGCGGGCCGGCGTGGCGCGCCCGTTCTACCTGGCGACCGGCCACACCCCGATGGGGCTGCGCCGCCGCCGGCACATCGCCACCGAGGGCCGCCGGGTCACGGACCTGCACGACGAGATCCTCGATCTCGGCGACGAGACCCGCACCGGCCACGAGGACCCCACCGGCGACGCCGTGCTGCTCGCCGCGTTGAACTCCGCGCGCACCGGCCGCATGGGCGACATCGTGCGCACCATCCAGGCAGACCAGGACCGCATGATCCGCGCCCCGCACCGGGGCGTCATGGTGGTCGAGGGCGGCCCCGGCACCGGCAAGACCGCCGTCGCCCTGCACCGCGCCGCCTTCCTGCTGTACGAGCACCGCGAGCTGCTGGCCCGCCGCGCCGTCCTGATCGTCGGCCCCAACCCGGCGTTCCTCGGCTACATCGGTGAGGTGCTGCCGAGTCTCGGCGAGACCGGGGTGCTGCTGGCGACCGTCGGTGAGCTCTTCCCCGGGGTGCGCACCACCCGCACCGACACCCCGGAGGCCGCCGCCGTCAAGGGACGGGCGGAGATGGCGGACGTGCTCGCCGAGGTCGTACGCGACCGGCAGGCGCTGCCCGACCCGGTCGTCGCGATCCAGCACGACCGTGAGGTCCTGATGCTCGACGACGGCCTGGTGAACGTAGCCCGGGAACGCACCCGCGCCGTGAAACTGCCGCACAACGTGGCCCGTGAGCACTTCGAGGGATACATCCTCAACACCCTCACCGACATGCTCGCCGAGCGCATCGGCACCGACCCGTACGACGGGTCCAACCTGCTCGACCCGAGCGACGTCACCCAGATCCGCGACGAACTCGCCGAGAACCCCGAGGTGTGGTCCGCGATCGACCGGCTGTGGCCGCGCGTCACCCCGCAGCGCCTGGTCGCGGACTTCCTCGCCGCCCCGGAGGGCTACCTCCCCGACGAGGACGCCGCCGCGGTCCGCCGCCCGGTCACCCGGCACTGGACCGTCTCCGACGTGCCGCTGCTGGACGAGGCCGCCGAACTCCTCGGCGAGGACGACCGGCTCGCCCGCGAGCGCGCCGAACGCGAGCGGCAGCGGCAGATCGCCTACGCGCAGGGCGTGCTGGACGTCTCGTACGCCTCCCGCACCTTCGAGTTCGAGGACAAGGAGGACGACGACCCGGAGTCCTCCGAGGTGCTGTCCGCGCACGACATCATCGACGCCGAGCGGTTCGCCGAGCGGCACGAGGAGGACGACCACCGCAGCGCCGCCGAGCGCGCCGCCGCCGACCGCACCTGGGCGTTCGGGCACATCATCGTGGACGAGGCACAGGAACTCAGCCCGATGGCATGGCGGCTCCTCATGCGGCGCAGCCCCACCCGGTCGATGACCCTCGTCGGCGACCCGGCGCAGACCTCGGAGGCGGGCGGCGTCGGCTCCTGGGAGGGCATCCTCACCCCGTACGTCGAGGACCGCTGGGAGCACCACCGGCTCGGCGTCAACTACCGCACCCCCGCGGAGATCATGGACGTCGCCGCCGCCGTGGTGCGCGCCGAGCACCCCGGGTTCGAGCCGCCCAGCTCCGTACGCGCCACCGGGGTCCGGCCGTGGGCCCGCGCCACCGACGACCTGCCCGGCGCCACCGCCGAGGCGGTCGCGGAGCTCACCCCCGAGGAGGGCCGCCTCGCGGTCGTCGCCCCGCGCGAGCTGCACCGCGCCCTGGCCGCCCGCCTGGACGGGGTGACCGCGGGCGCCGAGCCGGACCTCACCCACCAGGTGGTGCTGCTGGAACCGCGCCAGGCCAAGGGTCTGGAGTTCGACTCGGTGCTGGTGGTCGAGCCGGGCCGCTACGGCACCAGCGACCTGTACGTGGCGCTCACCCGCGCCACCCAGCGGCTCGGCGTGCTGCACACCGAGCCGCTCCCGGAGCCGCTGGCGAAGGCCCTGGCCTAGCCTTTCGTCCGGATCACGCCGGGCGCAGCCACACCGTCGCCAGGGGCGGCAGGGTCAGCCGGATGCTCGCCGGCCGGCCGTGCCACCCCTGCGGCTCCGGCTTGACCGGGTCCGGGTTGGTGACGCCACCGCCGCCGTAGCGGGCCTGGTCGGTGTTCAGGACCTCGTGCCAGGCGGGCACGTCGTCCGGGACCCCGATCCGGTAGTCGTGCCGGACCACCGGCGCGAAGTGGCACACCGCGAGCAACGGGGAGCCGTCGGCGTCGTACCGCAGGAACGCGACCACGTTGTCGTCGGCGGCGTCCCCGGTCACCCAGCGGAAGCCGGACGGCTCGGTGTCGTACTGCCACAGCGCCGGGGTGGAGCGGTAGACGGTGTTCAGGTCACGTACCAGGTCGCGCACCCCGCGGTGGTCGGCCTCCGCGCCGTAGTGCGGGTCCAGCAGCCACCAGTCCGGGCCGTGCGCCTCCAACCACTCGGCGCCCTGGGCGAACTCCTGGCCCATGAAGAGGAGCTGCTTGCCCGGGTGGGCCCACATGTAGCCGAGGTAGGCGCGCAGGTCGGCGCGCCGGCGCCACCAGTCGCCCGGCATCTTCGACACCAGGGACCCCTTGCCGTGCACCACCTCGTCGTGGGAGATCGGCAGCACGTAGTTCTCGCTGTACGCGTACACCATCGAGAAGGTCATCTCGCCGTGGTGGTACGCGCGGTGCACCGGCTCGTGGCTCATGTACTCCAGCGAGTCGTGCATCCAGCCCATGTTCCACTTCAGCCCGAAGCCGAGCCCGCCGAAGCCGCTGGGGCCGCGGTGGTGGGTGGCCCGGGTGACGCCGTCCCAGGCGGTGGACTCCTCCGCGATCGTCACGACCCCCGGCACCCTGCGGTACACGGTCGCGTTCATCTCCTGCAGGAAGGCCACCGCGTCCAGGTTCTCCCGGCCGCCGTGCTCGTTCGGCGTCCATTCGCCGGGCTCGCGCGAGTAGTCGAGGTAGAGCATCGAGGCGACGGCGTCGACCCGCAGCCCGTCGATGTGGAACTCCTCGCACCAGTACAGGGCGTTGGCCACCAGGAAGTTGCGCACCTCGCGCCGCCCGAAGTCGAACTCCAGGGTGCCCCAGTCGGGGTGCGCGGCGCGCAGCGGGTCGGAGTGCTCGTACAGCGGGCGGCCGTCGAACTCGGCCAGCGCCCACTCGTCGCGTGGGAAGTGCGCCGGCACCCAGTCCATGATCACGCCGATGCCCGCCCGGTGCAGCGCGTCCACCAGGTACTTGAAGTCGTCGGGGGTGCCGAGCCGGGCCGTCGGCGCGTAGAAACCGGTGACCTGGTAGCCCCAGGACCCGCCGAAGGGGTGCTCGGCGACCGGCATCAGCTCCACGTGCGTGAACCCGAGGTCCTTGACGTACGCGGGAAGCTGCTCGGCGAGCTGCCGGTAGGTGAGGCCCGGACGCCAGGACGCCAGGTGCACCTCGTACACGGAGAACGGCGCCCGGTGCGCGGGCAGCTCCGCCCGCCGCTCCAGCCACTCCGTGTCGCCCCACTCGTAATGCGAGGACGTCACGATCGACGAGGTGGCCGGGGGCACCTCGGTACGGCGCGCCATCGGGTCGGCGCGCAGGGTCTTCGACCCGTCGGGGCGGGTGATCTCGAACTTGTACAGCTCGCCCTCGCCGATCCCCGGTACGAACAGCTCCCACACCCCGGTCGAGCCCAGCGACCGCATGGGGAAGGCGGTGCCGTCCCAGAAGTTGAAGGAGCCCGCCACCCGCACCCCGCGCGCGTTCGGCGCCCACACCGAGAACCGGGTGCCGGCCACGCCCTGGTGGGTCGTCGGGTGCGCGCCCAGCACCGTCCACAGCTCCTCGTGCCGGCCCTCACCGATCAGGTGCAGGTCCAGCTCGCCCAGCGTGGGCAGGAAGCGGTAGGCGTCCTCCGTCTCCAGCTCCGCCTCCTCGTACGTGACGAGCAGCCGGTACGCGGGGACCTCGCGCAGCGGCAGCAGCCCCGAGAAGAAGCCGTCGCCGTCGTCGTGCAGGGCGACGGACATCCCCCCGGAGACGACGGTCACCGCCCGCGCGTACGGCCGGAACGCCCGGAAGGCCACCCCGCCCGGCACCGGGTGCGCGCCCAGCACGGAGTGCGGGGCGTGGTGCCACCCGCCCAGCAGCCGCTCCCGGTCACCGGAGTCCACGGCGGGCGACACGGCGATCTCCGCCTCCGGCGGCGCGGGCCGCACGGCCGCTTCCGGCACGGGCGCCGGTGCCGTCCGCGCGCTGTCCCTGACGCGGCTCCCGGCAGACGGCTTCTTGCCGGCCGGCGCCTTGCCGGCCGCCTTCTCTGCCGCCTTCTCTGCCGTCTTCCCGGCCGTCTTCCCGGCCGCCTTCTGGACCGTGGCCTTGGCCGCCGGGGCGCTCTTCGCCGCGGCGGCGGCCGTCTTCTTCACGGGCGTCTTCCGCGCGGCGGACTTCTTCGCCGCGGCCGTCGCGGACTGTTTCTTCGCGGCCGGCTTCTTCCGCGCGGGCGTCGGCGGCTCGGTGCGCCGCTGCTCGGCCGGCTGCTCCGGATGCGAACCGCTGGACTCGGGGCGGGGGGTCACGGGCGAAGCCTCCTGGACGCGGGTCGGGTGGGTCAGGTCGGGTCGGACGACGCCAGCCGGCGCAGGGCGGCCAGCGGTACGGGCAGCCAGTCGGGGCGATGGCGGGCCTCGTACACCGCCTCGTAGACCGCCTTGTCGGTCTCGTACGCGCGCAGCAGCACCGGCTCGGTGCGCGGGTCGCGGCCCGCGGCCTCGGCGTATCCGGCGCAGTACGCGGCCCGGCAGTGCGTGGCCCAGTCCGGCTGCGGCGGGTCCACGGAACGCGCCGCGTAGTCGAAGGACCGCAGCATGCCGGCCACGTCCCGCACCACCGGCTGCGGCATCCGGCGCTCGGCCAGCGGCCGGGCCGGCTCCCCCTCGAAGTCGATCAGCGACCAGGTGCCGGCCGGGGAGCGCAGGCACTGCCCGAGGTGCAGGTCGCCGTGCACCCGCTGGGCGGTCCAGGCGCGGCCCTCGGAGGCCAGGTCGTCCAGCGCCGTGTACGCGGAGCGCAGCCCCTCCGCGTACGGCCGCAGCGCCGGCACCGCGTGCACGGCCGTCTCCAGCCGCTCGGTCATGCCGTCGACCACAGTGCGCAGCTGGGCGTGGCCCAGGGTGACCGTCGGCAGGGTGCGCGCCAGCGCGGTGTGCACCTCGGCGGTGGCCCGCCCGAGGGCCCGGGCCTCCGCGACGAAGTCCTCCCCCTTGGCCAGCTCCCGCAGCGCCAGCTCCCAGCCGTCCGTGGCGCCCTGCACGAAGGGCTGCAGTACGCCCAGCACGTACGGCTCGGCCGCGTGCGGGGGACCGGCGGTGTCTTCCGCGTCGGCGACCATCCACGCCGTGGGCGGGGGCACCCGGGGGCAGCCCTCGCGGGCCAGCGCCAGCGGCAGCTCCAGATCCGGGTTGACGCCGGGCACCACCCGGCGCAGCAGCTTCAGGACGAAGGTGTCCCCGTAGACGACCGACGAGTTCGACTGCTCGACGGTCATCAGGCGCGGCACCAGCCCGGGCCGGATCTCCTGGCGCGGATCCCGCTCGAAACGAAGCCCGCCGATCCGGGCCTGGGTGCGCAGGGCCTCCAGGAGCAGGTCGGCGGGCCGGGTGTCGTGCAGAGCCTCGTAGACCGTCCGTCCGGCCAGGGGGCCCCGCGTCACATGACCGATCAGCGCGGGCGCCAGCCGGGGCGGCAGCGCCTCGCGCACGCCTATGAACAGCTGGTAGCAGTCACCGGGCTGCTCCTGTCCGCCGTGGCCGGGCTGGAGCGGCTGGTGGGCGCGCACCAGCAGGTGGTAGAGGCCCAGCTTGGCGGTGGGCGGCAGCAGCTCGGTGGCCGCGACCAGGCCGAACCCGGTGACCGCGCGCCCCTTGCCCGCGAACCAGCGCTGTCTCGGCAGCCACTCCCGCAACAGTGGATCCAGTGACGCAAGGAGGCCGGGCGGGGTCGTGACAGTGCGTGTGACGGCTTCCGACATGGCGTCGCGTCCTTTCCCCTCTGTCGGCGCGCCGCGGGGCGCCGCCGGTGGGCGGGGTGTTACTCATGCGTGCCCCGGGCGGGGCGGGGGAAACCGCCCCGCGCGGGGTTCCGGGTCCTGTCGTCAGGACCTAGGCGGCGTCCTTGCGGAGCCGGAACCAGTAGAAGCCGTGGCCCCCGAGGGTCATCAGGTACGGCAGTTCGCCCACGGCCGGGAAACGCACCCCGCCGAACAACTCCACCGGGTGCCGTCCCTCGAAGGCACTGAGGTCCAGTTCGGTGGGCTGTGCGAAGCGGGAGAAGTTGTTGACGCACAGGACCAGGTCGTCCTCGTACTCGCGGAGGAAGGCGAGGACGGCGGGGTTGGAGGAGGGCAGCTCGGTGTAGGAGCCGAGGCCGAACGCCTTGTTCTGCTTGCGGATCTCGATCATCCGGCGGGTCCAGTGCAGCAACGACGACGGTGAGGCCATGGAGGCTTCGACGTTGGTGACCTGGTAGCCGTAGACCGGGTCCATGATCGTGGGCAGGTAGAGGCGGCCGGGGTCGGAGGAGGAGAAGCCGGCGTTGCGGTCCGGGGTCCACTGCATNGGGGTGCGGACGGCGTCGCGGTCGCCGAGC